>DUCD01000267.1:17714-21001 GCA_012959985.1 Verrucomicrobiales bacterium | reverse complement strand
TATTTAAGAGAGATTCACCATTGAATTCTATTTTCGATTAGGTGATGAAGAATGATCCGGAAATGCTGTTTCGTTATGAACGTAAGTTTGTGACGACTCTCCTCACGTTTCAGCAGATGGAACGTCAAGTTCTGATTAACCCCGGTCTTTTCTCTGAAATTTACAGCCCTCGTCATATCAATAATATTTATTTCGATTCCCACAACCTGCGCAGTTATTTTGGCAATGTCGATGGGTCTATGATTCGGGTTAAAGCCAGGATTCGCTGGTATGGCGACCTGTTCGGGCGGGTTGAATCACCCGTGCTGGAGTTCAAAATTAAATGTGGTATAATGGGAAAAAAGGAATCCTTCAAAGGATCTTCCTTTATTTTTGATGATTCCATCGACCTTTACAAGATTCACGACGCCGTTGGTCTTGACCAATTGCCCGATTCTCTTCGAGAAATATTCACACCTCTCAAACCGGTGATGGTGAACCGATATCGCCGGAAATATTTTCTCTCTGCGGACAAGCAATGCCGTATTACGATTGATCATCAGCAATCATTCAGGAAGATCCACAGTCACAGTAATTCGTTTTTTGCCAATGCCATTCAGAGCGGAAGAATCGTTCTTGAAGTCAAATACAACTACAGTCATTCAGAACAGATCGATCAGATTACCGGGTGTTTTCCGATTCGCATGATGAAGAATTCCAAATATGTTGCAGGGATGGACTATCTCTATGGGTGATTGTCGCGGACATTCGACTGCCGAAGCCCTGCTGGTGATGTTGCTGGTCATGGCGGTGACGATTCTCAGCATTCAGTATCTCCGCCCCGGGCCGAACACCCAGCGAGGAGTGGTGGTTTGCATAACCGAAATCATGGCGGAGAACAATTCGACCTTAGCTGATGAAAACGGCGACTTCTCAGATTGGATTGAACTCTGCAATCTTGGAGATCAAACCGTGAATCTAGAGGGCTGGTTTCTCACCGATGACTTCGTGCAATTGAAACGATGGCAAATTCCTTCCGTTGATCTGGTTCCCGGTGAATTCATTGTCATCTTTGCTTCGGGAAAAAACAGAGCGTTTTCCCATGGAGAACTACATACCAATTTTTCCTTGTCGAATAAGGGGGAGTACCTTGCTTTGGTGAATCCCGATGGGCAAACCATTGCCCAGCACTACCTCCCCAAATTTCCGAAACAAAAGGTTGATGTTTCCTATGGGATTGATCAATCCTGGGAGAGTGAACCGTTGCCAACCGGACCCTCATGGAGGAGGCATCAGACCTTTTTTCATTCTCCCACTCCCGGCAAACGCAACCATGATCGTTTACAGGGAGAGATCACCGAAGTGAAGATCGATGTTCATAGAGGGATCTTTACGACACCCTTCGAGGTGAATCTATCCTGCCCGACACCCGATGTTCAGATTCGGTATACTCTTGATGGATCCATGCCCACTGAGACCCGAGGAAAGGTCTACTCGGAACCGATACCCATCTCAGTGACTACGATATTGAAATTCAATGTATTTCGAAGTGGATTTCTTTCTCCGGGTAGTCAAACCCATACCTTTCTGTTTCCTGACAGTGTTCTAAGCCAGAATGGAAATCATTTTCCGGATCATTGGGGCGTTCGCAATGGAGCGCTGGTTCAAACTCATTACGGACTGAGTAAGGCTTATTTTGAAAATGTGGATTCGGAAATTCAATTACGGGAAAGCTTGGAGTCGTTGCCCAGTCTCTCGATAGTTATGGATGCTGCCGATCTGTTTGATGCACAAGTAGGGATCTACTCCAATCCGCTCGAAACCGGAATTGGGTGGGAAAGGCCGGCTTCCATTGAGTGGATTCATTCCGGTGGTCATCGTGGTTTTCAATCTGATTGTGGAATACGGATTCAGGGTGGCTGGAGCCGACGGCCTGAAGAATCACCGAAACATTCTTTTCGCCTTGTGTTCAAGAAACGCTACGGTGATCCAAGCTTGGAGGCCAGGGTGTTTCCGGACGCAAAAGTGGCTGTCTTTGAAACACTGGTTCTCAGGGCGGGAACCAACAATTCATGGCTTCACCCAAGTCATGAGGAACGCAGCCAAGCTCAATACCTGCGTGATCAATGGATGCGGGATACACTGCGTGATATGGGCTATGCTTCACCTCATGGAAGATTCGTTCATTTGTATCTCAATGGATTATATTGGGGGCTATATAATCCTTGTGAGCGTCCGGATGCTTCCTTTTCAGCATCTTATCTGGGAGGAAGTCCGGAAGATTATGATGCATTGAATTCTGGGAAAATAATTAATGGATATCGATCTGCCTGGGCTGAAATGATGGATGTTGCCAATGCCGGATTGACGGATTCCGATGCCTATCACGCATTTCGAAGACTTCTGGATTTTCCGGCGTTCATCGACTACATGATCGTCAATTATTTTGGAGGCAATTCCGATTGGGATGCCATCTCAAATTGGTACGCAGTCAATCCCAGGCATTCCAAAGGTGGATTCAAATTTTTCATTTGGGATGCGGAAAGAACCCTTGAGAAGGTCGACGTCAATGTGTTGGACATGAATCACGATCAGAGTCCCACCCGATTATTCCATCAACTGATAGCAAACCCTGAGTTTCGTCGACAGTTTGCGGATCATGTACAGCGGCATTTCAAGAAGGGCGGAGCCCTTTCTCCTGAATCGAATATTGGACGTTGGAGATATCGATCGGAGCGGATCGAATCAGCGGTGTTTGCCGAAGCGGCTCGCTGGGGGGATTATCGAAAAAACATCCACTCATACAAGGAGGGTCCATTTGAGCGTTATACTGTGACAGATCATTGGTCAGTTGAGAATCAACGTATCATGGAAGAGTATTTCCCGAATCGAACGGAAACCGTTCTCAAGCAGTTTCAGGTGGCAGGTTTTTTTCCGGAAATACCCCCTCTCGGTTCAAATTGAAATGGTTGGTGCCTATCGAGGACGAATTGCCCCCACCCCGACAGGCTATTTGCATGTAGGGCATGCTCGCACTTTCTGGGCAGCCTATCAGAGGGCTCGTGTAAATGGAGGTTGTCTGGTCTACCGCAATGAAGATTTGGATCCGGAACGATGTCGTACAGAATATGTACAGGCATCTATCGAGGATCTGAAATGGCTCGGAATCGATTGGAAGGAGGGGCCCGACCAGGGGGGGGCTTTTGCGCCCTACCATCAAAGCGAAAGGATGAGTCTCTATCAATCTGCCATCAACCAATTGGTAGACTGCGGATGGGTTTATCGATGTTGGTGTACCCGCAAAGACC
>DUCD01000267.1:0-17689 GCA_012959985.1 Verrucomicrobiales bacterium | reverse complement strand
ATGCTCCTCATCCCGGAGAGGGTGATGATGAACCGATCTATCCAGGAACCTGCCGACGGTTGGCTGAATCTTCGAATCCAGCTCCGGATAAACCCTATGCCTGGAGGTTTAAAGTGCCGGAGGGTGGGAAGCTCCTGTTTGACGACGGTTGCCGGGGGCTTCAACAATTTAAAGGCGGGGTTCATTTTGGGGATTTTGTCGTTTGGCAAAAAGATGGTCGACCTTCCTATCAACTCGCCGTCGTGGTCGACGATGCTGCCATGCGGATAACCGAAGTGGTCCGGGGAGAGGATTTACTGAAATCAGCTGCGCGTCAGCTTTTAATTTACAAAGCATTGGATCTCCCTGTCCCTTCGTTTTTTCATTGCCCACTCGTGAAAGATGACCATGGAGTTCGATTGGCAAAACGACACGACGCATTGAGCCTCCGCAGCCTAAAACAGAAGCTGGGCTCTCCAACTTCATTGATTGATTCCTGGCAGAGATTCTGGTGATTCAAAATGGATTGACCCATCTGATCGATGTCACTACGGTATTACGATTATTTTTCCGGTGATAAAAACTCCGACCTATTTGCCAAGCCGATTGTGGCAATAAATAAATGGCGCGTTCCCGGTATTAAAATAACCGAAGTTTTCGAGAACATACTGCGCCAAAGGAATGAGGAATCGGCACTTGAGGCAATAGCCCAAATCGAGCATGGAATTGTTATTGTACTGGATGGAGAATGGGTGTTGAATTCAAGTGGCCATTGGCGGATAGTATCATTTACGCAACCGCCCGAAAATATAAGGTCTTAGTGTGGACTCAGGACACGGATATCAAAGACTTGGATGGAGTCATGCTTAATCAAAAGTCAAGAACCTCATAACAATTTAATTCAGCGAACCGAGCTGATATTGGGCCGTTGAAGAAAGGCATTCGAAAAAGAGGGAAAGATAAGATAATGAGAAAGTTAGCAGAAACAGCACTTGTAACAATTATCCTCCTATTTGGTTCGGGTTGTGTGATCCGATCTCTGGACGCCGGTAATTTCAAAATCCACAAACGGTCGATTGTTACGGAGGATGTGATCTTGAAGCTTGAAGGAGAATCAGGACAAACGTTTTCGGGGACTCTCTTGGTTGATGGGGAAAAGAGACCCGTTTCAGGCGTGACACCGGCGAATATTCCGATCAGAGGTTGCGTCATTGTTGCAATGCTGGAGAAGAAGGACGGCAAAGGCTCTATCCTTTTAGAAATCGAACATAAGGGGGGGCACTCTTGGTTTCGGTGCTCTCAATCGAAACGGTTCTCAGATCGAATTTGCCTATCATTATGGCTCGGTTGAATCACGCCGATAATAGAAAACACCTCGAACAAAGCACATGGGGAACAACAGCTGATCGATCCCGAGCTCGAATGATTCACTCAAATTCTGAAACCCATCCTGTATCGATTGCACGGTCTCGGTGCTTGAGGTTGGAAGGAATCGCGATTGAGTATGAAACTATTGTTTGATTTCTCCGCTAACAAACGTCTGATACCGGTATTTTGATTGTAGATTATCAGTATCGTCATTTCTTGGAACCCATACCGAAAGAATAACTAAATGAACGAACCACTTAATATCGGGGTTTTGGGTGCCGGCTGGTTTGGACGTGAGGCGCATTTAGCAAATCTAAAGTGCTTAGGTGGAGTCAACGTGATTGCGGCCAGCAGTCGGAGCGAAACAAGTTTGACGAAGGCAAAAGCGGTTGTCGGTGAGGATTTGCGGACATCGACCGATTGGCGGCGGATACTGGAGATCGAAGCTATCGATGCTGTCGTAATTGCCCTGCCCAATCATCAACACCACGCAGCCTGTCTGGCTGCTTTCGAGGCGGGCAAGCACGTGTTGTGCGAGAAACCATTGGGACTAACCGTTCAAGAGTGTGGTGAAATCATCGACGCATCCGAAACGGCCGACCGGGTACTGCAGGTGGGGCATGAGATGCGGTTCCAGCGATTGTATCACCATCTGAAAAGGATGATTGACCAAGGTGACATTGGCGATCTGCACCTGATGTGGTGCCGTGAGTTTCGTGGGCCGATGCGTCCCGGATGGCGATCAGATGAAGCGTTGAGCGGGGGGACGATTCTCGAGAAAAACAGTCATCATTTTGATTTGTTCCATTGGATTCTAGACAAGCGGCCGATTCGTGTTGCAGCCACTGGTGGCCGCAATGTGTTGTTGGATCGCAATACGCTCGATAATGCGCAGGTGTTGATCGAATTTGAAGGTGAACGTCGAGCCAATTTGGAACTTTGCCTGTTCGCACCGTATGGTGGTGAAACGGAAATTGGTGCCGTAGGAAATGGCGGCAGAATTGACACCTGGAACCAAGCTCAAAAACTGGTTCACCACCGTTTCGATCTACACGAAAGGACTGAAATACAGGTTGCGGACCCTGCGGATGAAACCGTCTTTAAAGACGCTTCCGGTGGAATTGACCGAGGAATTCGCCCCGAGCTTGAACATTTCATAGAATGCTGCCGAACTGGAAAACGACCGCTTACGGATGGCCCGTCAGCAAGGATGAGTGTTGCCATGTGCCTGGCGGCTCAGGAATCAATTAAGCGGCGCGAAGGAGTCATGATCGAGGAAATGTTCTCATGAAGTGATGCTATGTCGGTAAAGAGTTGATTGAAGGCTCTCCAATGGATACTCAACTGACAGGAAGGAACTGCCTGAATGAATAGTGAAGTAAAGCAGAACGAACCATGGTATCGGGGTGTTACCCGATATCAGTGGTTGGTTCTGGCGATTGCGTCAGTAGGTTGGGTGTTCGACGTTTACGAAGGTCAGATATTCAACCTCACGCGCAACCAGATGTTGTCCGACATTCTCGGCAGCGATGGGGGCGATGTGAAAAAGTACGGCGATATGTTTCTTGGTATCTTTCTTTTGGGAGGGACAGTGGGTGGTTTGGCAGCTGGATCACTGGCAGATCGCATTGGTCGACGACCTATCATGATCGCTACCATCTTGATGTACTCAGTGTTCTCCGGTTTGACTTACTTCGCATCTGAGCTTTGGCATGTTGCCACTCTCAGGTTTCTGGTGGCGATGGGCGTCGGCGGTGAATGGGCCGTGGCGGCAAGTCTGGTGGCTGAGGTATTCCCGGTTCGTGCACGGGCGCATGCATCCGGCATTTTCCATGCCTCGAGTGTATTGGGCACTTGGATGGCTGCATTGGCCGGTATGGCGGTTGGGGCACATTGGCAATATGCTTATTTAATCGGAATTATTCCGGCGTTTCTTGTTTTATGGGTGCGGGTTTCTGTGCGTGAACCGGATAAATGGAAAACCAAAGCCGCGCAGGCAAAGGATTCACCAAGGTCAGTCCAGCTGGGAAGCTTTAAGGATCTGCTACTCAACCCAGCGTGGAGAGGGCGTGCGTTTCTGGGAATGGGGTTGGCGGCGGTAGGCTTGGGAACCTTCTGGGCAGTGACCGTTGCCGGACAGGACTTAGCGCGACAATTGCTTTTGCAGGAGGGTGCCGGCGTTGAATCAGCAGCGCACAAGTCTAAATTTGCCTATGGCATTGTTCAAACGGCAGGCGGAGGATTGGGGTTGCTGGCATTTGGCCCTCTTTGTGCAAAGTTCGGCCGCCGCCGTACATTCTTAGTCTTTCAATTGTTGGCGTTTCTGTTTGTGCCTGTGACTTGCTTCGGCCCCCAGTCCTATCAACAACTGTTGTGGGTATTGCCTGTATTCGGATTTTTGACCTTAGGCATGCATGCAGGGTTTGCGATCTATTTCCCGGAGCTTTTCCCGACGCACCTTCGGGCGACCGGTACCAGTTTCTGTTTCAATGGTGGGCGCATACTGGCAGTACCCGTTTTATTCTTCTCCGGATGGCTCAAAGGGCAGGAAGGGTTGAATTTTGGCGTGGCGGTGTCTTCGCTCGGACTACTGTTTCTCGTCGGTGCTGTTCTGATACTGTTTATGCCGGAAACAAAAGGACAGGATTTGCCCGAATAGGTGGAGACCTTTATTAACTAGTGTCTGATCTTCAATATGTCTAAAAGGGGATTAAAAGACCTCTCTCAAGTGGTGGAAAGTTTAAGACGAGTCGACTTGTTGTTTACAAACTCCTCCAAATATGGCTTGATGCGATATGCCCTCGCGAAACTGTTTTAGCAGAAGAGAATTCATTCGTTGCACGGCTGGAATGACCGTTGCTTCAGGGCTTCTCAGCCCTTCATGGCTTTCGGCCCAAGATTGGGGAAACCCGAAAATCCAGCTCTCACCTTCAACTCTATCGAATGCCAAGGTGTCTATCGTTCCATGTAAAACCTATGGCAAAGAGGTGTCTCAATCTATGGCCCGATGTTTTGATTTATTGGGGGGCATTGGTTCTTTGGTTAAAGAAAAAACGGTGACGGTTAAAATCAATTTAACTGGATCCGATTTCAGTAATCTCTTTGATCGACCAGTAGGTGAAAGTTATATGACCCACCCATCGACGGTGATGGCGTTGACTACAGAACTCTTCAAGGCTGGGGCGAAGCGAGTTCGCTTTGTTGAATCCACAAATCGACGTGAAAACCTGGAAGCGACGATGGTGGATGCAAATTTTGATGTGAATGCATTGTCCGCCTTGGGGAAAGTCGAGTATGAAAACACCAGAAATTTGGGTTTAGGTAAGGCGTATTCAAATTTCAAAATGCCATCCGGCGGGCATCTATTCTTTTACTTCGATCTAAACCACTCTTATGAGGATACGGATGTTTTTATTTCACTCGCCAAATTGAAGGACCACGTGACCGCTGGGGTTACATTGGCGATGAAAAACATTTTTGGCATTACACCAAACTCTCTTTACGGTGATGAGGCCGTCGATGAAAATGCAATCAAGGGGAGGGGGCCCTTCCATGATCCCAAACGTTTTTCAAGCAGTTTAATTCCAGGTGAATTATTGGAAGCCAGTTCCACTCACTCTGGATATCGAGTTCCACGAATCGTTGCCGATCTTAATGAAATCCGCCCGATTCACATCTCGATCATCGATGGAATCACATCGATGAAAGGCGGTGAAGGCCCATGGACTGGCCATGTGGAATTCACTCAACCGGGTGTGCTGATTGCCGGCCTCAATTCTGTTTCCACCGATGCTGTGGGGACGGCGGTGATGGGTTACGATCCCCGAGCGCTCAAAGGGAAACCACCGTTTGAGAATTCTGATAATCATTTAATGTTGGCGGAACATCACGGTGTTGGAACTGCCGATTTGGAAAAAATCGACTTACGAGGATTGACGATTAAGGAAGCGCTCTATCCTTATCGAAAAGTTTGATGATTTTTCCGGCCAGACGCGTTACGCGATGAGGTCATGAATTACGTTGCCGTGCACGTCAGTTAATCGGAAATCGCGACCGGCATAGCGGTAAGTCAGACGCAGGTGGTCCAACCCTAATAAGTGCAGCATAGTGGCATGTAAGTCATGGAGGTGAACCGGATTCTCTACCGCTTCATAGCCATATTCGTCCGTGGTGCCGTAAGCCTTTCCGGCACGGACGCCTCCGCCTGCCATCCACACCGTGTAACCCGCCGCGTTATGGTCGCGGCCCAGAGCGACTTCGCCGGAAAGAATCTGAGTTTCCGGTTGGCGTCCAAACTCGCCGCCCCAGAATACGAGTGTTTCGTCCAACAGCCCACGGTGTTGGAGGTCGGCTAAGAGTGCCGCAATGGGTTGATCGACTTCCTCACAGCGTTTGGGGAGACCGGTATCCAAGCTGGAATGGTGATCCCAACCGCTATTGGCCAACTCGACAAATCGCACACCCGCTTCCACCAATCGGCGTGCCGTCAGGCATTGACGGCCGAAGTCATCAGTGCGTTTTTGGCCAATACCGTACGAAGCCAAGGTTTCCGGTGATTCTTTGTTAAGATCCATGACTTCGGGAACGGTTTGTTCCATATGATTACTCAAGTTGAGAGAGTCGATGACGCCCTGGATTTCAGAATTGTCTGCCGACCGTTTCAACAACTCGCGGTTCAGAGTTTGAGTCAGTTTCAAGACTCCACGAGAGAGTCCCGGAAAATCCTCATTGGGAGCCAGATGGCTGATTTTGGCATCCTTAACCGGTCGCCCTTCCCAACCAATTCTTGTTGCCTGATAAGCGCTTGGCAGGAAAGCGCTCCCATAGTTGGAGGGGCCACCGAAAGTTCGAGTCGGTTTGATCGTGATATAGCCGGGTAGGTTTGTGTTGGGGCTGCCCAGTCCATACAACACCCATGCACCCATGGAAGGACGGACAAATTGGAAGCTGCCCGTGTGCAGCAGAGGAATTGCCAGCGGATGTGCCCGACTGTCCGTTTGCATGCTGTTGATCACACAGAGTCGATCGGCCTGTTTAGCCAGATGCGGGAACAGTTCGGAGATCCACAAACCGCTTTGACCATGCTGAGAAAAATCCCAGAGAGGAGCCAGGAGGTTTTGTTTGTTTTTCCCCTTCTTGCCTCCGTCGACATAGAGTTTCGGTTTGTAGTCGAAGGTATCCTGCTGGGAAGGCCCGCCATTCATGAACAGAAAAATGACCCGTTTGGCTTTTGGAGCAAAATGGTGGCTACGCGGTGTCAACGGTCCTGCCATAGAGGAATTGGCAGCGAGTCCAGCCAAAGCCAATGAACCGAATCCGCAGGACCCCAGTTTGAGCCATTCACGGCGTGACAAGGCATGCTGCCCGGGTACACTCGATCCGGGAATGTTCGAGCAACGAGTGATCGATTTGGAGTGAGGGCTTGTCATGGATTTTTTTCGTGAGACAACACGGAATCGAAGGCTGTGATTTGTGTGGAGATCGAAGTTGAATCATCCGGTGATTCAATGTCCACCAGATAGCGAAATTCTGCGGTGGCAAATAAGGCTCGGAATAAGGAGGCCCAGGCGATCGTTTCACCGTTTTCGATAGCCGGTGCGGCTTTCTGGATAGGGAGGATCAGCGCCAGCGTTGCCTCACGTTCGATATCGGTGGCTTTGCGTGAAAATACCCATCGCATGGCCTGATCTATTTGGGCTTCGTCATTAATTTTGTGAGTCAGTAATCGTTTTGCGGCATGGAGAGCCTGTTCGGCAACAAATGTTGAATTGCGAAGATAGAGTGCCTGCGAGGGAACATTGGTCGCCATTCGACGACCACTGACCAGACTGGGGGAGGGGAAATCAAACCGATCAAACAGATCCGGTAAATAATCACGAACTACGGGCAGGTAGATACTCCGGTGATGATTCGTAGGTTGCAATTTTTCGAGGGCGACACCACGGACCATTTGGTCGCCCAGCAAGGTTACCGAAGAGCTTCGGGGAGGCGTTAAATCGAGTTGCCCACTTATGGTCAGAATAGCATCACGAATCGCTTCCACTGAAAGTCGGCGCGGGGTTGAACGCCAAAGCAGTTTATTACCGGGATCCCTTTTCAGATTAGCTGTATGCACTTGGCAGCTGAGTTGGTAAGTGCGGCTCAGCACTATAGTACGGATCATTCGTTTGATCGACCATCCATCGCCCATGAACTGAACGGCCAGTGAGTCGAGTAAATCCGGATGACTTGGTTTTTTTCCCATCATCCCAAAATTATCGACCGTTTCGACCAAGCCTCTGCCGAACAAGTGGTGCCAGATGCGATTTACAAAAACGCGGGCGGTCAAGGGATTGTGCTTACTGGTCAACCATTGAGCCAATTCGAGTCGACCACTGTGTTCGGGATCGATACTGGGTGTGTCGGTCACCTCCAATGCGCTGAGAAAACCCCGGGGAACTGTATCGCCCAGTTTTCTGAAATCGCCGCGAATAGCCACTTTTGTATCGGCCGGTTTGTCTCGATCCCTGGCGCTCATGGCGTAAGGAGGTCGAGGAGGTGCCGTTTTTTTAAGTTCTTCTACAATAGTTTTCAGTGGGAGCAGTTCCTCTGTGAATTGTTTGACTCGATTTTCCGCTGCTGCCAGTTCCTCGGTCGCTGTGTCCAGTAACTGCCGGGGTGTTTTCACTTCTGCTTCAGCCTCCAAGTCTTCCTGATTCGCCTCATTGGAATCCGTCTCATTCGAGTCCTTGATTTGCTGAGTTGGTGGCTCAGTTGCCAGCCCAGACTGCGTGAGTAGTTTTTCTGCCTCCGTTATCTGTTGAGTGGCTGTTTTTACAGCTTCTTCAGCCTTTTTCAACTCCTCCTGCTTGGCATTCAAGGGTTTCTCGGCAGCCGCGATTTTCTCATCATGTGCAGTAGCAATCGCATGAAGAGGGGCTCCATCTGGACCGATGGGAAGCAAGTCGGTCGGATTGTTGCTGTATTTCTGCTGAATGGTGCCGTAGAGCGGCTCTGTGCTTAGGAAGATGCCAGCCAATGCGTAATAATCCTCGATCGGAATCGGGTCGAATTTGTGGTCGTGACATTTGGCGCACGCCACGGTGAGTCCCAGAATGGCCTGACAGGTTACGTCGATTTGGTCATCGACAATCCCCATTCTGAAATCCTTTCCGCTGGAGTTGTGGCGTTTCGGCCCGAAGGCCAACATGCTTGGGGCGATAAGGCGATCTTCTCGATCACGGGCTGATTCGTCGGCAGTCTCAGGTAGTAAGTCGCCGGCAATCTGTTCGGAAACAAACTGATTGAAAGGCTTGTCGTGATTGAACGCATTAATCACATAGTCCCGAAAAGGCCAGGCATGGGGATAGGTGAAGTTAAACTCCTTACCACTGGATTCCGCAAAACGAACAACATCAAGCCAGTAGCGAGCCCATCGTTCTCCAAAATGAGATGAAGCTAGCAGGCGATCCACCAATTTAGCCAAGGCGTCGGTCGAAACGTCATCAACCACTTCCTTTAGCTGATTTGGAGTGGGAGGCAAGCCGATCAGGTCAAAGTACAAACGTCGGACGAGTGTGGCCCGATTTGCATCCGGAACGGGCTGGAGGTCTTGGGATTCCAGTTGTGCCAGAATAAATGTGTCGATGCTCCCACGCGGCCAAAGGGTCTGTTCGATTGCCGGGGGGGCGATCGCACTGGGTGACTGAAAAGCCCAATGAACGCTTTGTTTCTCGACCGGTGGTTTCGCAGGTTCTTTTTTTACGGGCGGAGATGATGATTCACTCGGTTTACCCTGAAACGGTTGCGGTTGTGCATCAATCTTTGAGGTGTCGGCCAAAAGTGGGTCAATTAGCACGGCCATACTCACCCAAAGGATGTAGACCAAAACGGGAAAGTGAAGTGATTTAATCAAACTAGCGGCCAAATTCTTGAGAGGCATGTCTGTTAATTCTGTCCTGATGCCTTGACAATTTTCCTAGCCATCGCAGTTTTAAACATGGGCTTACAGGGTCGTTGTGGCAAGAATAAAAGGATTCATGCGTTTTGAATCAATAGACCGTGAAAGTTAAGAGGAAGACACTCATTTTTTGACGGAAACCAGGGGCACGAATGTCGATTTTCCGTCAATAATTTCCTGTCCTCGTCAAAAGGTCAACTATTTTACTTGCTAACTGAAAACTTTGAGGCACGCTCCGTGATGCCCTTACGATGGGATTTATTAATATAAGGAACTAAAATGGCAAAAGGTAAAGTAGCTAGGTTTTTTGATCAAAAAGGATACGGTTTCATTGAGCCCGATGACGGTGGCAAGGATCTGTTCGTGCATATCAATGAGGTTGAAGGAGGGCAACTCCAAGAAGGTGACCTCGTTGAGTTCGAGGAAACCGAGGGCCGAAAGGGCATGCAAGCTTCCAATGTGAAGGTCTTGTAAAAACCCCTTTTTCTCCACATACCAAGCCGATTTAAATCGGCTTTTTGATAGATTGTGGGTAGCAGTACCCACTTGGCAAAGCGTCTTATACACAGGGCGGTCTTCATTTCCTTATTTTAGGAATTGAAGCCGTTTCTGTGGTTGGATTGCCATATGAATCGAGGGGGGCCCTGAGAGAAAATCTCAACGCTTCCGTTGTATTGAAGAGTTTTCCGACGCCCCCTAACTAGGATTGGGTTCTGGTTTCTTCCGGAATGGCGTCTATTTGCTACTCCAGTTCATGTACGTCGTGGAGCACACCGCGTGGGATGCAAATGGTGAGCACCGTGAGTTTTCCCACGGCTTTGTTGTTTGACCCCGCGTGGTAGGTAGACCACAACGCCTTTGTGGAGCTCAATCTCCTCTTCATCAAGAATCATTTTTCCCTGGCCATCAATGATGTAATAGAATTCGTCCGTTTTCTTGTGATAATGCATCTTGGCGTCCTGGATTTCCACATGGTGGATTTCTCCTGCGGCGCCGTCCGCTTCTTCAATGATGCAGCGAATCGCACCACATGTTTCCGCCCAGGGTTTGATTTCAGCTGGATCTCGTCGGATGGGTTTCATGGGATTGTTAACGTAAGTGCTGATCGGCGAAGTTCAGGTACTGTGTCCAGTCAAAGTCCGTTACGTTGTGCTTGCCACTACGGATATGGTAACCGATCTGATTGTGTATGGGTTGATTAACTTGCGGCATCTCTTCCTGACCCATTCCCTTTTTCCCGTAAAGCCGATAAACCGGACTGGCATGCTTTGCCGAAAGGAACTCTCCTTTTGGGTCGGCCCAGCGATCCTGTTCGGCACTGGCAACATAGACCGGACGCGGCGCCATCAATGCAATGAGTTGGTGCTGATCAAACGGGATACTGTTTTCCTTGTTGTTGTATTGGATGAAATTATCGCAGAACCAATGAGGGAAAGACGTATTGATTCTATGGACGGTTTCTCCGATTGCGCGTCTATTGAGAGCGGCGCCGCCACATCCAGAATCATTGGAAATGACCAGAGCGAAACGAGAGTCTTCCGCACCCGCCCATAGGGACGTTTTCCCCAACCTTGAATGCCCCATTACAGCGACTCGACGATGATCGATGGAAGCGTCGGTTTCGAAGTAGTCCATAGCTCGGCTCAGTCCCCAGGCCCAGGTTGCAATGGAACCCCATTCATCGGATTTGGGTCCTTTTTGTTCATTCCTGTAGAACATGGCGTGAACTCCGTTTTTAAAACCATCTTCAAAATCAGGATCGATGTCCCCATAATAAATAGTGGCCAGTCCATAACCTCGTTGGTTGATTTCATTGACAGCCCATCGGCCTGCACTTTTTCCCCGGGCAGCTTCAGTCGCTTTGTGATCGATAACCCCTGAATCTTTGCGGTTCCGCATCCAGCTTTTTGAGATATGAATAGCTGGATCAGAATGGATCGTATGATTTCCACCGAAATTCAAACCCACGAAAACAGGCACCGGTCCTTTAGCTGAAGCGGGAAGATAGAGAAGGATTTCCATTTGTGGCCCCTCTTCGGTGCCATCAAATCGAACGGATATTTGTTTGCGGAGGGATTTGCCGTTTAAAGCTGAAGTGGTGGATTCGGTCGTTACAAATTTCATGTAAGCGAGACGTCCGGGGTTTTTGCCGTACATTTGGGAACGAAACAAATCGAGTATTTCGGGACGGCGGGTTTTTTCCCAGGCTTCGACAGTCTTGATCTTCTCTCCGGATTCCGAGATCAGAAGTGGGGGCAATTCATAAGCGGGTATTTTACTCTCGTCGTAATTGGCATCCAGTGCTCGTGAAGAAAGTGTCGGAAGTGTCAGAATGGTCGACAGGCTTAGAATTCGGAGCAGGGAGCAGAACGTTGGACTTGAATTCAGGGGATTCATTCATGATGTTTAATCTGAATCCCCCCAATTCACAAGCAGATAGATGAAAATGGTTTTTATGGGAACCGGTAAAAAGCAGTCATAGCAGACATTCCTCCTTGTCCTGAGACGTTCCCTGCAGATCTTGAAATACTCTTGATCGATTTCAAATCCGAGGAAAGGAATTTCAAGTTCGGCACAGGCCAGAGCGGTGCTACCCATACCCAGAAATGGATCCATCACCAGAGAATCTTTATTGGCTCCATGGATTTTAATGCACCAGGAAGCTAACTGGACGGGAAAGGTTGCCGGGTGAGGGCGATCCTTTGAGCGTTTGGTGATGGTTTCATAAGGAAGAAACCAGCAGTTTCCGCGGCAGCGACGATCTTTACCTGCGGATTTCCATCGGGCCACATTGGATTTGTCCTGATAGGCTACTCCTAGAGCCAATCGATCCAGTGGAACGTTTCCCGACTTCGTAAAATGAAATATGTATTCGTGACAATCGTTGATAAAACGAGGGCTTTGAATGGGTTTATAATGTCCGACGGCGATGTCGTCTTGAAGTTGGGTGTTCTTTCCTACATTTTTCTTATCAATGGCAATGGACTTGATCCAGTGGAATGAATTCTGAAACTTGAAACGTTCCGCCTGATGCATCAGGCCGACGTGCCCGGCTCCGGCAACAGTGGCCGCTGCCTGCATGGGAACCCAGGGGTCGGATGGAACTCCCCCCACATTGAAGAACAGAGACCCCTCCGGTTTAAGCACCCTCCATACCTGTTCCGCCCATTGATTCAGCCACTCGAGATATTCTCCGCGAGGTACTTTATCGTCATACTGAGAATACCCTGTCCCGACGTTGTAGGGGGGGGATGTCACGATCACATCAATGGATTCCGCGTCCAGCGATTTCAGGCCCTGAAAGCAATCCTGATTCTTGATGCGGAGAACGGCTTTTCCTGATTGAAGAGAAATGGGGGAGAGCGCTTTTAGCGGATTGCGGCCTTTTCCTGTCGTTTTTCGTTTCTTGTAGGATCTTTTTTTACTCCCGGCCGGCAATTCCAAATTGAGCTGAGTGTTGGTAGATGTTTTTTTTTTAACCATTCGGGGTTCTCGAAGTTGTGAATGTTGTCAATAGCCAATTGCAGCGCCGTCTTTTCTGGGGTCGGATCCGCCATGAAGGATGCCTTGTTCCCGGTCGATTCGGATAGCTTGGTATCCGCCGAAAGCCCCTTTGCTGTAACGCACCGTATGCCCCATGGATTCCAACGCATTTTTTACTTCTGGGTCAATTCCTGATTCGATTTGAACTTCACCGCCGTCGCTCATGATGGATCCGGTTGGAGAATCTGATCCGAAATGCCTGACTCTGGCGGCGTCTCCTGCTTCCTGGACGTTCATGCCATGATCGATCATATTCATGAGTACCTGCACATGACCCTGAGGCTGCATGTCACCTCCCATGACCCCGAAACTTAACCAGGCTTCGTTGTCTTTAGTGACCATTGCGGGAATGATGGTATGGAAAGGTCGTTTATGAGGTTTAAGAGCATTCAGGTGATTCGGATCCAGGGCAAAAAGGCAGCCACGGTTCTGGAGCATGAAACCGAGATTTCCGGGTACATGGCCTGAACCCCAACCATAGTACACGCTCTGGATCAGAGAAACCGCATTGCGGTCTTTGTCGACGACCGTCATATAGATAGTATCACCGTGGGACAGTATCGGATCACCGGCCGGCACAACCCGCGCAGCCTTTTTAAGATCGATTAGTTTACGGCGTTCATCGGCATAGGCTTTGGAAATCAATTCGGCAATGGGGAGGTTTTTTTCCACTTCCGGATCGGTGTAGAATTTTGCTCGATCGGCAAAAGCGAGTTTTTTGGCTTCAATGAATCGATGCAGAAACTCCGGTGAATTGTGACCCATGGCTGAAATGTCATAAGGTTCCAACAAGTTCAGGATTTGCAGGGCGGCAATACCTTGGCCGTTCGGTGGGAGTTCCCAAACATCGTAACCGCGATAGCTTGTGCTCACTGGATCAATCCAGCTCGCTGTGTGATCTGAAAAATCCTTTTTTGAAAACAACCCTCCCGTTTTGCGACTGTATTCAACGATTTCATCAGCGATGGAGCCTGAATAGAAAACCCGAGCTCCTTGTTTCGCAATGGATCGATAAGTCCTGGCTAAATAGAGATTGGTCATCATCTCTCCGATTTCAGGAGCCCGTCCGTTTTTAAGGTAGGTCTTCGCGGCATTGGGAGTTTGCCTTAGCAGGATTTCGGAACCTTTCCAACCACTACCGATGATCTCAGTGACGGGAAATCCCTGCTCACAATAATCGATGGCAGGTTGGAGGAGGGTTTTGAATTCCATGGTGCCGAACCGGGTTTTCAACGCTTCCCAACCGGAGACACAGCCTGGTACCGACCAGCTTAAAGGGCCTTTTATAGGGATTTCCTTCAATCCCCGTGATTTAAAGTAATTAATGCTGGTTGCATAAGGTGAACGACCGCTGGCGTTCAGCCCATAGAGTTTTTGATCCTTGGCGTTCCAGACAATGGCAAACAAGTCTCCACCGATGCCGCAACTCATAGGTTCCGTAGCTCCGATGACTGCATTTGCGGCAATGGCGGCATCCACTGCATTGCCCCCTTTTTTAAGAATGTCGATTCCGACTTGGGCGGCCAGAGTGTGGCTTGTGGCCACGATTCCATGAGGAGCCATGACGACAGATCGCGTTGATTTCGGATTGCCTGCCGGGCGATCGGCCCCCTCTGTTTTCATGGAAGGAATTCCGCTCATAATTAAGGCGATGATCAACAGTGTTTTCATTTCAGAATGTATTGAGGTCTAATTGGGGGCACTTTAGATCGATGCAGGATGTTGGATGTGAAAAGTTCCGAAACTTAATGACTTCAGCCGACTATCTTTCGCTGTGATGCCGTTATTATTATTTCAGTAATTCTGCCAATCCGTCATCTGTGCCCATGAAACGACCGCTTTCCAGGGTTTTTATTCTTTTTCGGTTTCCCCATTTTTCGAGATGGTATAGCGTGGCAAAATCAAAATCAGGGGGTGTCCCTCCCTGGTTGCCGACGAGTTCTCCCCCGCGTCGGACATTATCGATCATCCATGCCGGGGTTCTCAAATGGTAGGGATTACGACTCACTTCCCCGACGTGGAAGGAAAGGGCGGCCATTAATTGGCCGACATCCTCCACACTGGACTGGACCATTAGGTTCGGATGTTTCATGGGAGACCAGAATTCGGTCTCTGCGATGAAGCAATTGAAGGAAGGCCCCAGGCCCCTCAATGCGTCCATGACCAAACAGAAGGTGCCCATATGAGTGCTGTTCTGATCCAGTTGGTGAGGTAGCAGGATCAAACGGGGTAGGTGCGTTTTTAAGATCGATTTGATGCAGTCTACGGACTGACTCCATTCGGAACCGAGCTTGTCCCGGGTTGCCTGCTTAATTTTTTCCAGACCGTCAGGGGCGGTTTCCAATAGATCAAAACCAAGGTGACTGCAGGCCGCTTTCAACTCCTTCAAGCGGCCCTGTCTGCGCTCTTGATGGCTGCCGAGGGTCACGGCCACGTTGATGACCCGAAAGCCGTTCTCCTTCATTAAACGAAGTGGCAATCCGCCCACGATGCACTCGTCATCCGGATGCGGTGAGAAAATCATCACTTTTGGAGCGTTTTCCGGAAGTGTTGGGTGATTGGCAGTATCAAAACCTCCGAGAGACAGTTCTTTTCCTGAATGCAGGAGATGACTGATGCCCTGAACATATTGGTGGTAGGGATTCATTCGCAATGCTTTTATGACATGTCGTCCAGGACGGGAAGACTGGCGGCGGCCATGGCCTGGCCGTGACGTTTCTCCTTCTCATCCGGAATATGAAATTTTACTTTTTCTGATTGTTCGGGGAATTCCTTGTTCAGGACGCGGCGAGACTCTTCCATGATCATTTCTCCTCCCGGTCCCGAGGTAACTCTTCCCATGATCAAAAGGTAATCAAAATCATAAAAATCGGCATAATGGGCAATGGCGTAACCAAACCAGACGCCAATGGTGCGGTAGATCAGGGCGGCGCGATCGTCTCCCTGCTGCATCAATTCCTGGACCTTGACCAGTTGTTCCGGTAAGCCGAGTTTGGGATCGATCGGTAAACCTGCTTTAGGGATGAGACGTCCGACGGCCTGCTGTGAGAAACATTGTACCCCGCATCCACGATCCCCCGACCATTCGTCAACAGCTCCATTTGTTTGAAAGTCGATCGGACAGAAAGCCAGCTCATTCAACCAGGAGGTGATGTTTCCTGCGCGATTCACGTAACCTGCCGCTTCGCTGGATCCCATGGCAACTCCAAGAACAGCGTTCTGATTCAGAGTCATCGATCCCGCCAGTGCGGTGATATCTCCATCATTGGAAACCTCCAGAGGGATATTCTGCCATGTTTTCTGGATGTTCAGGAAAAGGTCTTTGACCTTTTTATCAAAAAGTGCCGATGGCACACCGCGGAAGAGAGAGGCAACCTTGACCCGATTCCGGACAAATACGCCGGCCGAGCTTCCCCCGATAGCATCGACCTTGGGCATTCTGTCAGCAGCCCTCTTTAAGGAATCGTTGATTTCCTTAAAATGCCAGTCGGGGTCCGTCTGAGGTTTCGGGTCCCAGGGAATCTCCTCGCTGAACACCGTTTCTCCATCAATGACTGCCGCAACTTTGCGATCACTGGCGCCCAGATCGAAGCCGATACGGCATCCTTTCAAGTGACGTCCCAGCGGCTTAGTTGATTCTCTTTCCTCCGGTAATTCTGATGGATCCACACATCGGACTTCAAAAGGCTGTTCATAAATTTGATTTCCCATGATATCCGCATCGAATTGACCAGTGGGCGTATTTTGGTAGTGGTTTCCCAGTTCGTTGCCAAGTGCCACAGGGCCGGAATACCAAATTCGGTGACCGCCTCGTGACCAAAGCAGAAATTTGGTCAATCGCTCCAGAAAGAAACCGTTAGAAGCATGATGCGGATGATCCTGCGGCAGAATCTCAAGATCAAATCGAGAGATGGAATCGGGGTCCCGTTCCAGAGCGATCCTAACCTTTTGCGGCTGGGTTGCAGCTTGTGCAGTTGCACGAAAGTGCCTCATTGCGAAGACAGCCGGGCGGAAAGTTGGATCCAGGACAGGTGGAATTTTAGGCGCAGGTAATGGAAATCCGTTCAATTGCATCTGATTAGGAGAAGAAATGAATGAATTGTTGCTAGTTTGTCCAGTTCTTAATGAACTGACGGTATACTGAAAGAGCAGAATCGGCCATGGATTCTGCCGAATAAAGGGAAAACACCTTTTCTCTAGCACGGCGGCCCCGGTCTTTTCGCTCCTTATCGTGGGTTAGCAGGTGATGGATGCTTTTCGCAGGTTCGTTTTGATCTTCCGGGTCGAAGAGGCATCCGCCGCCCGTGTTTCGGATGATATCGGGGAAAGCTCCATGATTCGGTTGAATCACCGGGATACTTGCCGCCATCGCCTCAAGTATGTAACGCCCTTTCGGTTCCCGGTAAGTCGTCGGTACGGAAAACACATCCAATGAGCTCAGGAACTGCATTTTAGCAAAGCGGTTGATATTTTCTTCAAAAATAAAATCACCGGCATATCCCGCTTTATCCAATCGAGCTTTCTGCTGGTTGAAATACTCGCGATTTGAAGCTCCCAGCCAGCCGGCCACCTTCAGGCAGGCTTTTTCAGTTCCTTTCATATTTTTCAACTGAATGAATGCATCGACAAGGCGGTGAAAACCTTTTTCCGGGCTGATTCTGGCTAAATAGCCGATGGTTTGACCTGAGGAAGTCTTGTCGTCAGCAGGAGGTTTCTCGAGTGCTGGGGCCATGGAAAAGTCATCCAAATTCAATCCCAACGGTACTAAGTGGAACTTTTCCGGTGGAATACCAAGATATTCTCCCATATATTCCGCGTAGTCTTCACAAGGCACAATGAATCCATCTACCTGATTCAACA
>DUCD01000266.1 GCA_012959985.1 Verrucomicrobiales bacterium | reverse complement strand
TGACCTTGGTGACCGATGATGTGACTAAAGCCGCCTGGCAAAGTTATGTGGTCTTCATTGTAGCTGACAACCGGCCTGCGGATATACTTTTTCAGTGCAGTGACAACACTTGGCAGGCTTATAATCGCTGGCCGGATAATTATTCCGTCTACACCCATCCGAAAGGCAATCAGGGTCCATGGGCGGATGTCAGCTTTGATCGCCCATACAGTAAGTATGCGCAGATTTATGAAAACCCTCAGTCGGTCGGATCCGGGGAGTGGTTGTGTTTCGAATTCCCGTTTGCTTACTGGTTGGAGAAGCACGGCTACGACGTCTCATATTGTTCGAACAGCGATATGTTGAGTCCTGAGCGCGGTAAGCAATGCAAAGTTTTTCTGAGCGTGGGGCACGATGAATACTGGGATATCCGGCAGTATCAATCTGTCGTGGAAATGAAAAAATCCGGTGTGAACCTGATGTTCTTCTCGGGCAATTCCGTTTGCTGGGTGAGTCCGTTTCGAGATAGCGTTGATGGTCGAGCCAAACGGATCATTTTTCGCGGTGGACCTTATGGTGGCGATCACAAGTGGGCTAAACTCAGAGAAAAACTAAATGGACCCTTTCCGCATCGTGGACCGGATGAAGGCTATTTGATCGGATCACGAAACGTGGAGCCGGTCAATGGAGGAGGGGATTGGATTGCTGTGAAGCCGGATCATTGGATTTTTGAAGGCACGAACATGAAAAAAGGAGAGCCGATTTCCGGGTTGGTCGGGTGGGAATATCATGGAGATCCTCCTGATGATATTGAGGGTTTGGAAGTGGTTGCGGAAGGTACCGCTTTAGTGGGGGGAGTCCGCCCACAACAATGGACCGCGACTATCTACCCCGGACCCAAGGATAATTTTGTTTTCAACGCCTCGACGATTTTCTGGTGTCAGGGACTTTCACGCCCGCCGGGTCACATGATTCCCTGGTCCCACTGGTCGCGTCCTCATGGGCCGGATGAACGGGTGCAGCGTATCACTCATAATTTGATTCAGAGAGCGATACGGTAGGACTATTCAGGAATATTAAACCACCCGCTTCGCTATGATCACGAAGACAAGGAAGAAAATGGATATTGAGGTTTTAATCAAACTGAAGCTTTCCGAATCTTCCGGGTGATTTTTGATGAGTCCGATTTATTGGTTCTGGACTGATCTTCCAAATACGTTAATTTCCCATGAATAATTCTGGCAACCACAGGACTAATGCTGGAAAGAGTGTCAGTAGGACTAGCATCAGGACATTGGCTGCGAGGAATACAGCCGCTCCCCTGAAAATGGTTCCGATGCGGAGGCCGGAAACAATGGAGCAGACATTGAGGCAGTTTCCGACGGGTGGGGTACAGGCCCCTACGGCCAGACCGGCGACCAGAATGACTCCGAACACAATCGGAGAGATTCCGGCTGCCGTGACAGTCGGCAGGAAAACAGGCGTTAGCAGCAGGATGGCCGGACTGACGTCTATGAATGTGCCCGCTGCCAGAATGACGAGTACAATGAGCAGCATCATGGGGATCGGAGAGAGTCCGAGACTGCTGACGAACAAAGCTACTTCTTCAGGAACTCTTTCCAGGGCCAGCACCCAGATGAAGACTTGGGAGTAGGCGATGATCATCATGATTTTGGCGCTGGTCATGATGGAACTTCGGAAGGCGCGAATGAGGTCTTCCCGTTTCATATGACGAGTGACGAAAAAACCGATTACTATGGCGTACAGGACTCCGAGTCCTGCCGATTCCGTTGCTGTGGCGATGCCGTAAACCACCGTACCTACGATAAATATAGGCATGATCAAAACAAGAGCTGATTGCTTCAATTGTTCGATCAAAAGTTTGAAGGAGAATGGCGTGGATTCTTTTGGATAATCTTTTACTTTAGAAATCCATAGAGTGAGGACCATTTGAAAGATTCCCACCATCAAGCCTGGGATAATCCCTCCGAGAAACATACGCCCTACCGAGACCTGAGCCGTTACGGCGTACAACACCATAGGTATACTCGGCGGAATGATCATGCCCATGGTTGATGAAGCGACGGTCAGTCCGGCAGCAAAGTCTTCAGGGTAGCCTCTCTTCTTCATTTCCGGAATCAGAACAGAACCTATGGAGGCGGTGTCTGACGCGGATGAACCAGAGATGCCACCGAACAGCATGCTGGACCCGACATTCACCAAGCCGAGGCCGCCTTGAAAACGTCCAACAAAAAACTGACAAAAATTAATCAGTCTGGACGTGATGCCACTTTCGTTCATCACCTGTCCCATCAGGATGAACAAGGGCAAGGCGATCAGGGCTTCCGAATCCATCCCGGCAAAAAGTCTTTGAGGCAGCACCTGTAACAGGTCGGGTTGCTTGACTAGAAAGTAAGTGAAAGCGGAAAGGCCCAGGCAAAAGGCAACCGGAATACCCAGGGCAAGGAACAGGATCAGGCTGATCAATAACAGGGTCATTCCGGTTTTTCCAATGAAGCGTGGGAATCCTCTTGGCTTGGCGTTTGAGCGAAACTATTTGCTATGAGTGTTAGGCAATAGAGAACCGAAAGGCCACAACCCAGAGGAATGCAGAGTTGGGCAGTCATTCGAGGTAAGCCTGTAGCTGGCATCAGAAAGTTGCCGGTGGTTTTGATCCAGCTTAGGCTGTAGAATAGCATGACTGCATTGATCAGCAGGATCAACGATAGGCCGACAAGATCGATGCAACGGCGAGCTTTGGGGGGGAGTAAGTCTACCATGACAGGGATCGCAATGTGTCCCCGTTTTTTGACCGCAAGGGCGGAGCCGATCGACGTTGTGTATACGAAAAGGATGGTGATGACTTCATTGGCCCCGATGATGGAGGTGTTAAATGCGTAGCGCAGGACAACCAACAGCACGACCAGAGCGAAAATCAAACTGAAAAAGAAAGCGATCAGGAATTCAAGAATGCTTGAAATTCGACCTGAAAATTGCAGGAGTTTTCGCATGGATCGAGACCAGTGTCTACCTGGTCAATACTGAATATTCGGTATTGCTTTCCTCGCTTATTGTTCGCCTTGAGCCGCGCTTTTTGCCTCTTCAATTTCAGCCATTGTGAAAGATCCTTTATCTACAAAATACTGATACACCGGTTCCACCGCCTTGCGGAAAGGATCCAGGTCTTTGCCCTTGATGAAATTGACCTCCATGTTTTCTGAGAGTTTGGAGATGAATTCGGATTCCTTTTCCCGATTCATTCGATCACTTTCGGCAATGGCCTGTGTTGCCACCTCATCAAAGATCGTTTTGAGATCCACCGGTAATTTCTGATACCAAGCGGCGTTCACCATGAATGGGTCCGGGCCGGTGGCGTAATTGCTGATGGTTAGATATTTGGAAACTTCAAATATCTTGAAATCCCAAATATTTGAAGGTGCATTGTCTTGGCCGTCCACGACTCCTGTCTGTAGCGATTGGTAAACTTCGATGTAAGGGATTTCCTGCGGGTTCGCGCCGAACGCTTTGGCTGTCTGAACATACACCTCCTGTGAGGGCACTCTCATCTTCAGACCTTTGAGGTCATCTGGAGATTTGATTGCCCTTTTATTGTTGGTATGAGCTCTGAACCCCTGGGAGATTCCCGTTGCTGGGACATGGAAACCATTCTTCTCAGCTTCCTTGTTAATCTTCTTCATGAAGTCACTGTTGACCAATTTCATGGCCTGATCCCAGTTTTCGACTAAGAAAGGCAGATTGAACAAGCTAAACTTTGGATTCGCATCTGCGAAAAAACCACCTCGTGTTCCTTGAAGGGCGCCGGTGGCGACCATGTCCATCAACTCCCTTTCATTTCCGAGAACTCCCCCGAAAAACAGTTCCACCTTGATGCGTCCATTACTTCGTTTTTCCAACTCCTTTTGAAAGAACTTCATGGACTGACTTCGAATGGCGGGTTCGGGTTGCTCGTTCGCATACTTGAAAACAATGGCTCCGTCCTGTTTGGAGCAGGAGGCCGTAATCAACATGATCAGAGCAATCAACACGACGCAGAAAAAACGGAATAGGGCGAGACGTTCCTGAATCGATTTCTTTTTGTGCAGTGTTCTCATTGGAGGTCGAGGAGCATTGGTGAATAGGTCAGGAAAACAGTTGCTTGAAGTATTTCACGGATGCTTTGAATCCATCCTCGAAGTTTCCACCGGTCGGACGATAAACGCTTTCCAGGGAAGTGACGCCATCATATCCGTCCTGTTTTAATCTGTCCGCCAAAGGTTGAAGAATTGGAGCCATGTCTCCCTTACCCAGTTCGCAGAATTCAACCAAAGCTTTGGGCATATCCACCTTGGCATCCTTGATGTGGAAATGTCCGAGACTGCCATTATTGAGGCAATCATATCCGTCAGGATAAGTGAGTTCGTTTGCATAGATGCTGTTGCAGGGGTCCCACAGGATCTTCAAGTGATCGCTTCCCATTTCACGGACCAGTTTTGCTCCGAGGTAGGCGGAAGGAATCATGGCATTGTTGCCCGTCTCCAATACCAGGGTGACCTGTTCTGCTTCAGCCAGATTGACTACCGGAGTCAGCAATTGCTGTAGCTTTTCCCAACTACCTTTGCTGATGATCCAGTGTTCCGCACCATTTTTCCCGAACAGAATCATTTCCCGACGAAAGCTCATGATTCGGACGGTCTGCGTTCCGAACTCTTTCGCCATGGCAATACAGCGTTTCAATCCATCCATGTGTTGATTGTAGATCTCGTCACCGACTTCAACCTGTCCGATTAAAAGGCCTCCGAAATTGTGCCTGGAAATGCAGGAGACCTTAACTCCGTATTGATCCACCAGAGCCTTGGCTTTGGCCATTTCATCATCAGAAAGATCTCCGACTTCCTTGTCCCATAGAAATTGCAGTTCAGCGTATTCAAGATCCGCCTCGGTCATGACTTGAAGTGCTCTTTCAAAGTCTCTGCTGATTCCGTCGGTTATTACTCCAAGTTTTGGCATGATGTTCTTAATCTATATGGGTTACCATTTCACTTCGGTGCCGGCGATCTGCTCCAGCAGTTTGACGACGGACCAATTGTCTTCATCCGGAAACAAGGCGATGCCTGATTGGAAAAGTTCTTGAGCGGCCGCTGCAGTAAACATGGCCACGCCGTTCTGTTTCGCCATGTTCATGCTGATACCGATATCCTTATGGATGGTGGTGATGCGGCTGCCGGTATCCTTGAATTTACGGTCCATGATCATCCTGCTGCAATTGTCCAATATCGGGCTGGCCACAGCGCTGTTTGTGAAAACCTCATGCATGACGGATCCGGGAATACCGGCTTTCGCGCCCAGAACCAGGGATTCAAAAATTGCGGCGAAAGTAGTTGCGATCAGGGCCTGTAAGGCGGCCTTGACGGTTTGGCCCATGCCGATCTCCTCACCCACGTGAAAAATCTTTTTTCCGACCGCCCCCATCACGTCCTGATTGGCGTCGAATATCTCCCGTTTCGCCGCTGCCATCATGGTCAAGGTTCCAGCCTCGGAACCATTAACTCCACCGCTGACTGGAGAATCAATCATTTCAATTCCGGCTGCGTGAATCTTTTTCGATACGGATTTAACTTCAGAGGGTTCGATGGTGGCCGTCAGAATGATCGTAGATCCTTTGGGCAAGGTATTCACCAAACCGAATTCTCCCAGAACAACGTCCTCCCCCTGTTTTCCATTCATCACCATGATGAAGACGGCATCTGCATCGACTCCGACTGCCCCGGGGTTGGTCGCTCTCTTGGCACCGGCTTCTTCCAGCATCTCCAGTCGTTCTTCCCGCAGATCATAACCGGTCAATTCAAATCCTGCTTTGATTAAGTTTTTCGACATGGCCAATCCCATGTCCCCGAGTCCGATGAATCCAATTCGTTTCATAAATTCTTCTGTAATGGTTACATTCCACCCTAAAGTTTCAGGATATCTGTGAAAGGATGACCTGATGAACGGCAGATTGACTGAAGGCTATCCATGCGTTGAGCTGCGGTGTCACTTAGAAAGCCGTTTCGTTTTTCAAGGTCAAGGGTAGCGGCTTCCTTCCAGACGGCCCGGCCGACCATGATTCCAGAAGCCCCGGCGCCACAGGCAATTTCAGTTTGGCGATGGAACACTTCATACGATACCCCTGCAGAAAGTATGACCCAGGGAACAGAGCTTGTCGCATTCAATTCTTCACATGCCTCTTTCCATATCGCTTCGTCTTTCACTTCCGAGGCATTGATGGGAAACTCTGATTTCAGGATGTCGGCACCCAACGGTACAAGTTTTTCAGCTGCCTGAATGACGACCTGACGTCTTTCAGCCGATGGCAGTGGAGTTTGTGGAGATTCAGGGTTGTAGGAAAGGGGTTCAAGGAAAAACGGCACTTCGAATTCAGAGCAGGCTGCCCCCACCGCCGCAATCTGTGCTTCCACCTGGGATGCGTTCGGAGCATCCGGATGCCAGTAGATCAGCAGTTTGACTCCGGCTCCTCCTGTTCTCAGGATTCTTTCTACCGTCCAGTCTTTCACTAGGTCGGTGCTGAGAACGGCCGCATCACCGGGGGACCCGGTATCCAGGGCAATCAGCAGTCCCGTCGCGCCGTCCAATGCTCCTTCCGAGAGGCATGGACTCACACCGGTCTCTGGATCCAGCAATACCGCGGAAGAAAACGGTGATAGACGTCGGACTACATCAATTTTAAGCGAAGACAGGTTTTCATCGGTTCCGGAACCGGGGCCATCCTGATCATCGAGTGCTCTGCGCAAAGGTCCTCGATGGTCGATGGCGAGGATGGAAAATGTTGAAGAAGAATTGGCGGCCTGCTGCAGGCGGCGCCACTTACCCAAGGTGATTTGTTTCATAAAAAGGTTTGTAAATTGTTAAGCGATTTCATTCAGTTTGACCGGCCTGTTTTCCATGGCGGATCGCTGCGCTGCCATGGCTGTCACCACTGGAATTCGGCTTTCTTCACCGGAAACAGGAGAGGGGAGTTGCAAACGAATCGCCTCAGCAAATCGGCGCATTTCCTCAATGTAGCTTTCTTGATATCGCTCAATGAAGAAATGCAGCGGCAGGGTGGTATGGATATTCCTTGATCCCCGAACGGTTACTTGATCTGGAACCCTGTTGTCTGCAGAGATGCACCCTTTACTACCGAATACCTCCACTCTCTGATCGTAGCCATAGACCGCCTTTCGACAATTCTCAATAACTCCGGTGACTCCGTTGTCAAATTTGAGCAATACGGTTGCCGTGTCGAAATCTCCGGCTTTTCCGATTTCAGGATCCACTTGGACGCTTCCAACTGCGTACACTTCGATGATCTCGTGGCCTGTCAGAAAACGGGCCATATCGAAGTCGTGAATCATCATGTCCAGAAAGATGCCTCCTGACTTGCGAATGTATTCGATGGGGGGAGGTCCCGGATCGCGACTGATGATATGGATTTGATGAGGTGTTCCAATTTCACCTGAAGCGACCGCCTTATGAATGCGATCAAAGTTGACGTCAAAGCGTCGGTTGAATCCGATTTGAAGGATTGTTTGGGCTTGCTGCACTGATTGCAGAGCTTGATCAATCTGGCTCAGGTCCACGTCGATCGGCTTTTCACAAAAGACATGTTTGCCTGCATCGGCAGCAGCCCGAATAATCTGAGTGTGAGTATCGGTGGAAGAACAAACGACCACTGCCTGGATCTCGGGATCATTCAGCATTTTGGTATAATCTGTTCCCCATTCAGGGATGGACAATTCTTCGGCACAATCACGGGCACTTGCCTCGAAGACGTCGGTTACCCATTTCAGATGAACATCGGTCAAAAACCGGCAGAGGTTTTGAGCGTGTATTCTTCCGATTCTTCCGGCGCCTATTAATCCAAATTTCATTGGAGATGAATTCTTAATCATTAAATCCCGATCGACTTGAGATAATCTCTGTTATTGAGTGCGCTTTCCTTGGGTTGTCCCATACCGGGGAGCACGTCCTGTTCAACCAGAACCCATCCGCGGTAATCCTGTTTTTCAAGCCATTCAACGACGGCTTGGAAATCGACGCATCCATGCCCGAGTTGACAGAACACGCCTCGCTTAACTGCCGTAAAGTAGTCTTGTTTCTTTTCGATAATATCCGTTGCCGTGATGGAACTACAGTCCTTGAAGTGGATGTAGCCGATTCGGGCAGCAAAGCGGTCGAGGCCGTGCACTGCCGATTCGGCTGAATAATCACCAGCTCCAAAAACGTAATGTCCGGTATCAAAGACCAGTTGAATCAGGTCGGGGTCGGTGCGTTTGAGGAATTCATCGATCTCTTCAGGGGTTTCCACGTGACCCGCACAATGATGATGGAAAACAGTGCTCAGGCCGGTTTCTTTTTTCACCGCGGATGCGATTTGTTCAGCCCCGGACGTGAAGATATTCCATTGATCATTGGGTAATCCCAGTTCAGGAGTAATTCGTCCGGCGTTGGCTGTTCTTTGCGGGGAGGCGCCGTTTTCATCCGACAGAATCAGGAAAGGTCGATTCGTCTGAGAACTCAGTTTGAATACATCGGTGATCAATCGGGCGGTTTTGATAGCGGTGGCTATACCATTGGAATGGGAATCGGGGTTCATCAATGCTACCGGAACAAAAGCGCCCAGCATGGAAAGGCGGCGGGAAGCCAACTCGTCATGAAGTTCGTCCGGGTTGGTGGGCATATATCCCCAGTCCCCCAATTCGGTACCGGTGTATCCCGTGTCCACCAGCTCATCCAGCATTTGCCGGTAGCCGATGGCGTCTCCCTCCAGTCCTTCGAATTCCAAGGTGCCCCAGGAGCAGGGTGCATTGCCGACTTGTATCGATAGACTCATGGTGTTGGATGTTCGATGCTTAAATCTGAATTCAAGCTTGGGGTGGCTGTTCAGTTGGAAAGTAGAAGCTTTCTTTTGTGCGGTGTTTTTCCCATTCCTTTCGGGCTTCATTGACAGAGTCCATTTCACTGACTTCTGCAGGGGGAACATCCCACCAACTTTCGTAACCGGGCACTCCCAGGTAACGATCGTTTCGAATATAGATGACCGTGGTGTTTTTCTGCTCGGCCGCTTGTTTAATCGCTTCGGTGAAATCCTGATAGGTTTTACACTCAATCACATGCGCGCCGAGCCCCCGTGCGTTCATAGCCAGATCGACGGGTAATTCCTGAGCTGAATTACCGGCTTCATCTCCGGGAAGCTTGCCTTCCATTGGAAATACGTAACGGGTGCCGAATCCACTTTGTCCAAGCGATCGACTCAGACCCCCGATGCTGTTGTATCCGCTGTTGTCCATGAGGACAATGGTCAGCTTGAATCCTTCCTGGATGGAAGTGATGATTTCATTGCCGAGCATCAGGTAGCTTCCGTCGCCGACCATGACATAGACTTCACGATTAGGGTCGGCCATTTTGATTCCGAGCCCCCCAGCAATTTCGTAACCCATACAGCTGAAGCCATATTCGAGGTGGAAGTTCTTGGGATGCCGGGAGCGCCAAAGTTTGTGGAGATCTCCAGGCATGCTGCCGGCGGCGTTGACCATTATACCCTCCGGATCACCGAGTTCGTTGAGGGCGCCGATCAGCTCTCCCTGGCTTGGAAGAGGTTCATTGCGGATGGCGTAGATTCGGTCGACTTCTTTTTCCCAGTCGTCATGCAGCTGCCTGCATTCATTGCGGTAATCCTGAGCTGTGCTGAATCCCTCGAGTTTGGATTTCAGTTCTTCCAGGGTCACCTTGGCATCGCCGGTTAAAGCCAGGGCATAGTGTTTTTTGGAATCAAGTTCCGATACATTGATGTTGATGAAACGCACATTCGGATTCGCGAAAGCGGTTTTGCTCATCGTGGTGAAATCGCTGTAACGCGTGCCGATTCCAATGATTAAGTCAGCCCTCGCTGCAATTCGATTGGCAGCGAGATTCCCGGTCACTCCGAGAGCTCCCATATTCAGGGTATGTTCGTAGATCAGGCTTCCTTTGCCAGCCATGGTTTCTCCCACTGGAATACCGATTTGGTCCACGAATTCCCTTAAGGTCTCAGTCGCTTCGCTGTAAATCACTCCCCCGCCAGCTACTATCATCGGACGTTTGGCAGCTCGAATCCACTCGGCAGCTTTCTCCAATCCGGTGGCATCCGGACGATTTCTGGGAATCGACCAGATGCGTTTATCGAAAAAAGCGACAGGATAATCAAAGGCTTCTGTTTGGGTGTCCTGTGGAAGTGCCAAGGTCACGGCGCCGGTTTCAGCAGGGCTGGTCAGCACCCGCATGGCTTCCGGCAAGGCTGTGAGAATCTGGTCGGGACGATAGATGCGGTCCCAATATCGACTGACCGGTTTGAAGCAGTCATTGACTCCAATATCCTGGGTTCGTTCCGATTCGAGTTGCTGTAAAACAGGGGCCACATTTCGGCGTGCGAAAACATCACCTGGGAGCAACAGGACTGGTAGACGATTCGTGGTGGCCACACCTGCTCCGGTAATCATGTTGGTGGCACCTGGGCCGATGGAAGTGGTGCAGGCTAATGTCTGGAGTCGGTTTTTTATCTTTGCATAAGCGACGGCCGCATGAACCATGGCCTGCTCATTGCGGGATTGATAATAACGTAATTCGGGGTATTGCTGCAGCGCCTGTCCTATGCCACTGATGTTTCCGTGACCGAAAATTCCAAAACAACCGGCGAATAGTGGTTGTTCCTTTCCATCCCGTTCCGTGTATTGACTGGATAGGTGCTTAATGACCGCCTGGGCCATTGTAAGACGTAGAGTTGTTTTACTCATATTTCACTTCCTTGTAATCAGTTGACGGGCGGTTATTCGATTCCACCATGATTCTCTATGAACTGGGTGACTTCCTCCAGGGTGGGCATGAAATTGGCACATCCGTGCTGGGTCACGACGATGGCACCGCAGGCATTGCCCAATCGGGCGGATTTATACCAACCCCAATTATTGACGTAGCCATAAAGAAAGCCGGCACCGAACGCATCGCCGGCTCCAAGGACATTCTGGATTTTTACGGGGAAGCCGGCGGCATCGATTTTTTCCGTTTCCTCTCTTAAATGCACCCGGACTCCCGATTCTCCTCTTTTTTCCAAAATGGCTTTCGGTCCCATGGAAAGCATTGTTTCAATGGCAGCTTGGACATTTCCGCTCACTTTGGTGTCCGAAACAGAATCCGTTTTCTCGACCTTGGATGGGTCGTCCAGCATGGCTGCATTAATTTCGTCCTCGGTGCCGATCACAATATCAGTCAGTCTCAAGGCCGAGCGAATGGCCACACCGAAGGCTCTTGGGTCGTGCCACTGATCGGGACGGAAATCTATATCCAGGACCACTTCCGTTCCTGCCTTTTTAGCCAGTTCAGCCCCGAAAAGGGTGGCGCTTCGGCTGGGTTCTTTCCCCAGATTAGTACCGGCGAACTGGAAGATCTTCGATTGGGTAATCGGGCAGGCCAGTACATCGTCGATTGAGAGTTCAAAGTCGGCGCAATTGTCCCGGTAATAGACCAATGGAAAGCGGTCCGGCGGTTCGATTCCCAGGATCACAGCGCTGGTTCGGTGTCCTGGTTTCCGGGTAATATAGTCGGTTCCCACCCCTTCCTTCTTCAGGAATTCAAAAATGAAATCCCCCACAGGGTCTTCACCTAAGCCGGTCAATAAAGCCGTTTTCAATCCAAGTCGGCGTCCTCCAACACTGATATTGGTCGGGGATCCCCCGATATAAGAAGCGAAGCTTTTAATATCGACGAAGGGCGCCCCGATATCATTGCTGTAGAGATCAATTGAGGACCTTCCCATATGGAAGGTATCGAATTTCATGGAGTCCATCGGTCAGGTAAACAGAATACAATTCATTAATAGAGAGGAAGTCGATTGTCGGTTCCCCGGTAAGCGTCTTTTACCCATGTGAAGTCGGGATCGTCCTGGTTGGCCAGACTCTGCGCGCTTCCCGCAAGGACATTCAGGTAATAACTAGTTGTTCCCGGAGCACTGACTACCGGATGATATCCTTCCGGCACCAAGACCGCCGTATTGTCTTCGGCTCTGATCAATGCGTCGATGGGTGATCCCGCTTGTTGCAGGGGAGAGGTTTCATCCGTGTAGACTCTTTGGTAGGCATAACCTTCCGGTCGATCCATTTTGTAGTAATAGACTTCCTCCAAATCCGCCTCAATCAGATTTCCGTCCTGGTCTTCCAGATGACGATCGTGCTTATGCGGTGGGTAGCTGCTCCAGTTTCCACTCGGAGTATAAACTTCCACCAGGACAAGACGGTGAACCGGAGAACCAGGGGGAAGTAGATCGTTAATCTGACGACTGACGTTGTCGCCTCCCCGGATATCCTTTTTCACGTCCTGAGGCTGAATCAACCAAGGTTCATGATCCTGATCAGTTGGAACCCAGGCAACCGCGTAATGTCCGGATTGCTCCGCTTTGACTGTGAACTCGGTGTTGCGTGGAAGATATAATGCGTGGGCGGCATCTTCGAATACCGTCTTTCTTCCACCGATTCCTGACCACTTTCCCCGATTTGAATCCACGGAGTAAACCCCATCGAGATTGACGAGTGCGAGTTCATTCGATCCCGTTTGGAATGACCAGATTGATCCGGCAGAAAGTTTTCTGATCTGGAATGAGATAAAGTCCCAACCGGCGGATTCCGGAGTAATATTCAGGATGAGGTCAGGGTCGTTTTCTGAGCGGGTAGGACGGACCAACAAATTTTCTGAATGATATTTCATTTGATTTAATTCTTCAGCGTTCAATAGCCATTTTACCTCAGCATGAAGAGGTAGAAACGAACACTTCAGGTATATCTGTAACGCGATTTCTTTTGTACTGCTTCCTCCGTATGGAAGTCAATAGTCGCCTATTGTCCTACTTATCTCATCGAACGAGATTGAGAAACGAAAATGATTGCTGAACCTAATGCCTGTGCAGTGCTCTCTAGCATTTGCGGCGTGCTGAGACAGCGAGCACCACTGCCATTAGGTTAATATAATAAGGGATTTCCCTCACGGATTCAGGGCCTTCGTACCTGAAGCTGGGGGCGCTGACCCCGGATCATGGTAAGAATGAATGTAATTTTCAACGATCCGGCCTCAGCGCGGCCAGCTTCAGGGGGTGCTGAGTTTTCCTTAACCTAATGGTAGTGCAGCGAGCCCTACCAATTGCGGCGTTCCGGGGGAAATTGGGGGCCTGACTGACCGTTTTTTGTCGCGGTTTTCGAGTGGATCTGGGAGACTATGCGGTTCAGACATGACTTGGCCAATGATCTTTATTCTTGTGGTGCTGTTGCTGACTTTTGTGGCAATGGTTTCCGAGAAAATGCCGATTGATACCATTGCCATGACGGCCTTCTGCGTCGTTCTTTGCAGCGGTATGCTTTCGGTGGATGAGGCGTTGAGTGTTTTCAGCAATGAAGCGCCGATCGTCGTTGCCTGTATGTTCATTCTCAGCGCCTCTCTGGAAAGGACGGGAATCATCCGGAGAATCGGACAATACGTAGATCGGATTGGTGGAAACTCAGAACGATCATTGCTACTCATTCTTTTGCCTTCAACGGCGCTTCTTTCGTCGATTGTCAATAATACACCGGTAGTGGTCGTTTTAATGCCGTTGGTCATCTCTCTAGCCCATCGCAGAGGGATTTCTCCTTCCAAGTTGCTGATTCCCTTGTCTTTTGCCGCAATATTCGGAGGGAGTTGCACCTTGATCGGCACCTCGACCAACATGGTAGTCAGTGCGACCGCTTCAAAGATGGGTTATGAGCCTCTTTCAATGTTCGAGTTGACTCCACTGGGAATCGTCCTGGCCGGCGTCGGGATTCTTTATCTGATTGTGGTGGGCTCCCGGTTGCTTCCGGAGCGAAGTATCCTGACATCTATTCTCAATGAACAGGAAACCAAGGAGTTCCTGACAGAGGCAGTTATATTACCCGATTCTCCTGTGATTGGAAAACGACTATTTGAAACCGATGTTTCTTCACTGCGGCGTGCGCGAATTCTGAATGTCATCCGAGAGGGTGAAGATTTATCGATTCCCCTTAATGAGATTGTTTTAGAACAGGGTGATCGAATCCGATTAATGACGGTATTGCCGACCATGATGGAAATAAAAGCGTTGAAGGGATTGGACATCATCCCCAGGGCCGACATCGGTGCGGACACATACGGTCTCGAAAAAGCGACGATGGTAGAAGCGGTGATCAGCTTCAATTCCGAACTCAACGGAAAAACCATTGCGGAAGTAAATTTTCGTCAGAGGTTTGGGGTGGTGATTCTCGCGATTCACAGAAGGGGGGTGAATCTCAGAGGGAAATTCGCGAATTTCCGGTTGAGGTTTGGAGATATTCTGTTGTTGGAAGGAGCGAATTCAGCCATGGGGAAGCTGAGGGAAGACCGCAGTTTCCTGTTGCTTGAAGATGTTGGTAAACGCATTCCTCGGAAGTCGAAGCAATGGGTGGCTGTAGCGGCCCTGTTCTCTCTGGTCATTTTTTCTTCACTGAACATACTTCCGGTGCCGCATCTGGCTATCATTGCCTCGATGGCTGTGGTTTTAGGTGGCTGTCTGGAACCTGAAGAAGCCTATCGCGCCATCAATTGGAAGATCATCTTTCTGATCATCGGCACCTTGGGAATTGCCGAAGCTTTGAGGCACTCCCTTGTCATTGAGTTTCTGATTTCAAACAGCACCCAGTCGATACAACATTTTGGAGAAACTATGGTGCTTTCCGTCTTCTTTTTTTGCACTTCGCTGCTATCTATTTTCATGCCGAATAATGCGGTCGCTGGAATTATGACGCCTGTCGCTGTGACGTTGGCGACAACGCTTGGAGTGGAACCCAGGGCATTTCTGATCGCTGCCGCGTTGGCCGCATCGGCGAGTTTTGCTTCACCGATCAGCTACCAGACCAATACCCTGGTCTACGGGGTCGGTGGGTATAAATTCCGTGATTTTGTGAAAGTGGGGCTTCCGTTGAATATTCTTTTCTGGCTTTTAGCTTCCCTGCTGATTCCGTGGTTGTATTTTCATTGAATGGTTGAAAGAGCATCCGGACATTTTGGATCCGAGTTTCGTGGGGTCTTTACTCTGCTTACTCTTTTCATGGTCTGTGCAGATTTGACTTATGAGGTTTGCCGCGTTGCGTTTTCAGAACAAGACTCGCAGGAGATAAGTTTTGTCGATGGAGATACTCAACCCCGTCCCAATGCTTCTCCGTCGACTCAACCCTGGGATAATTCCATTGCAACTACCGGTTCTTCGGAGGACTCGAAGTTTCCTGTGGTCAGGCTGACGAATTTACTCCAGCGTTTTCATGCGGTCTATGCCGATACCGGGCTTATTCAGACATCCATTAATTCCGATTCACAGCGTTATATACAGACCGATCGGGAAGCCCTGTTGATCCTTCTTGCCGCTGACCTGGGGTTGGGACCATTGGCTCGTCGTCTTGTTGGTTTTTATGCCGAGAAATCCCAAAATGGGTTTAATCTTCTATTCGATTTTTACGATGCGAAGACAGGGGCAGCCCAGATCCGGGATATCCGGTTTACCCGGCTTCGGCATTCTAAACCGACGGCCTCCGCAAATCTTCTGATGGCGGAAGCTGCCCTATTTACCGGATTGAAATTTGGAGATCCAGATTCGTACCAATTCGGAATGAATCTTCTGGAGGGTCTATTGGAGGGTTTTCGGCTGTCGTCTTTGTCTGGTGAAAAATCTCGAGGTATCGTGGAGTATCTTCCGGAGAGAGTTCCTTTTTTTGGTGAATACCATTTTGACTACGGTCAACCGCAATACAAATTGGGTTCAAATTCACGGTGCCTTTTGTTGCTTGATCGATTGCTGAAACTATCCGGATCCCAGGAAATAGCGACAAGCATTGGAGTTGTTGCTTGGCGAGGTAAGATTAAGAAAGCTCATCAAGAATTATCTGAATGGTTCAGGATTCGAATCATGGAACCTGTTGAAAACAATGGGATCGTTCCGCGGGAAATGAATCAGACTCGAGTAATCTCGGGAAAGGCTTCGGGTCTTGGTGTGGATATTGCCACAGACAGTGAAGGGTGGATACAATTCCTTCGAACTGCCTGGTTTCTTGATTTGGCCTCCCGGCAGCACCTCCTTACTTGGTTCGGAAACATTGCCCAGCAATACGGCGTGGAATTCGATGAAATATGGGGGTTGGATTGGACCTTTCCGGTGCTCAGGAGAAAAGTAATTTCTTCAGAGATGACGGGTGAATTCCTACGCTTGGCTCGACTGTTTGGTCATGAACCTGCGGCTCGTTTGGCCCAACGCTCTTTGCAATTGATGGGGGCTTCAACGGTCCTTCCAGTGCTTCCCGAAATATGGGCCTCTGATGAAAAAGTACACCCATTTCAAACCGGGATGGGCACAACCGTCGTTCCCGATTCTGTTCGGGGGCGATGGCCTGTTTCCATGGTTCCGTATGCCCGTATGAGGGAACCTGATTGGGGACCCGCGAAGTCGATGCTCTTCGAAAGGCCTCCGGAATCGGAATCGGTGAACTCGGTGACATGGGATCAAGGTTTCTTTGTGTTGATTTGTTTCTGTTTTTACGGAGGGATTCTCACCGTGTCTCTTTCTTCTCGAAGAAAACATAAGAAGCACAGTTCTGTGGGATCCACCGAGAACCTATCTTGTTCAACTGGCTCGTTGGTGCCCTCTGAAGTGATTCAGAAGGCCGAGCAGCGATGGGCGAAGACGGTGGTTGTTGCGCATATGGTCACGACGGCGGACACTTCCGGGGATTCCAATTTTTCGTTCGAGCAGGATTTTGTAATTCCGCTGAGATCCATCTACCAAATGGTATTGGAATGGCGGCGAATGGAAAATGGTTGGCAGACTTCTGATTCCCTACTAGTGGAAGAAAGCGGAGATCCCTGGATAAATGGAATGGATGAGTTTGCGGTTCTCGTGGAAATTTATTCGTGTTGGGTTGTGAAGCAAGGAAGGAAAGACGGGTTTTACCGCAAAGAATTCCTGAATGAAAACGAGGATTGTACACTTATCGGGCAACGCCTGAAGATGTATTTCACCAATTATCAAAAGGAGATTCTGAATTATCTTACCCTTTATAAATCCGCTTTTCACCATGGACTTCTGGCCGATCAGAAAAAAGCGGGTTTTGAAATAGGAGAATGGTTGAGTGAGATGGGATTGCGGACTCGCAATGATGCATTTGATACGGGTGAACTCCTCAACCTGCCTGGGAATTCGAAGGCGATGGATCATCTCATGATTCAGGTTCCACATTCAGATATAAATGATTTGTTACAATTCATGACTGAAAAACTGGGAATACCATCTTCTCATAGCGTCGAATTCATCCGGAAATACAAGGAATTCAAGGGCCGTAAAAATGTATGCAAGATTCATCCCATGATCCTCGAGGCTGCGAGAGTCATGCCCCACTTTATCCTGATAGCTCTATTTGGTTTAATCGGTTACGGCGCTGAATTCGGATATTTAACTGTCTGGAGACTATTGAAAGACGTGGCTGTAGAAATCCTGTTTGGACCTTCGGCGTTGCTTTGGGAAGTTCCCGTTTGTCTGGGAATCTATTTCGGTTGGAAAGCCCGACGAATCCGTTTACGGCGGTATATTTCCGGTTTAAGGGTCAAGGTGAAAGAAGGTTTGAAGTGGAATCCTTTAGTTTTTGATTATGCCGCTTGGGCATTCCGCATATTGGGTTTTCTTCTCCTGGCATTCCATCTATTGCGCCTGCCTGCCGGCGGTTTTGTTTCTTTCATGCTCTCCAGGACCCTCATCTTGATTCTGGTATTATTTGAAGTCGGGGCAACCCTGTTACCCGTGATTGCTACGGTTCTCAGTAAATACTTTGAGGATCGGGTATCCCTGAGACCGAATTCCGGGTGCTTAACTCGCTTCATCAACAATCTGAACATCAGGGCTTCACAACCCAGTTCCTTGGTTTGCCAGTCTTTTCGGCATCATTTTCAATCCCCATTACCGATAGGGACTTCACCCGGGATTCTCCGAGAGCTGTTTTTGAAGTGCGCCACAGGGTTTTTGTTTCTCGCGGTCGGGGGATGTCTTTACCGGGAAATCCTGGGGGTCTGGTTTTATAATCCCTTTCTTCATGGATGGGATTATTGGTTGTTCCTCGGTTGTTTCCTATTCTGGAATACACTTTACCTCCTGTGGAAGTCATTCCTTTTGCAGAAATCACCAAAATAGTCCAATATCCAGTGCATTGCTCTTTCGGTGATCGGGTAGAGTACAGCAAAACAGGTGGTTGTTTTTATTTCATGAGCAAAAAAGCATTGATAACCGGTATTACCGGTCAGGACGGATCTTATTTGGCAGAATTGCTTCTATCCAAAGGGTATGAAATCCATGGAATTATTCGACGGGCCAGCACTTTCAACACCGGCCGATTAAACCACATTTATGAAGATCCTCAGTCCGATAGTTCAAAAATGGTCCTGCACTATGGAGATTTGAGCGATGCAAGTGGACTCGCCCGCCTTATCAATCGGATTCAGCCGGAGGAAATCTATAATCTAGGTGCGCAAAGCCATGTTCGGGTCAGTTTTGACAGTCCGGAATACACGACCGATATTGTGGCAACCGGGACCGTTCGGCTTCTAGAAGCGATTCGAGAGACGGGGATTCAACCCCGGTTTTACCAAGCTTCTTCGAGTGAAATGTATGGGAAAGTAAAGGAAATCCCTCAAACAGAAAACACACCGTTTTATCCAAGAAGTCCCTACGGCTGTGCCAAGGTCTATTCCTACTGGCTTACCATCAATTATCGGGAATCTTATAACTTGTTTGCCTGCAATGGTATACTGTTTAATCACGAGTCGCCGAGACGAGGGGAAACATTCGTAACCCGTAAAATCACCAGAGCAGTGGCCCGAATTAAAGCCGGACTCCAAAAGGAATTGTTTCTTGGTAACATCGATGCCAAACGGGACTGGGGATATGCCAAAGAATATGTGGAAGCCATGTGGATGATGCTCCAGCATGACGAACCCGGCGACTATGTCATTGCCACCAACGAGACACATTCGGTGCGCGATTTCCTCAAAATCGCCTTTGATCATGTCGATTTAAATTGGGAGGACTTTGTGAAAAAAGACTCCCGCTATTTCCGTCCGGCAGAAGTGGACTTATTAATCGGTGATCCTTCCAAGGCTAAAAGGACTTTTGGTTGGGAGCCGAAAACTCGGTTTGAAGATCTTGTTCACCTCATGGTGGATTCGGATATGAAGATCCTTTCCGATCAGTTGCCGGGAAATATTTCCTGACTTCACGTATTTTTATCAATTTGCAATGCCCGTAGCCTTCATCACCGGTGTCACAGGTCAGGACGGATCGTATCTTTCCGATTTGCTGCTCTCCAAAAGTTACGAAGTGCATGGCGCCGTCCGCCGAACCAGCGCCTTGAGGCGCTCCCGCATTGATCATCTTTACCAGGATCCTGAAATCTACGGGAAACAGTTTTTCCTGCACTACCTCGATTTGAACGATCCCACAACGCTTCGTCGGATTCTCACCAAAATACAACCCGACGAGATTTATCATCTCGCCGGCCAAAGTCACGTCGGGCTCAGCTTTGAAATCCCCGAATCCACATGTGACCTGACGGCTATGGGTACCCTTAGACTTCTGGAGATCATTCGGGATCTGAAAAAAGTGCCCAAACTCTTTCACGCTTCTTCAAGTGAAGTTTTTGGAAAGCCTGATCGGGCACCACAGGATGAATCGACTCCCTTCCGTCCTGTCACTCCCTATGGATGCGCAAAAGCTTTTGCAACGCACATGGTGTCTATTTACCGTAACGCATTCCATATGCATGCAGGGAATGGGATTTTTTTTAATCATGAATCGCCGAGAAGGGGTGAAAATTTTGTAACGCGAAAAATTTGCCGAGCGGCGGCAGAGATAAGTGTGGGTAAACGGACTGAATTGAGGATGGGGGACCTGAAAGCCAGTAGAGATTGGGGAGATGCCCGGGATTATGTCCGAGGAATGTGGTTGATGCTGCAGCAGGATCAGCCTGATGATTATGTTTTGGCGACAGGGAAGCTGCATTCAGTCGAAGATGTCGTAAGTATTGCATTTCAAACAGTTAAGCTTGATTGGAGGGAATATGTTCGACGGGATGAGCGCTTTGACCGACCTCAGGAGCCCTGCAATTTAGTGGGCAATTCGAGTAAGGCGCAGCAAAGGCTGAATTGGCAACCACAGTCGGATTTTCACAGTCTTATTTCAGAAATGACCGAATCAGAGATAAATCTAATTAAGCATCAGCCCGATTCTTCCGATATCTGAAGAACTGGTCTGGAATAAAAGGAAAAACTTCGGATTGGTGATTGGCATGTTCAATGCTATGATGGGATTTGTCGCTTGAGAGAGAATATAATATAAATCGAAAAGCGGCTTTTACTAAATAGCATAATATTAACTAAAAACATAACCCCTAAAAACATAATGAAAATACAAACAAATAATAAGTCCGGTTTTACCTTGGTGGAAATTATGATCGTTGTAGCCATTATCGGTCTGTTAGCTGCCATCGCCATTCCCAATTTCGTCAAAGCACGTACCACTGCACAGAAAAACGCCTGTATTGCCAACTTGAAGCAGATTGACGGTGCCAAAGAGCAGTGGGCACTTGAGAACAAGAAATCAGCCGGAACCGCGTCAGTCGAAGCGGACGTCAACGCTTTCCTGAAGGCTGGACCTCTTTGCCCAGGAGGCGGAACGTATGCCTACAATGTAGTGGGAACCGATCCGACCTGCACGCTCACCGCGGACGGTCATACCCTGTAAACATTTTTCCAAGTTAACCATCTTGCCTGGAAACGTTCTGCGTTTCCGGGCTTTTTATTGTCTGGTTCCATTGAAAAAAGATTAACTTCAGAACACCTGACCTGTGATGGTTTGAAAGCATGAAATTGAGGGGAAACAGCGAGGTTCGACCGAAATCGGAGCA
>DUCD01000265.1:20461-21081 GCA_012959985.1 Verrucomicrobiales bacterium | reverse complement strand
AGTGTGTCGAACTCATGTGCTGGCCCGTCAGTAAAGCAGAGCGACGCTATGCAGGTGTGACCCATCTGGATGTGACCCGATTCACCAGGGGAGATGCCAATAAGGCGAAGGATTTGATGGCGGATCATGGAATTCAGATCAGCGGTTTGGGCTACTATCCCAACCCGCTTTCACCTGATCGCGATGAATCCACCTCCGCTGTTCGCCATATTCGGAAAGTAATCCGGGCGGCGGCATTGTTGGACGTGAATGTGATGAACACCTTTATCGGCCGGGACTGGACTCGGACGGTCGACGGAAACTGGCCAAGGTTTCTGAAGGTATGGAAACCCCTGGTCCAATATGCCGAAGATCAGGGTGTCTCTATCGGTATTGAAAATTGTCCAATGTATTTTTCCAATGATGAGTGGCCTGGTGGAAAAAACCTCGCTCATTCACCTGCCATCTGGAAACGTATGTTTCATGATATTCCCAATCGAAATTTCGGGTTGAATTACGATCCTTCTCACATGGTGTGGCAGCAGATGGATTACCTGAAACCGATGGAAGAATTCGTCACAAAGTTTTTTCACGTTCATGCAAAGGACGCACGGGTTGACCACAAAGCGTTAGATGACGTT
>DUCD01000265.1:18951-20451 GCA_012959985.1 Verrucomicrobiales bacterium | reverse complement strand
ATTACCTGAAACCTCTAAGAGATTTTTCGGAACGCTTGGTTCACGTCCATGCAAAGGATGTTCGGTTGGACCGTCATCGCCTTGACGAAGTGGGCATCATGGCGACTCCTTTGGAATACCATTGTCCGAAATTGCCCGGTTTGGGAGATATTGATTGGGGTAAATTTGTGTCAGTTCTGGGAGACGTGGGTTATCGTGGGCCGGTCTGTATCGAGGTGGAAGACCGGGCGTATGAAGGCTCACTCGATTCAAGGAAAGCTTCGCTGCGTCAAAGTGGGAACTATTTGAGGAATTTCATGACGCCGTTGAACGACTGATCTAACAATATGGCACTTTACAGCGACCTTCGTGGATCCATCATACTCGTTACCGGCGGGGCTAACGGGATCGGTGAAGCCATGGTGCGTGCCTTTCATTCTCAGGATGCTGAAGTTTATTTTTGTGATTTGGACAAGGATAAAGGCGCACGGTTGAGTGTTGAGTTGGGGGAGGGAGTGTTTTTCAGGAAGGTTGATCTGACAAAGGAAAGAGAAATCTGCCATTGGATAGAGGGGATCGGCAGAAACCGGGAAAGAATCGACTGTGTAGTGAATAACGCTGCCAGGGATCCACGGATTCCTATTGAATCTATGGATTCCAAGCAATGGGATAATCTTTTCCAGTCAAATCTTAAGGCTTGTTTTTTGACCTGTAGGGAGTCGTTGAAATGGATGAAAGGGCCTCACGGTTCGATTATCAATTTTTCCTCTATTACTTTTCATATTGGTCCCAGTGATATGTCCGCCTATGTTGCCACCAAAGGGGGAGTGATTGGATTTACTCGAGCGCTGGCAAGGGAAGTCGGTCCACGGGGCATTCGAGTCAATACACTGTCTCCCGGGTGGGTTATGACGGAAAGGCAATTGAAAGAGTTCGTCAATTCATCGGTTAAGCGGCAGATCAAGAAGGACCAGTGTGTTCCCAAATTAATTCAGACTGAAGAGATTGCGGAGGTGGCCCTGTTTCTTGCCGCCGAAGCCAGTCGAGCTATCACCGGTCAGGAAATTCTCGCCGACAGGGGATGGGCTTATTCCTGATTCCAATTAGATTTATCGTAATATGGTTTTCTTTATCGTCTTTCCTGTCCTTGCTTTCAGTTACTTGGTGCTCATCGGAGTATTTCGAAAGTTACTCACTCCCGCCTGTTCCCGGAAAATCAGGATAGCTACAGTGATCTTGATGATTTCCGGAGGATTGACCGGTATCTGGACCGGGAATTTCCTCAACTACAAAGTTTCAAAGGAAATCCAGTTGATAGGATTGCCGGTGCCGAAAGCCATCGTTAAAAATGATGTAATGGGCGCTTATACCAATGAGATGCCGGATTGGATACGATGGTTAGGCCAATTGGCCAATCCGGTATGCGGGGTGGCCGTTTTCCTTATCCCGATTCGGCTCCATCTTATAATTCATGAATTAACCGAGGAGCAGGATAAACCATTGGATAAACCGTAGGTCTGA
>DUCD01000265.1:3235-18810 GCA_012959985.1 Verrucomicrobiales bacterium | reverse complement strand
CGACCCCGGACAATGGAAAACCAATCAGGACGGAACAAAATGCCTTAACTTAGTGCCATTCAGGTCTGATCCCTAGTCGTGGAGGGGAAGACTTCGATCAAGTCTTCGGGATCGGCGATACCTTCCACCAGAAGAAAGCGGGCGTATCTTCTCATGGGCAGATAGCTTTCCGGAGAAACTTTGGATTCCATTTCGTAAATGGACGCATCTTGTTCGATCGCGAGACTTAAAGTCGGAGTCATCTTCAGGATTTCATACAACCCCAGACGACCTTTTCTTCCGGACATGCGGCAATGGCTGCAGCCGGGCGCCCTCCAGTATTCCACTGCTTCGTCCTGCTCAACAATCCCACGGTTGATGAGTTTTTCGATGATCTCATCGCTCGGAACTGCTTTTGTTGAACAGGCGCTGCACAAACGGGCGACCAAACGCTGACTGATGACTCCCTTCAATGCCGAGGCTATAAGGTAGGGCTCCATTCCTCTCTGTTTGAGACGGGTGACCGTTTCAAACACATTGTTGGTGTGAAGGCTGCTCATGACGAAGTGGCCGGTGAGGGAGGCTTCCATGGCGATTTCCATGGAAGCTTTATCCCGCATCTCTCCCACAAGCACGGAATCAGGATCCTGCCTCAACAGACTTCTTAGAATGGTCGCATAATTCAGGCCGACAACATCATTGACCTGAACTTGGGTTGCCCCGCCGAATTCATATTCGATTGGGTCTTCGGCTGTTACCAGTTTACTGGTGGGGAATCGTTCCATTCGGTTATGAATCCCTGCGTAGAGTGTCGTTGTCTTACCCGCGCCGGTTGGACCGGTAACCAGCATCAGACCGGAGGGCTCCATAAACATCTCGTAAACCATATTCGCAAGGTTTTCCTCGACGATCAGGGTTTTCAGATCCAGCTTCTGCTGATGGGGATCTAATAATCGACAAACAACAGATTCCCCTCGAGGTGTGGGCAAGGTCGAAAGACGCATATCAATCTGACGTTTCCCGTATCTGGCCCGAACCGAGCCGTCCTGCGGCATGCGCTTTTCAGTGATGTCCAAGTCTGCAAGGACTTTAAAACGGGAAACAAGAGGCGTGTAATCCTCGATGGTAATATTGGGAGATAGTTCCACCAGACGGCCGTCTATCCGGGCTCGAATGGCAACACCCGCGGGACCCGGTTCCAGATGCAAATCGCTTGCCGCGGCATCAATGGCACGGGCCACGAACTCATCCATCATGAGGGCGGTGGAAGAGGCCGCCTCGGATTCCATTGGTTGGGAGGTTTCATAGTGGATTTCCTTCACATCCTCGTCGGTGGCCGTGGCTGCTTCAGTGGCCAGTTCTCTTAGTTTCTTGTCCCGGAAAATCTCAAAATCCGGTTGCGAGATGCAGACCCATTCCAATTCGTATTTGCCGAGAAACTCAGCGACGGTATTCCGGGCGACCAAGTCGGATGGATTCACCATTCCGACGGTGACGGTATCTTTTTCCTTTTTCAGAACCACGGTCTGATGTCTCAGAATAACCTGAAGCGGAAGCAGCTTGATGATCTTTGTTTCCGGATTAAAGCTCGCAAGGTTTTCATAGGGAATACGCCGCGCCTTATTCGCCGAATTCAGTCGATGGACCAAGGTCTGTGCCAGGGCCAGGCAGATCTTCGGATAGTCGTTCATGATCTTGATGAACGGTTCCCTCTGAATGCGGACGGTTTCTCCCTTTGTTTTGCTTCGAACGAATGCCGATCGGGGATCTCCCGTCAGTAAGCCCATTTCCCCGAAAATATCTCCGGGTTGCAGGATGGCGATGGGGCGCTCAATCTTCAGTAGTTTATCCCACAGATAGATCTCGAATTTCCCCGATTGGACTATGCGAAAGCTGTCGCTGGGATCGCCTTGACGAAAAACGATTTTTTCCGGCTCATGTGTGTCGATTTCTGCAATATCAACAATTTTCTTTAATTCTGATTCGCTCAGACTCGAAAAAATGTCGACATTGCTTAACAGCTTGGGGGTTTTGGCTTTATCTGCCATAGAGGTGCCTGATTCAAGATCGGTGGTTCGTCTCTTCTATAAGGAAATCAGGCATCTTCGTCAAGATTGCTGAATTCCCATTTCCTGATTGGCCCCCCTCCAAGGTGAGGAAAAAACAAGAAATCAATTGAAACCATGCAGAGAATCTTTAGCATTCGGCACTTCGAAATGTGAATACAGTGTTTCGGAAGACAGAATCTGAGATGAAAAGCTATGATATTGCAGTGATGGGCGGTGATGGCACCGGCCCTGAGGTGACTCGTGAAAATATAAAGGTGTTGGAAGTCGTCGCCGCAAAATTCGATTTTAAGTTGAATTTCACCGATTTCGACCTTGGAGGTGAGCGCTATTTAAAAACGAATGAAGCGTTGCCGGATAGCGCTGTCGAAGACCTTCGCAAGTTTCCTGCCATTTTGCTGGGCGCTATTGGTCATCCAGATGTCAAACCAGGTATTCTGGAAAAAGGCATCCTGCTCCGCCTCCGCTTCGAATTGGAGCAGTATATTAATCTTAGGCCTGTCCGCCTCTATGATGAAAGATTCTGTCCATTGAAGGATAAGGGACCGGATGACATTGATTTTGTGGTGGTGCGCGAAAATAATGAAGGGCTTTACACCGGATCCGGTGGATTTGTCTTCAAAGGTACCCCTCATGAAATTGCTGTTCAGGAAAGCATCAATACCCGTAGAGGGGTTGAGCGCTGCCTTCGATATGCTTTCGAATACACCCGGAAGCGGAACAAGGACAAAACACTGACTCTATGTGGGAAAACCAACGTCCTGACCTATGCTTTTGATCTGTGGGAGCGGGCGTTTCACGAGGTTGGTAAAAAGGATTTTCCTGAAATTAAAAGAGAATATGCCCATGTGGATGCGACCACAATGTGGTTCGTCAAGAATCCGGAATGGTTCGATGTCATTGTCACCGACAATATGTTCGGCGATATCATCACCGATCTCGGAGCGATGGTGCAGGGCGGAATGGGGATTGCCGCCGGTGGCAACATCAACCCGGAAGGAACCAGCATGTTTGAGCCGATCGGCGGAAGCGCTCCCAAATACACCGGCCAGGGAGTCATCAATCCCTTGGCCGCCATTGTATCCGGCGCCATGATGCTGGAATATATCGGTGAGTCCGAGGCGGCCACAACGATCGAAAATGCTGTCATCAAGATTACCCGGGAAAAAATCAAGAGCCTTGCGGCTCGGAAAATGGGGTATTCCACTTCTGAAGTCGGAGATTTGGTGGCTTCTGAAATCTCCTGATATTCGTTCATCGTATACCTTCAGACACAAAAAAACCCGGGAGATCTCTCCCGGGTTTGCTGTTTGAAGACCTGTTGTTACTTCAGCTTGATATCAATTTGTTTCGGTTTAACCGATACGGCTTTCGGTAAATGTACCTTGAGCAGTCCGTCTTTGAATTCGGCGTCAACTTTTTCCACATCGATTTCCGTCGATAGACTGACTGACCGTTGGAATTCTCCATAATACCTTTCGGTTCTGACCGAGGATCCCTTTTTGTTTTCGTTTTCCTGCTTACGCTTTCCGGAGATACTCAGCACTCCATCGTGCAGGTCGATGGAAATGTCTTCTTTCTTCAATCCCGGCAGCTCCGTTTCCACCCGGATTTCGTTTTCCTCGTCCACGACCTCCATCGTTGGAATCCATTTTCCGGTTCGTTCCGTTCTGTTCCTTCCACTCAACGGGGTTTCGAACAGTCGATCGAATTCATCCAGTATGGAGCCAAATTGCCCAAACGGTGTCAGTCCTTCATTTCCCTTTTCATTTTGTCTTTTGATTAACCACATAATGTTTTCCTTTCTATTTTCAGTTGTTTGTAAATTCTGTTTCTTATCCACCAACCGACTTATACTTAAGCTTTAGGTATGCCATCAACTACGCCTTTGATTTGTGAGTTGTAAGTATCTTATATTAAAATGCTTAAGGATTTTAATGCTAAATCAGGAAGAGGATGAAAAGGTGTAAAAGGGACATAATGGCACTATATGAAGGAGTGAACCGGTTTGAGAAAGTGAGCCATAATGGCTCATATAAATCAAATCAAATCGAAGCTTTCGTCAGGGCACATTAAGGATTGGTAGGGCGTGTCGCATTGCCATAGGTTGTGGAATTAGGCACCCCTGAAGCTGGGGGCGTCGACCCCGGATCATTGAAATCGGTATTCATTTCTTCATATTCCGGCCTCGGCGCGGCCAGCTTCAGGGATGATGGTGTTTAAAACATCTACGAAAAACCCTTAACCGAAAGGCAGTGGGGCGGTACTGCCCAGCACGCCGTTGGAAGTGGGTTGAAGCAAAATGACGCGCTGATACCGAGCCCTTCTGACATTCAGGTAAGGGATCATTGTTTCCTGACACCTTCTCTTTTTACGCTATTACTCCCTTGGTTAATGCCTGTCGCTTATCCATGAATCCTTTTGACAGCCAATGGATTGTCGCGTAAGCCTGACTTTCGTAAATAGCTACCCAATATTATGAAACGATCTGCACTGTTGATTTCCGGATGCCCGATAATGAAATGGAGACTGTTATTCTCGGCATGCCTTTCATTGTGGTTAATGTCGCCTGAGTCACAGGCCCAGAAAAAAGGCCCGTTGTCTCCTGCTGAATCTCTTGAACGTTTTGATGTGGCCGAAGGTCTTGAGGTAACCTTGTTTGCATCTGAACCCATGGTGCTTAATCCTACAAATCTGGATATTGATTCCCGTGGCCGGGTCTGGCTGACAGAAGGGGTGAATTACCGACGATGGAACAATAATAAGTCCAAGGGAGATCGAATCGTCATTCTTGAAGATACTGATCACGATGGTAAGGCGGATGTTGCCAAAACCTATTATCAGGATCCGAGCATCAACTCGGCCCTGGGAATCTGTGTGCTCGGCAATCGGGTGATTGTTTCCTGTTCCCCCAACGTATTCCTGTTTACGGATAGTGATGGCGATGACAAACCCGATAAGAAGGAAATTCTGTTTACCGGGATTTCAGGGGTTCAACACGATCATGGAGTCCACGCATTCACTTTCGGTCCGGATGGTCGCCTCTACTTCAACATGGGAAATGAGGGACGACAGATCCTTTACGGTGATGGTCGCCCTGTTATCGATACTGCCGGAAATCAGGTTAAGACCGGAGGGCAGCCGTATCGTCAGGGGCTCGTTTTCCGATGCAATTTCGACCTGAGCGGATTCGAAATGCTCGCCCATAATTTCAGGAATAATTATGAGGTGGCGGTAGATTCATTTGGAACCCTCTGGCAGTCGGATAATGACGATGACGGAAATCGAGGCGTCCGGATTAACTATGTCATGGAACATGGAAATTATGGATATCGGGATGAAATCACTGGAGCTGGATGGCGTTCGTCCCGAACCAACCTCGAAAAAGATATCCCAAGTCGTCATTGGCATCAAAACGATCCAGGTGTGGTGCCTAACCTTCTCCAGACCGGTGCCGGGTCTCCCACCGGAATACTGGTTTACGAAGGTGACCTGCTCCCTGCCGGATTTCAAAACCAGATGATTCATTGCGAACCGGGTCACAACGTGGTCCGTGCCTATCCCGTCCAAAATAAAGGGGCAGGGTATCAGGCCGATATCGACGATATCCTGAAAGGCAGCGACCAATGGTTTCGTCCGTCGGATGTGTGCATTGCTCCGGATGGGTCGCTATTCATCTCGGATTGGTATGACGCTGGAGTCGGAGGACACAACATGGCCGACAATGATGCAAACAACATTCGCGGACGCGTTTATCGTGTGGCGCCGGTTGGGCATAAACTCCAAGTACCAGGAATGGATCTGAAAACAGTTGAAGATGCCATGCGGGCATTCAAATCACCCAATCTGGCGACTCGATTTCTGGCATGGACGGCCCTGGAGAAGTTCGGGGTCAAGGCTCAATCCGAATTGACTCAGATGTTTAGCAATGATTCCGATCCAAGGTTGCGTGCCCGTGCGTTACATCTATTGGCCCGAAAACAGGAAACCGAAAACAGCCATTCGAGCATTGTCTCCGAAGGCTACATTGACAAAGCATTGAACGATGCCGATTCCGATATTCGGATCACTGCACTGCGGATTGCCAAGCAGTTCAAAAAAGATCTCCTGCCATTGATAAAGCGTTTGGTTGAGGATCCTTCTGCTCAAGTTCTGAGGGAGTGTGTCCTTTCTCTGCGACAGATTGATTCGAATGAATCAGCACAACTTTGGACTGAGTTGGCGATGCGGTATGAACCCGGAGATCGGTGGTATCTCGAAGCGCTCGGTATTGCTGCGTCTGGAAAAGAGGACGCCTGTTTTGGATCATGGCTGAATAGAGTAGGCGAAGATTGGAAGACGGCTGCTGGGCGGGACATCGTCTGGCGAAGTCGAGCATCAAAGACACCGGGGTATCTCGTGCAGTTAATCCTGGATGGGGCGACTTCTGAATCCGATCGTCTCCGCTATATACGATCTCTTGACTTCCTGACCGGCCCTGAAAAGGAAGCGGCCTTGATCAAATTGATATCAAATTAATCCACGAATTTTTAGGTGGGGCGTGCTGTGCCAGCGCGCCGTAAATAAATGTCCAATGACGTCAGTAATCAAGCGGCGCGCTGGGACAGCACGCCCTACCGATTTGTTTCATTCATTGATGCATCGGATTAACAACATTGAATATACGCATCCTGTGAATTCACCTGGTTTTGAATATAGCTGTAGACAGCACTTGGGAATTCTGCTGCTGATAGTTATTGTTTTTGAGTCCTGTCTATTTGCATGTCAGGCACAACAACCGTCCGATTCAGATTTCGATAAGCCCCGTTCCGAAATAGATCGCACTGCTATCGCCATTGAGGCTCTGCAACGGCTTAAAGGAATGGACGTGACCCAGTCACCGTCATTGCTTGCCGCTGTAAAAAAAATACTGCGGAAAGTGGAGGGCACCCCGACCTTTGTGGAACTTGTCAGACAATTCAAACTGTCCGATGAAAACCCGATCTTATTGAAATACGCGATTCAACATCCGAATGATTCCTCTTCGGTGGAAGCGATACGATTGATTCTTCAATCAGGTGATCAGGACCTGATTCGATCCAGCCTGGCATCTGCGGGGGAGGCGCAGGTTGGTGCCTTATTGATGGTCATTAGCCATGTTGGGGATAAAAAACTGATTCCGTTGATTGTTCCGCAGCTGTCGAAGAAATCGGATGGAAACCGGATCCGAAAGGCGGCTGTGATTGCCTTGGTAAACACCCAATCCGGTACAGAAATCCTATTGAAGCTGGCTGAAGCGGACGAGCTCCCTGTTTCGCTTGCCTTCACAGCTGGGGAAGCATTGAGAAATGTTCGCTGGAAAGAATTGCGCGCCCGCGCCCGGTTGATTTTTCCAGCACCATCCGCTCGTGATTCTGTGCGGCTCCCTCCCATCTCGAAACTTGTCCAACGCAAAGGGAATATTCAAAATGGCGAATCGGTATTCTTCAATGCCGAGACGGTTTGTGCCACATGCCACCGTGTCAATGGACGAGGGACAGATTTCGGTCCGGACCTATCGGAAATCGGAGCTAAACTTGCGCCCGAAGCTCTCTATGAATCCATTCTCGATCCCAACGCCGGTGTATCTTTTGGTTATGAAGCCGTTGTGGTTGAATTGAAGTACGGGGACGAAGCGTATGGAATCATTATCAGTGAAACCAAAGACGAGCTGACATTGAAAGCCGTTGGTGGTATCGTTTCGTCTTATTCAAAATCGACCATTGTCAACAGAGAAATGCAGCAAACCTCGATCATGCCGATTGGCTTGCAGCAGACGATGACCACGGATGAATTTGTGGACCTGATTGAGTATCTAGTTTCGCTCAAGCACGCAAAATAGGATCTTATTTTAACGTTGGCAAATGGTAATGAACCTGTACAATGTTCACCGCCTTATGGCTGGTGTAAGATGCTTGAGAACCAGAACAAACAGGACCTCACCGTCCTTGAGCTTACCGAAGCGGATCATCCGATCCTTGCCCATTCGGGAAGTGAAAATGTTCTCTCCAGCATGTCGCTTCTAGCACGCGCTTTGATGGGAACCTCCGTCGACGGGCCCGACACCTTTCAATCTTTTCTTAAGCAATATCATCGGGACGTGCTTTTGCCTTTGGAACTGCCCATCCTTTACCAGGCGTATTGTCACGCTGCCCATTCCAGAGTCCGTGAATTGATCGATCTCGACTTAAGTCTTACGGAAGAACCTCTCTTTCAGCTTTTTGCGCGAAACAGCGAACGGATCGGTAAATCGAGGCTGAAACAACTTGAGTCCCTGAAGGAACAACGCTGCATCCAACGATACCTCAAGGCAGTGGATCGTAAGGATGCGTTTGGTTGGCATCTGATTGTGCACGGAATCAGCTTGGCAGTTTATTCCAAGCCGGTCTGCCAGGGACTGGTTCACTATGCGCATTTTTCTGTTCGAGCCTTGATGCATTCCGCTGCGGACGCTTTCCCAACAGATACCGTTATTGACCCAGCCGACCTTGACCGTTTTTCTGAACAATCCCTGGCCGCCGTGAAATCCATCATTGCCTCCACAGAGGCTTCCTCGATCTCAATTTGTTGAACAAATATTTTTACCGATATGGATTCGAGCGAGGCCGGTTCCTGGTTGCAGACCGCTGATTGGGTCATTATTTTCCTCTACCTTTCTGTTGTCATCGGACTTGGTTTTCACTTTGGGAAAGGTCAGAATTCCACAAAGGATTATTTTCTGGGTAACCGCAACATCCCCTGGTGGGGAGTCAGCTTTTCCATTCTGGCGACCGAGACCAGCGCTTTGACTTTTCTCGGTATTCCCGCGGTTGCTTATGCCGGGGATCTTTCCTTCATCCAGATCATCATCGGTTATGTCATTGCAAGGTTGATTCTGGCCGTTGTCATGGTGCCGCTTTACTTCAAAAAAGAGGTTTACTCACCCTATCAGTTATTCTCGGATGCATTCGGTATTTCAGTTCGACGACTTGCCGGCGGTTTTTTCCTGATCAGTGGAACACTTGCTGCCGGCGTGCGGGTTTATATCACCTGCATTCCCATTCAACTGATGCTTGACCTGAGCATCCTCTCCTCAATCTATTTGTTCGTGATTCTCTCGTTGGTCTACACCTACATCGGAGGAATCAAGGCCGTGATCTGGACGGATGCGATGCAGTTTTTCATCCTGATTTTCGGAGGGGCCTTTGCCTTGTATTTCATCAACGGTCAGATGGACGAAGGCTTATCAGGGATGATACGTGAGGGAGGAAGAGCCGGGAAGTTGGATTGGCTTTCCCTGGATTTTTCCCTGACCATGCCCGAGAATGGCATGCCTTACAATGTCTGGATGGGGATTATCGGAGCGACTTTCCATGTTGCTTCATCCCATGGTGTCGATCAGTTGATTGTCCAGCGGGTCCTAACCTGCCGTACCGAAAATGACGGTCGCAAAGCACTGTGGCTGAGCGCAGCGTTGATTCTCCCGGTAATGTTACTGTTCCTTTTAGTCGGAACTTCTCTCTGGTACTTTTATGGACAACATCCATTGAAAATCCCATTACCTGAAACCGAAAACTTCACGAAGAACGATTATATCTTCCCCATTTTTATTCTCACGGAAATGCCCTCCGGATTCAAAGGCGTCCTGATTGTCGGCATCCTGTCCGCGGCGATGTCATCCGTCAGTTCCGCCTTATCGGCTCTGGCCTCCGTTTCCGTTATGGATTTTTTCAAACCGTTCGATCGTAAACAACGGGGAGAATTGTTCTACTTTAAACTCAGTCGTTGGACGACATTGTTCTGGGGGGGGGTACTGGTTCTGGTGGCGTATCTAAGCCGGGAATTGGAATTTGTATTGAATGCCGCCTTCAAACTGGCCGGGCTTACCAGTGGAGCGATGCTTGGAGCGATGCTGCTGGTCCTGATCTACCGCAAAGGTTCCGCCGCTCCCGTTTTAATGGGCATGTCGGCCTCGTTCCTCTGCATGATCGGAATCTCGATAGGAGCTTCCGATCAAATTGCCTGGCCCTGGTTTACCATGATCGGAACAGTGGTTTGTGTGCTGGTTTCGTCTTTCTGCAGGAAACTTCAAAGCTCGCAATCAGAACTCGATGCTTAATCCCGATTTCCTTAGCGTCATTTCGTGTGTTTCGCGGGCATTCAATATCCAAAAGTGAACACGAAATCAGAATAATGATCCGGCTATCGTCCCAATCACGGTTAAGGGACCCTGGTCTTCGAGCACTTCTGTTGCTGTGTCCACTTTCTGCAGCGTCATTTTAGCATTTCGGTATAAGCTCTTATCATTGACCAGTTCCCCGACCGTTCCCTCGCCGTTGTTGATCTTGGCAAGGATTTCCTTGAGGTTCAGCATGGCATCGGTTGTTTCTCGATAAAGGGATTCATCCTGGGCTAATTTCCCGAGCGTTCCTTTTCCTTGTTCAATATTGCCGATCAGTCCTTTGGCTTGCTGCATCATGGTGCGAAGTTCAGAAGCCGTCTCCTGAAGATCGGTGATGGAATTCATCGCGGTTTCATACAGATCGTCTTCGTTGACCAGTCGCCCGACCGTTCCTTCTCCCTCACGGATTCTTTCCGAAATGGTTTCCATGTTTTCTACGATGCCACTGATCTTCGAACTGTTGTCACGAATAAAGTCGGTTAGCGGCCCAAGGATGTTGTTGATGGAATCTCCCGTCAAATTCTGAGTCAGGTTCTCAATACCGACCGCTACATTATCGAGTCGTGCCATGAAGTTGTTTAAGTCGGGACGATCCGCTGTGGTGACCAGACTTTCCGGTTCCAGTCCAGGGGATTGAGAGGTGCCCAGGGTGAAGGTGACATAATTCTGACCCATCAGACCGGCGAACTGAATGACGGCGATACTGTCGGAGGGCACCGGTGTGTCCCGGTGGATATTCATTGATACTTCCACTTGATTGCCCGCAATCTGAATGTCCTTCACCGTGCCGATGTTCACACCGGCCATTTTTACCGCGTCCCCGGTTTTCAATTCGTGAACATTGCTGAACCTCCCTTTCAACAAATAACTTTTTTTGAAGAGGTTGGGGCTTCCGGCAATTTCCATTAGAAAAATGAAAGCGAGCAGAGTCAGGGCAACGAAGATACCCAGTTTTGTTTCCAGTGAGTTTTTCATAGCTTCGAGTTATGGTTTGAAATCTGAATACAGGAGTCTGTGAATCATCGGGTCTTTGGTTTGTTTGAATTCCGAGGTAGTGCCGATGAAAATGATTTGCCCTTCATTAATGACCGCGATCCGATCAGCAATCCCTATGGCTAATTCCGGATCATGACTCACGACAATGGACGTTACTTCTATGCGATGCTTCAAACTTAAAATTTCTTTTCCAATCGTCCCGCTGGACTGGGGATCCAGCTCACTGGTGGGTTCATCATAAAGAATCAGTTGCGGTTCAATGACCAGTGACCGGGCAATAGCAACTCGCTTACGCATACCTCCCGACAATTCAGAAGGGTAGCGGTGACCGATATCCGTTAATCCAACCAGTTTCAGTTTTTCATCGACGGTCTTCTGGATTTCGTTCGGAGTCTGGAGTCGATGTTCCTTCAGATAGATTCCGACGTTTTCCTGGACCGTCAATGAGTTCAGCAAGGCTCCGGATTGGAATACCATGGCCATGCGGTACTGCGATCGAACTTCCGGCGATTCTATCGAGTGGCCGTTGACCAGGATGCGTCCATGGTCAGGCGATTCCAGCCCAATCAAATGTCGCAACAGGACGCTTTTCCCACTGCCGCTGGGACCCATGATGACGAAAATTTCACCGGCTTCGACTTCAAAACTCAGACCTCTCAGGATTTCCATACCCCCCAGAGATTTCTTGAGATTCTCAACTTGGATTCTGACGCCTGGGAGCGAGGTGTTTGTGTCCCCGGACAGAGGGGTGAATTGAGCTGCGGTATTCATTCAGTCCCAGAACAATAGGATTCGGGTTAAAAAGTAATCCAGAATTAGAATCAACGCGAGAGAGTTGACAACGGCCCGGGTCACTGCGTGACCGATTCCTCGGGGACCTCCCGTCGTCTTTAGTCCCTGGTGGCACGAGACGGTTCCAATAATGATACCGAATACGGCTCCTTTGATGATTCCATTCAATACATCGCCTGAATCAACCAATTCCCTGAGGTTGTTGAAGTAGACGGCAAAACTGATTCCAATCTCACTGCTGCCAACCGAAACCAGAGCGCCGCCGAACCAGCCCGCCAAGATGGCAAAAACCACCAGCATCGGTAATGCCAACGTGATGGCGATCATTCGGGGAAGCACCAGGTAGTGGACCGGATTGATGTTCATCGTGATCAAGGCATCGATCTCCTGATAGACCTTCATAGATCCGATTTCAGCCGCCATGGCTGAACCGATTCGCCCGGCTGTCAGCATGGCCATCATCACAGGTGCCAATTCCTTGCACATGGAAAGCCCCACCAGTCCTCCGATTGATCCCGACAAACCCTGATTGGCAAGGACCGGGCCCGTCTGCAGAGCCAGAACTCCCCCGATAAACATGGACAACACACAGGCCATCAGAAGGCTGGCATTCCCGATTTCGTAAAATTGAGTCAGGATTTTTCCGGAATGCCGAACCGCCAGAGGCAGCGCTCGCACAACCTGCTGAAAAAGAATCAGGATTTCTCCTAGGCTTCGAAACATGGATCCCTGCTATGGTCTTATCTTTGATCGGATTGGCGGAAGATGGAAGACGCGCCATTCCCTTTGATCGGCACTGGATTCATACTGAAAAAGTCCCATGAATAGCGAGATTTTTGTTTGATCTCTCACCGTCTCTTTTCGGTAGAGGTTCCATAGAAATGACTGTCGGGAAGTCTGATTGACCGGATCGGATTCCCGTCGCCAGATAGACCACAGAGGAGAAAAGTTTCGTTTGATACTCGTGTTTCCCGGAAGGAGTGGTTCCAAAGGGGCGGGAAACTGAAAAAATTCCTGTCCCTGGGAGTTTTTCTCAGCCGTGAACAAAGGCCATAGATCAGTCCGCTGGGATCTGCGGTTCCCGGTTTCCAAGTCGGTTTCCCGGGTATCTGAATAAAGAAAGAAAAGAACGCGGCTTCTTTCGGTCTGACCTTCTTCAGTCGTCCGTTTGTTCTTACGGTAAAGGGGGCCAAGGGTGAACTGATTTTCGCGATTTGCAGTTTTTCGATTTCCGAAGAGAGGCCAGATCCGGTTCGACGTCTTACCGCTGCCACGCGCAAATTCGACAACAGGCCAGGGGAACCCCCACTCTACATAGTCTTTTTCACGATCCACAACGTAATGTCCCAGAGGCCACAGAAAAGAATACTCGTCTCTAGCCGGAGAGAGGGATTGGCGATACAACGGCAGGATCATTCGTTCGTTTATCGGGTTGGCCCCTCCGAGATCGAGTTCATTCCTGAAATAGAATGGCCAAAAAATGAATGACTTTCGATACCCGGGTTCCGTGACCTCTTCCTTCAGGATATTTCGCCCGGTAGAGATTTCCTTGTTCTCCCACCCGAACAACGGCCAGAATTGAAAACCGCGCGTGTGCTTTCCACGCCGGGTATGAAAAAAAGGATAAAGGAAGTTTCTGGTTTCAAAAGCCGATTTCTCGCTGCGCAGATAGAGCGGAAAAAGAAGGAAATCTATTTCCTTTCTGAAGAACCGATTCTCCAAATGGCCGTATATGGGGAATAAGGCCGTATAATTATTGTCTGCTTTCTCCGACCTCTGCTGAAAATAGAAGGGAAACAGAGTCAGTCGTTTGGTCCTCTCTGATTCCTGATTGATGCCACCTGAAAAGCTGAACGATTGGAATAGTTGCAGCCTGAATTCTGACCCGAATCGATCATAGGTCACCAACGGATAAAGTATATCCCACTCTTCGGCTTCCACACCTTTCCATGTCTCATGGGAGAGAAGGGGGGGGATCGCCCACATTCTGGATTCTGAGCCCTCTTCGAATTTATAAAAGGGCCCGATCGTCTTTTGCTCCCCGGAGGTTCTGAAACGTATGGATTCCGACGGTTCGATCACCTCCCAATCCTTTCCGTCGCCTCCCTTCGACATTGCCTCCGGACAAATTGCGGTGATGACAGTGATAAAACCAATGCCGTTTAAGGCTGAAATAAATAAATTCACAAAAAGTTATTCACACTACTGTAACGATAAAGATATCAGTATTTAGGTGAGGTTTACGTACTTACAAGCACTTTATACCCCGTTTTCAGACCACTTTAAGAATTGACTTTTCGACTTGTTGCCACTAGCCTTAAATCAGTTAGTTGAGGTCTCTTTACCTCGGTTCCTCCCACTCAGTGATGACGGTCCTTGTATCGTTGTCACTGGGTTTTTTTTATGTGTTCTTGTGAGTGTTGTTTCACAATTCAGTCGGTTTTATTCCGTGATTTCTGAAAAAGTGTAAGGATGGAAGGGAGGCAGGTCAATGCAGCGATCATGCACAGAGTGACTCCGATCGACATGACATATCCCAAGCTGGCGATTCCCTGATGCTCCGCGAGAGTGAGACTGCCAAAACCTGAAACGGTGGTAAGTCCGGAGACGATGACAGCTTTGCCCGTACTGGTTGAAAGAATTTCAGGTGAATTCTCCTCGGTAAAGCGATTGAGGATATGAATCCCGTTGGTAACGCCGATACCGATGACCAGGGGGAGAGTCATAATGTTGGCCGGATTGAAGGGAATCCCGAATAGGCCCATGATGCCGAGGAGCCAGATTGAGGCGGCTGCCACCGGGAGGAAAGAAGCAATGACAGCTTGCCAGGAACGAAACCTCAACCAGACCAGAACGATCATGGCGAGAGCTGCGTAGCCAGCCGCGATTTGATAACTTACTTTCAGCAGGGTGGTATATTCAAAGAACTGAAACGGAGTTCCCGTCGATTCAGGATCCACATGGCGTAGGTCATTCACAAATTGTTCCTGGTGGTCCCTCTCCCAAATATTCTGTTTTGGGTAAACCTGAAGTAATACCTTTCCGGTTATCCCGATAAACCGGCTGCGTAAAAAGCTGGGTAAATCCTCCCCACGTAAAGGAAAGGAGGTATCCTGATTCTTCAAATGGAGAAGCGTTTCACGAACATCCACTAGGAGTGCGTTGCGAAATCGTGTTAATTGGATGGCGGCGATTTCAGGATTTCCATTGATTGTTTTTCTGAGTTGGATCACGGCTTCTTTCATTTCAGTTAATTGATCCAGCAAGGGTTGATCTCCCTGTCTTCGAACTTCTGAAACAGCTTGACCAAAGTATCCTTGAAGCGAGTAAAGAACCTGACTCAGAGCTGCCGTGCTTACCGGAGATTCATCAATCGGTTCAAAATTCAGATCCCTTAGGGCGTTCTTGATTTGATTGATTTGACGGGTCTTTAATTCCTCTTCTTCTGATATTTGCTCCGGGTTCTCTGGTAGTATCTCGATCAGCGAATCCACCGATGCTACCGTTGACAGGGTGTTCAATTGTGCCAGCAGATTCTTTGCCTCAGGAATATCATCCGCTGT
>DUCD01000265.1:0-3225 GCA_012959985.1 Verrucomicrobiales bacterium | reverse complement strand
ATGGGGTGGTTAGTTCTAGACTTGACTCAAGCGTTGGTGTTGAAATATTTTCACGCGGCACCGATTTGCTCGCTGATTCGATCAGTTTTTCTTCAAAAACAACCGCAGGTAGTCCGGTGGACTGCATATTCAACAGGTTGTAGTCGAAATGGACTTTTTCAAATTGCGTCAGAGACAATCCACACATTCCCAGACCGACTGTCAGAATAATGGCCGGACGAGTGACACACAATCGGTCTAGCCTCTTTCCTAATGAAGAAGACTTAAACGGAATCGCTTTCTTTGGACGTTGTTCTCCCCGCAGCAGCATTATTGGCAATAAAGTCATCATCGGGATCAGGCAGACAATCATTCCTCCTCCAGTGATCACACCCATTTCCTGAATTCCCTTGAATTCAGTAAACGCCATAACCATGAAGGCTCCTGCCGTTGTCAGACTGCCGGTCAGAATGCCGCGACCGGTATAAACGATCGCTGTGGATACAGATCGTTCCGGATCGTTTCCCATGGAAAGTTCTTCTTCAAATCTTGCCACCAAATGCACGCCTGAATCGATGGCCAGTCCGATCAGAATCGGGGCAAAAGTAATCGTGAGGATGTTCAGATGTCCGACCACCAAAGTGGTGTAGCCCATCGTGTAACCGAGTCCGACGACCAGACTGAGGGTTGCCTTGATGGGGCGTCCCATTTCATGATAACCGAATATAAAGATGACCGCGACCAATACCAAAGCGATCAGGCTGGCTCTCAGGGTATCCTTCTGCGATTGAACCATCTCATCATTTTCGATGACAGGTTCTCCCGTGATGCCGGCATTGACACCGGAAACTTCGCTCCTTGTCTGTTCAATGAGTTCTCTGAATTTCTTTACTGCTCCTGATTCTGTCTTCGCGCTTAATGCCTGAGCGGTTACCAGGAATATCCTGCCCGAATCGAAAGTGATGTACGCTTGTTGCTGCGCTTCTTCATCGCCCCCAAGCAATGCTGCGACGCCGGGTGAGGGAGGAATGCCGGATCTTTCAATCGCAGCTTGTGCCTGTCCGATGATTTGTTGCAGGGAGGGAAGCACCCCGATCAAATCATTTCCATCTTCAGGATTCTCACGTGAGGTATTACGGAATTGTCGGTTGATCGATGAGAAAAACGAAACCAGGTTGGTGGCTCCAGCGATATTGTCTATGAACGGACGGTATTCGTCTAAGGTCTTCCGCAGATTGTCTAAGGTTTCCGGAGGGAGAAGATAAAGCGATTTGGAACCGAGAATCTTTGGTGTCTGTTGAAATAGAACATGAGTGAAAAGTTGTGTTTCCTGCCCCAATCGCCTTCCCAGGCGCTCTGCAAATTGCCGGTTCTTCTTCGGGTCGTCGCTTTCAATCACCGCTACGATGTCATCGCGGTTGGGAAATTCCTCGCGGAATTCCAAGAAAATCCGGTGGTATTTTTTATCCGATCCAACCAGTTCATTTCGGTCGGTCAGGAATTCAAGATTCAGAAACGTATATATAACACAAACCAGAAAAATCAGGATTTGCGGATAGAGGAACCATCGAGGGAAACGAATGAGGGTCTCTGCCAATCGTTGGAGTTGACGAATCGCCCAGGAATCCAACGTGCTCATAATTTAATAATTCAAGACTACCGAATACCGATTACCGACTACCGACTACCGACTACCGACTACCGACTACCGACTACCGACTACCGACTACCGATTACCGAACATCATTCAGGAAATTCTGCATTGTGGTAGACATCATTGATATCATCGTGATCTTCCAGGGCATCAATAAAACTATTGATGGCATTGACCGCATCTTCTTCTTCCAGGGGGACTGATAATTCCGGCAGACTGGTGATTTCCGCGGACTCCTCCGCAATGCCGTTTTCTTCCAGAATCTTGTGAACGGCTTCGAAATTTTCCGGGTCCGTTAAGATTTCAAAACCATCATCCGATCCGATAATATCTTCAGCTCCCGCTTCCAGAGCCATTTCCATCAAAGAGTCCTCTTCTGCCTGATCCCGGGCGACCATGAATTGGCCTTTTCGATGGAACAGCCGGGATACCGACCCAGTCGACGCAAGGCTGGCATTGTGTTTACTCATGATATGCCGCAACTCCGAAGCCGTCCGGTTCTTGCTGTCCGTCGTAACTTTTGCCAGGACCGCAATTCCATTGGGAGCATAGATTTCATAAGTCTGTTCCAGCAAATCGCCGCCTTCACCACCTCCGGCCCCCTTTTGAATCGCCCGTTCGATGTTCCCTGCAGGCATATTGGCAGCCTTACATTTGAGAATAATCATTCTCAAGGAAGCATTCATGTTGGGGTCGGCACCGCCGTTTTTTGCCACGACCATGACCTCGCGAGCTAATTTGGAGAAAACTTTCCCCCGTTTTGCGTCTAATGCGCCTTTAGCGCGCTTGATGGTTGACCACTTGCTATGTCCTGACATATTTCAAAAAATGGGTCCAAAAGTTTGAATTCAATAACAAAACTAGATTTATTTGCACAGATCAGCGGACAGGGCCAGCAAAAACTCCCTGACTGAGATTAGTATAGGAGCCGCTGCCCGAATGAATCAACTCTGCCGCACGTATCATATAATAAGTTACCCCTTGGTCTTCCGGTCGCTGGAGGGCCGTTTCGGGTCCCGGTAAATTCAGGGAAGTTGATCGGATCAGTTCGGACCGAATTCGTTGAAAAGGTCCATTTTCGGAGGAACTGCCATAGACGAAATACCCCAGTGGTTTCCGGGTCGATGGCTTCCATGTCAGGATTCCTGAGTTGTCATCGGAAGACAGGGTCCATGTCGGATCCTGGGGAGGCGGCGTCACGTGTAGTCTCAGAGCTGGGTCACCCAGAATCGCAGGCCAGATACTCGCCTGTTTTCTCAGCTTTGGGTCACTCATTGTTCGGATCAGCCCATCCCCTAAGTGGTATCCCTGTGCCAGGGATTCGAATCTCCAAATTGGTTTTCTCCCCCACATGGAAGCTAACCCGCCTTCCGGGAGACATAAGGCGCCCCTTAGGAAATTGTTTTCTGTATTCCAATTTCCGAAATAGGAACCATCAAGCATCAGGAATCCAATGCGGGTTGGGTTTTCAGAATGGATGAATCGATCCACCGATACCGGGTGGGAAGTTCCATGGTGAATCGTATGAAATCTGCCCCAACCCGATAGAAATCCCCATAGTTTTCGCTCCGAGGATTGAAATAGGTCTGATT
>DUCD01000264.1:3038-21359 GCA_012959985.1 Verrucomicrobiales bacterium | reverse complement strand
CCGTTTGATCAATTTTTCCACCAGCCAGGTTTTTCCGGAGCCACTGCCGCCGATAACCGCGATAAATATAGGTTTTCGATCCCCTTGATTCATGGTTTGTTTTCAGAATATTGATTGGAGATCATTCATCCAAGAGGCTGGACAAAGCCCGAAGGGAACACTACTTTCTTCGCTGTCTGCTCCTTAACATTGCAAGTCGAGTAGAATAGTCGCCTGACACGTAACCAGAATGGAAGTCTTAATCATAGCTGTAATCGCCGGAGTCGGTTTTATAACGGCCTATCACACCTACGGTAAGTGGCTGGGAAGTAAGATTTTCAGGCTTTCTGCCAAGACAGTGTGTCCTTCCTGCCGTCTCAAGGATGGTATTGATTACGTGCCTACCTCGAAATCAGTTGTATTTGGGCATCATTTCACGTCGATTGCCGGGACAGGACCGATTGTTGGGCCCGCCATTGCCATCATGTGGGGATGGGTGCCCGCGCTGCTTTGGGTGATTTTCGGCTCCATCTTTATAGGAGCCGTGCACGATTTCGGAGCGTTGGTTGTCAGTTTACGCAATAATGGGCAGACCGTCGGTGAAATTGCGGGGCGAGTCATGAACCGAAGAGTACGACTGCTGTTCCTTTTTGTGCTCTTTCTTGCCCTGACGGTCGTGCTGGCCATATTCGGATTAGTGATCGCGGCTGTTTTCAAACAATATCCTTCGGCCATATTTCCCTGTATGATCCAAATCCCTCTCGCAGTAGCCGTGGGAATTTATTTACACAGAAACGGCACTTCACTGCTGTTGCCTTCTCTCGCCGTGTTGGGAATTATGTATTTGACGGTGATTTTCGGTAATGTCGGGGTGCTGGGGCAAATCAATATGGCCATGGCGGCCTGGTCTATCTGGCAGTGGGTGGTTCTTCTGTTGGCATACTCTTATGTTGCTTCGGTGTTGCCAGTGTGGACATTACTGCAGCCCAGAGATTTCATCAATTCACTTCAATTGCTTTCTGCTCTGGGCCTTATTGTCGTTGGCCTGGCGGTCGCTGCCTTCTTCGGAGGGGCTCCCTTGGAAGATGGAGTTCGGCCGTCTCTCGAAATTGCCGCTCCAATGGTAAAATGGCATCCCGAAGGGGCTCCAATGATTTTTCCCTTTCTCTTCATTACGATTGCCTGCGGGGCAATCAGTGGATTTCATTGTATGGTCAGCAGCGGAACTTCCAGCAAACAAGTCCAGAACGAGGAGGATGCGAGGTTCATCGGTTATGGCTCCATGCTCACAGAAGCTTTCCTGGCCATCTTGGTTATTTTGGCCTGTGTCGCTGGACTCGGACTCGGAATATCGGGTGAGAGTGGTGATATCCTGACCGGTAGTGCCGCCTGGGAGTCCCGGTATGTCTCTTGGGGGGCGGCCGGATCTCTCGGTGCAAAAGTGGGGGCGTTTGTGGATGGTGCCGGAAATTTTCTGAAAGCACTTGGTATTCCCGCTGCGACAGCTACCGCCCTGATGGGAGTCTTTGTGGCCTCCTTTGCTGCAACCACTCTGGATACTGCCTGTCGCTTGCAACGATACGTCGTCCAGGAACTTGCTGGCATTCTTAGCTCCATACCCGCTCTGAAACCACTCAAGATATTTGAGAATCGACATGCGGCAACCTGTATTGCTGTGCTGACGGCCATGAGCATGGCCGCGGTGCCTCCGACCGGATCGGAATGGACCTTTGCAAATGCCGGGAAGGGAGGATTGATCTTATGGCCCCTTTTTGGAGCGACCAACCAATTGCTGGCAGGCCTTTCGTTCATGGTGATCTCCTTTTACCTTTGGCGCCGAAAGAAGCCGGTCTGGTTTATTATACTGCCAATGGTTTTCATGTTGATTATGCCTCTCTGGGCGATGCTGCACCAATTATTTGTTTCTCCAGGTTGGGTTGGTACCGGGGATTGGGTGCTGGTCACCATTGGTCTATTAACCATCGCTCTTGAGGTTTGGATGATTATCGAAGGCGTTCTTATGTTTCCGAGAGCGCGCGGGGTGCTTGAGGAGAATGCCTTGGATCAACTGTCGGAAACAGTTCCTGCCTCCCCCCCATCATGAAGTCAAAAATACGCTACAGAAAACCATGGTATTACGGTTTGGTATTATTCGTGACTCTTGCCGTGGTCATGATGATCCGGTCTGAAAAACCAACCGACGAAAAATCCGAAACGAAATCGAAACTAGAGAAAGCAACAGGATACATTGTGACTTCAAATCGATTGGCGGCTGAAAAATCTCCCTACCTGCTTCAACATGCCAAGAATCCAGTTGACTGGTATCCCTGGGGGGAAGAGGCATTCGAGAAAGCCCAGAAGGAAAACAAGCCGATCTTTCTTTCGGTTGGGTATTCCACCTGCCATTGGTGTCATGTTATGGAACATGAATCCTTTGAGAATCCTGAAATCGCCCGATACATGAACGAGCACTTCGTGAATATCAAAGTGGATCGAGAGGAACGTCCCGATGTCGATAAAGTCTACATGGCTTTTGTCCAGGCAACAACCGGAGGGGGCGGGTGGCCGATGAGTGTCTGGCTGACTCCCGACCTGAAACCCGTTGTCGGAGGAACTTATTTTCCACCTTCTGATAAATTCGGCAGACCGGGGTTTTTATCGGTTCTCAAACAGGTGAACACTTTCTGGCTCAGTCGGGAAAAAGACCTTGTATCGCAGGGAGAACATTTTCTGGAACAGCTTCGAGGACATGTCATGGTGAAGGTGGATGAAAATGCGGGTTTAGACGACTCGATCTTTGAGAAATGCTATGATCAGATTGCCCAGGGCTTTGATTCCAGCGAAGGGGGCTTCAGCCGATCTCCTAAATTTCCCCGGCCGGTGAATATCAATTTTTTACTGCGCTACCATCAGTCGCATCCCGATACCGACAAGGGACGAAATGCATTGGTAATGAGTTTAGTCACTTTGGAGAAGATGGCGAAGGGAGGAATGCACGACCATCTCGGGGGAGGATTTCATCGATACTCAGTGGATGCTTTCTGGCACGTTCCGCATTTTGAAAAAATGCTTTACGATCAAGCGCAGCTGACGATGGCATATCTTGAGGCTTACCAGATAACCGGGAATCATTTTCAGGAGGTTCAGGCCCGTGACATTCTGGATTATGTTCTTCGTGATTTGACGGACAGCCAAGGCGGATTTTATTCCGCAGAAGATGCCGACAGCCTTATTGAACATGGGAAAAAGGATCACGCGGAAGGGGCCTTTTATGTATGGGAAGAGAAGGAGATTGAGGCTGCGTTATCCTCCGAAGAAGTAGAGGTTTTCAAAAAATACTATGGCGTGAAATCCAAGGGTAATATTCCTGGGGGAAGTGACCCCCATGGTGAACTGACGGACAAAAACGTGTTGAAGATTTTTTCTGATCTCAAAGATACCTCCAAGGAGACCGGTCACTCTTTACCGGAAACAGAAGCATTGCTTGCCTCTGCTTCAAAAAAACTGCTGACGATCCGAAACAAACGGCCGAGACCTCATCTGGACGATAAAATCATTACCGCATGGAATGGATTAATGATTTCAGCCTATGCCCGGGCTTCGCAGGTTCTCAATGATCCGAACTATCTCAAAGCCGCTCAAACTGCTGCGGGGTTCATTCGCAAACACCTCTTCGTGGAGAGTGAAGATCGATTGATCCGGAGTTATCGGGAAGGAGCCAGCCATGTAAGCGGATTTCTGGATGATTATGCTTTTCTGGTTCAAGGGCTTCTGGATTTGTATGAAGCGGATTTCGATGTGGAATGGCTCCGTTGGGCCTATCGTCTTCAGAAGAAGCAGGATGAGCGTTTTCTGGATAAAGAGGGGGGCGCTTATTTCAGCGTGACAGGAGACGACCCAAGTATTCTGCTGAAAATGAAGGAGGACTATGACGGTGCGGAACCGTCCCCGAATTCGGTAGCCGCCTTGAATCTTCTCCGATTGGGGCACATGTTGGATAATGCCGATTGGCGACGTCGGGCGGAACGGACTTTGAAAACTTTTGCGGGTAACCTTGAAAAACAGCCTCGGGCATTGCCGCAGATGGTCGTCGCGTTGAACTTCATGAAACGACCGGTAAAGCAGATTATTCTTGCGGGTGCTGTTTCCGACAAGGCTACCCGAAGTATGTTATCTGCCGTTCATTCAATGTACCTTCCCAATAAAATTCTTCTTTTGGCGGATGGAGGAAAAGGACAGGAATTCCTTTCCGGACATTTGGAATTGTTCAAGACACTGAGCCGAATCGGAAATAAAACCACGGCATATGTCTGTGAAGATTATGTCTGCAAACTACCAACAACCGATCACAAAAAGTTTAAGGAGTTGCTGGATTGAATAATCCTTGATGGTATGCGGCATGTCTCTCTTTTCATTTTTCTAGGCTTATTCTGGACAGGACTTTCCTGGCAAACCAGTCCCAATTTGGTTGCCCTGGGTATTTTGTGCTGTTTGGGAGTCACTTTGTTTTCTCATCGTATGGGGCTGATCGATAAGGAGGGGCATCCCATCGAATCGTTCAAGGAAATTCCCGGCTATATCGTTTGGCTTTATTGGGAAATGTTGAAGGCAAATGTAGATGTGGTCCGTCGAGTTTGGGATCCGCAGCTTCCCATTGAACCGCACTTGTTCAGACTGGAATATCGGACTAAAACGGGCTTTGCTACGGCCGTTTACGCGAACTCCATAACCGTGACTCCCGGGACAGTTACGGTTTCTGTTGATGAGAGAACTCTGTTGATACATGCTCTCAGCAACGAATCGGCCCAGGGACTGAAAGATGGAGTGATGCACCGGAAATGTCTTAGGCTGGAAGGAACCAGTGAATGTTCATAGTCACGGGTATTGTTCTGCTGATCGGCATTTTTCTAGTCCTGATTCGGGCCTATCTGGGGCCTACGGTCTATGACCGGATTCTTGCATTGAATGCCATGGGAACAAAAACGGTTGTTTTTGTGGCCTTACTCGGATGGATTAGTAAGAGACCGGATTTTCTGGATATTGCTCTATTGTATGCACTGATGAATTACATTTCTACGATTACCATCCTCAAATTTATTGAGAAAAAAAGACTGGATTGCTGATATGGACTGGAATGACGTTGTTTCCATTTTGTGTTTTATTCCCGGTGCTTTTCTAGCATTGACGGGGGCGGTCGGTCTCCTCAGGATGCCGGATTTCTATACTCGGCTTCACCCGGCGGGAAAAGTGGACACCTTTGCTCTTACATTTATTTTGATAGGATTGATGTTTCAAGCCAAGGAATTTGCTGCGGACTTTTGGCCGACTGTTTTTAAATTGTTCTTCATCCTGCTGTTCATGCTGTTCACCTCTCCGACGGCCACTCATGCTATTACCAAGGGCGCTTATCTTGACGGTCTTCGCCCTTATGAGAACTCTGACTCCGATTCGAAGGGGCAGACTGAACGAACAAACTGATTTGATTTTTCTGTGACCGGACTCCTGATCATCGACAGTTTCCTGCTTCTGCTATTGACGCTGATTGCCGTATTTGTCGTTCAATCGCCTTCGTTATTTGCGGCAGCCACGTTCTCTGGTTTGTATGGATTAGTCATGGCTCTCGTTTGGACAAACATGCATGCCATGGATGTAGCTTTTACTGAAGCAGCCGTTGGCGCCGGTATATCCACAATTCTACTTCTCGGAGCCATGGTCTATACCGGTCGTCACGAGAAAAAAAGGGAAGGGGAACCCAAAGTCAATTTCCGCGCGCTGAGTGCGGTGGTCCTGACCGGAGGAGCGTTGGTTTATGGAACCTTGGATATGCCCCAGTTTGGAGACCCTAATGCGGTCATTCATCATCACCGGGTGGCGGCATTGCTTCACCAGGTGGTTGGGAAATACGATCGCCCCGATGATCGGCAGTTTGCTGTCGATGCGGAGTCCTGGGTCGAATTTGAAGAAAAAGCGGATACGATGGAGAAAACAGTGAACGATCGGTTGACTATCCAGTTGGATTCAGCCCTGGATATTCGGATCGCTCCCTGGCAGAAGGGAGATGATTTTGCGTCTCATGTGCCGAACAGCGTGACGACGCTTCTAGCTGCCTATCGGGGTTACGACACTTTGTTTGAGACCGCTGTCATCTTTACGGCTGGAATGAGCCTGGTGCTCCTTTTATCCCGAAAGGGGTCCCGGACCGGAACCGGAATAGGCAGGAAGAAAGGGAATCACCGATGAAAGATCAGGTTGTTTTAAGAGTGGTCTGTAAAATCACCATTCCGTTTATTCTCCTGTTCGGCCTCTATGTCATTACTCATGGTGAGTTAGGGCCTGGAGGAGGATTTCAAGGGGGCGTTATTGTGGCTGCTTCCTTTATTTTATACTGTCTGATTTTTGGAAAAAAACAGGGGAGTCGAGTGTTGCCGGAAAGAGTTACCGAATGCCTTGCCGGTTTCGGGGTGCTGCTTTATGCCGGGACAGGGATTACCACGATGTTTCTTCAGGGAAGATTCCTGGATTATGAAGTGCTTTGGAGGAGGGGCATAATTCCGGAGACCGGCGGTGGGCTCGGGGAGGTGATCGGAGTGACATTGGTCGAATATGGTGTGGGCATCACAGTGGCCTCCGTCATGATCATTATTTTTAATATGATTACGGAACCGGATGAGGACTCGGTTCAATCGGAAGTTTGAACAAAGGATCAAGATGCCGGAGTGGTTGGGATATTATAATTACTGGATCTACATCATATTGATGATGATCGGGTTTTATGGAATTATTGCTAAAAGGAATCTGATAAAACAGGCGATCTGCCTGAGTTTGTTTCAAACCGGGATCTTCCTTTTTTATATTTCAATGGCCGTTGTCTCCAAAGAGGGTGAGAGCGGTACCGCGCCGATCTATCGGGTTGATAAAGAGTTGACTCACCAAGTCGAAGCACATCACGAAGGGGAAGGGCACTCTATCCTGATCAAAGAGGACCTACTGTATGATAATCCGTTACCCCACGTCTTGATTCTGACTGCAATTGTCGTTTCCATCAGCACTCTCGCCGTTGCGCTGGCTTTGGTAATCAACATTCAGCGTTCCTTTAGGTCCGTTGAGGAGGATGAGATTCGAGAACGTGAACGGGAAATGGATAGATCATGAATTGGATCGATTTTCATCTCCCGGTACTTTTGATTCTCCTGCCTCTGATGGGTGGGGTGATTTCCATTTTTCTGAAATGGGAACACATTGCCTGGCTGTGGACTACGATGATCAGTTCTCTGGTCTTTGTCGGTTCCGGTCGGTTGCTTTACCTGTTGCACCAACTTCAGGGGTTAAAGACTCAGGATGGATTGATTCCTTCACATATCAGCTATTTTATCGGAAGTTGGCCACGCCAATGGGGGATTGAGTTGAGAATCGACCCGCTAAATATCATTTTCATTCTAGTCGTTTCCCTGATGTTCTTCATAGTAACGGTTTATGCCAGGAGATCCATTGCCTCCGAAATCCCCGGCGATCGGATTCATTTTTTTTATTCGATATGGATGCTGGCGATAACCGGACTTCTCGGGATTCTTGTCACCGGAGATGCGTTTAATATATATGTCCTTCTGGAGATTAGTTCCCTGACGATTTACACACTGATCGCCATGGGAAAGGAAAGAGATCCACGGGCTCTGACTGCCAGTTTCCGCTATTTAATTCAGGGAAGCATTGGAGCCAGTTTCATTCTTCTGGGTATTGGTTATCTGCTCATGATCACCGGTACCCTGAACCTTCAGGATATGAGGGAACAACTGTTGTTGCTCGATGATTTTTCAAGGAACCGAACGGTCATGGTCGCTTCCGCTTTTCTCATGGTTGGACTGGGTTTGAAAATGGCCTTGTTTCCCCTGCATTTTTGGCTGCCCAATGCCTACGCTTATGCTCCTTCCGCCGTTTCTGCTCTTCTGGCTGCGACCGCAACTAAAGTGGGCGTCTACATGTTTTTCAGATTTGTTTTTACGGTTTTGGATGCGGGCCACAGAATCTATTTCGTCTCCATTCGCGACTTGATCATGATCTGTGCCGGTTCCGGGGTGTTGATCTGTTCCTTAATGGCTATCTATCAGCAGAATATTAAGAAAATGCTGGCCTATTCGAGTGTCGCACAAGTGGGTTACATCGTTCTTGGGCTGGCATTGAACAATGAGGCGGGAATAGCGGGATCCCTTGTTCATGTCATTAACCATGCACTGATCAAGGGAGGTATGTTCATGGCGGTTGGAGCCGTGACCTATCGGTGCGGGGCCAACATGCTGTCTGATTTCAGGGGGCTGGGCAGGCAGATGCCTTGGACCATGGCTGCTTTTACTGCCGGTGGATTCGGCTTGATCGGTTTTCCACTTACGGCTGGATTTGTCAGTAAATGGTATTTGATCCGCGGGGCTGTTGAAGCCGGGGCCTGGCCCGTAACGGTGGTCATTCTGATCGGTTCCCTTCTTGCCGTAATTTATGTCTGGAGAATTATCGAAACGATCTATTTTGTGGCTCCCGAAAATCCGGAACGTTCTGTTCAAGAGGCTCCGCTAAGTATGCTTCTGCCTACACTGCTTGTCATTGCCGCATCCTTGTATTTCGGTTTCGATGCCATGCTGACGGGGAGCTTGGCCGAGCAGGCGGCTAGGGTGATGTTATCGGGAGGATTGCCATGAGTTCATTACCGATGCTTACGATCCTGATACCGCTGATCGGCGCGTTAGCGATTGCGGCTGCCCGGCGCCGTCCTGATCTCAGGGAATCGATCACCTTTTTCACTGCTCTGGTGCTTTTCGGGACGGTCCTATCCATGGTTGCTCCGCTACTTGATGGTCAGGAGATTTATTTCAAGTTGATCGATGTTGTTCCCTCCATGTCGATTGCTTTCCGGGTAGAACCGTTGGGGATGATTTATGCGTTGATTGCTTCCGGCTTATGGATTTTGAATTCTCTTTATTCGGTTGGATACATGCGGGCAAACGGAGAGAAACATCAAACCCGGTTTTACGTTTGTTTTGCACTGTCCCTTTCGGGTGCGATGGGAATCGCATTTGCAGAAAACCTCTTCACATTGTTTATTTTTTACGAAATGCTGACTCTCAGCACCTTTCCTCTCGTCACACATAAAGGTTCACCGGAAGCCGTTCGCAGTGGACGTGTTTATCTTGGAATTCTGGTTTCCACATCGGTGGGGTTGTTGTTTCCGGCAATGGTGTGGATCTATACCCAAACCGGAAATCTCAGTTTTCAACCCGGAGGTGTTTTTAAAGATGCCATCGGTGAGAATGGGTTCGGTCAAGGGCAGATCGCTTTGTTATTCGCAATGTGTGTATTCGGGATTGGCAAGGCGGCCATTATGCCGATCCATCGTTGGCTGCCGGCTGCTATGGTTGCCCCGACCCCGGTAAGCGCTTTACTCCATGCCGTTGCGGTAGTGAAAGCGGGCGTGTTTTCAATTACCAAGATTGCGATTCACTTGTTTGGGTGGGACACCTTGACGAAATATGGTTCCGCTTCCTGGCTGGTGTATCTTTCAGGTTTCACCATTCTTAGCGCTTCCGTCATTGCCCTGCAGCAGGACAATCTAAAACGGCGATTGGCGTATTCGACGGTGAGCCAACTTTCTTATATCCTCCTTGCCGTGGGGCTTTGGGCACTGATCGATCCCTCCGAATCTTCCAGTCGGTTTGCCATAACGGCTGCAGGCATGCATATCGCCGTGCACGCATTCGGTAAGATCACCCTCTTTTTTGCTGCCGGATCCATCTATACGGCCAGCCATAAAACTCGGATCTCCGAGTTGGACGGGATCGGTTTCAAAATGCCGATTACGATGACCGCATTTGCGCTTGGATCCATTTCCATGATTGGAATTCCACCGGCTGCAGGATTTCTCAGCAAATGGTATTTAATGATCGGAGCTTGGGAAGCGCATCACTGGTTTGCCATCTTTGTTCTGCTGGTATCTACTTTGTTGAACGCCGGATATTATCTTCCCATCATCTGGCGTGCCTTTTTCTGTGCTGCACCGGATGAAAGTAACTTTGGGAACATCCAGGAAGCTCCCTGGCCTATGGTCGTCGCGTTGAGTGTGACCGCAGGGGGAGTCCTATTCATCTTTTTCCAACCGGGTGTTTTTCTTGAGTTGGCAACGCTGCTTGCAGCAGCTCCCTGAATCATGAATTGGTCGAATCCTGACAAAGTTAAGATAATCCTGAAGTGGTGGGTCGCCCTATTGGCCGGGCTACTGGTTTTGGAAGGGGTGCTGTCCAGTTTTGGCTTGTACCATCACCATTCCCATTTCTGTCATCATGAATTAGCACCCGACTCATTGCCTGCTTTCTTTTCAGTGTATGGATTCTTGTCCTGTGCGCTGATGGTCGCCGTGGCCAAAAAGATCATCGGAACTTTTTTAAAAAGAAAGGATACCTTTTACGATGAGGATTGATTTCCCTCCGGGGTTTCTTCTGTTTCTGACGGCTGCCCTGATTGCACTTTTCGGGCGGAACCGGAAAATCACGGGCATCATTGCCGTGACGGGAACTCTGTTGACATTGGCTGCGGTATTGTCCGGTATTCGATACGGACTTGGCGAATTGACTTTCCAATTTGTTGGAGATCCTCAGACAGGCGAACCGCTTCGATTGAATCTGCTCCAACAGAATGCCCCCACCTCTCTGTTTGCTGCAATCTTTGCACTGATGGCCTTCGGTGGGGTTTTGTATTCACTTCACAAGAATTCCAGAGTGGAACTTAGCGGTGCCTTGTTCTATGCGGGGAGTGCTCTGTGTGCGGTGTATGCCGGTGATCTTGTCACTCTGTTTATTTGTTGGGAATTAATGGCGGTCGGCTCGACTTTGGTGGTCCTTGTTGGGGGGCAGAAACACTCTCGCAACTCTGCGATGCGCTACGCATTGGTTCATTTTGGTGGGGGCGTCTGTTTCATGGCGGGCATCACACTTTATCTGGTGCAGGGAGGTTCCGCAGCGTTGGATTCCAATCCGCTGAGTAGTGTTCTGGTAAGTTATCTTTCCGAACTGAACAGTCTCTCTTCCTGGTTGATTCTTATCGGTGTCCTGATCAATGCAGGCGCTCCACCTTTCGGTGCCTGGTTGCCCGATGCCTACCCTGAAGCTTCGGAAACAGGCATGGTGTTCCTTTCTGCATTTACTACCAAAACAGCGGTGTATGTATTGATGATGCTGTTTGCCGGAGCGGAAATTCTGATCTATACCGGTATGGTTATGGCTGTTTATGGCATCGTCTATGCCATCCTTGAAAACGATATGCGCCGGATCCTCGCCTATTCCATCATCAATCAAGTGGGTTTCATGGTATGTGGAATTGGAATTGGGAGTGAATTGGCATTAAGCGGTACCGCAGCGCATGCCTTTGCTCACATCATCTACAAGGCGCTTCTTCTGATGAGCGCCGGCTCCGTTTTGACGATGACCGGTAAGCGGAAATGCACGGATCTGGGCGGCTTGTATCAAACGATGCCGGTCACCATGGTTTGCGGTATTATCGGGGCGCTCGCCATCTCTGCAGCTCCTCTGACTTCGGGATTCACCACTAAATCCATGATTACCTCCGCTGCGGGATTCGAAGCGGCGAATACCGCCAGTGCAGGGAGTGTTTACGTGCTGGCCTGGTACGTTCTGACGGCAGCTTCTGCGGGAGTATTTCTGCATGCCGGTATCAAATTCCCCTGGTTTGTCTTCTTTCAAAAGGATTCCGGTCTGCGTCCCCCGGACCCACCCATTAACATGAAAGCCGCTATGGTGTTCTTTTCCGGACTGTGTGTTCTTTTCGGTGTTTGGACAGAGCCCGTATATTCTCTTTTGCCGTTCCCTCCAATGGAGGCGCATGGGGACGGTGTTCAGACTTACAATGCCTGGACGGTGACCCATGTTCTCGATCAGTTACAGCTTCTAGTGGCATCCGGAGTCGCCTTTTTCCTGTTGCTGCCGCTATTGAAGAGAACTTTGACCGTTACCCTTGATTTTGATTATATCTATCGGAAGTGTATCCCCATGTTTTGGCACAAGGTTTGTATCCCGCTCTACTCATCCTATACAGGTTTGGTGAGAGGGGTTTTTTCAGAAGCAGAAAGATTGAAAAACCAACTGACCCGAATTTCAGTCAAACCCGACGCTTCGGGACACCAGATCATGCGGGCTGTTATCAATCACGACTGGCCGGTAGGGAGAATAATGACACTTGTGACTCTTCTATTGTTTCTGTATCTCTTTTTGTTATTCCTGAAGTCGGGTTGATGGAGATAGGTCCGCTCCGGAAAATACAGGCTTGGCGATAACCCGTTCAATCGGATCACCTGCTACTGGACGAAACTGGAATATTTTGATGAAGCTACGCGAATGGTACTAGGTTCAGTGATGAGCATCTCACGAACCCAAAAGGCGAACAAGCCATTGGAGCTAAAGCGAACGGTGCGGGCAAACAGACTTTTTAACCATCCTATTTCATGTTGAAGTTTACTGACATATCAACCCTGGTACGACCCATGATTAGGTTGCCGTTCATGACCCGATTGATCCCCCTATTATGCCTCTTCATCACCTTGCTGCCGGCCCTTAACCTTCAGGCCGAGGCGGCGGGCAAAACTACGGTTACAGTCCCGGCTTACGCGAAGAAATATGACTTGGTGGTCATCGGCGGGACACCGGCAGGAATCGCGGCAGCTATCGCCGCAGGCCGTGCAGGAAAGACCGTGATTATCATTGAGCAGTCTCCGGTTCTCGGGGGGGTGCTCTCCTCGGGCGTGATTAGACTGGATGATCTATACGTGGAATCGAACAGTGGCGTGATGGAGGAATTCCGGCAACGCGTAAGAACATTCCATCGCACAGAGCTGGCAGAGGATCCTCTGGTGAAAGCGCATATAGAGCAAAACCCTCCGCTCAGATGGAATGTGGCTGAAGGAAGAGCCTGGGAACCGCATACCGCAGCCAGGATTTATTCTGAAATGGTTGCCGAGTTAAAGACCATCACGACGCGCTTCAACGAGGTGGCTGTGGATGTGAAAATGAAAAAGGATCGTGTCATTGGCGTAATCACACAGGATCGCGACAATCAGGGGAAGCTGGGTAAGAAACATCTATACACCGGCCGTGTGATTATCGATGCGACCTACGAGGCAGACCTGGCAGCCTTTGCCAAAGTGCCCTTTCGTATTGGACGGGAAGCCCGTTCCAATGAAGAGCCACACGCGGGGCGCATCTACACCGATTTCTTCCGAAGAGTATCCGGGATATTGAACTCAACCATCCTTCCGGAAAGCACGGGTGAGGCGGACAATAGATCACAAGCGTTCACTTATCGTCTCACTGGAAAGGATTACGGTCGAGCTGATCACTCCTATCGTTTGAAAAAACCTCCGCCTGACTATGATCCGGTCAAATACAGATGGAATCGGAATACGAAGCCGATTATTCCCAACAGAAAGTTTGATTTACTAGGAATCAGCTGGGGGGGGGATTTGACCGGGCATGGAACACGTTGGGTGCTGGCTGACTGGGAGGAGCGAGCGGAAATCGAAAAAATCTACCGCAACTATGATCTTGGTTGGCTCTACTACATTCAGACGGAAGGAGGCTCGCCCAACATCGGTCTCCCGGACGATGAATTCATAGACAACAACAACCTCCCTTATCGACTCTACGTACGTCAGGGTCGTCGGATTGAGGGACGCTACACTTTGACCGAAAGCGACGTACACAAAGATCTTCGTGGCAATGGATTACGAGGACCGCTCAACCCGGATTCAGTGGCAATTGGAGTCTACGGAATTGATGCGCATAATGTCCAGGGTCCAACTGTCAGAATGGAGCCCCCGTATGGGGAAGGTGCAGCCGAGGGAACACTTCACTTGCTCGATGTGACCGGACCCTACCAGATCCCGTATGACGTGATGGTGCCCAAACATCATAAAGGAATACTTTTTCCAGTGGGCATTTCCAGCACTCACATAGCGATGTGCACTGTCCGAATGGAGCCGGTATGGTCCGCACTCGGACAGGCTGCAGGGATTGCCGCTGCGTTGGCAATCGACAATGAGTTGGACCCAGGCGACGTACCTGTCAGCCAAATTCAGGATGAGCTATTGAATCAACGCTGTGTCTTGTTCTTCTACACCGACCTTCCAGGTGGTGCACGCTCATTTGAGGCAGTGCAGAAGCTGAGTTTGCTTGGTGCGGTGTCTGATAATGAGGTGCATCATTTTCGTTCGAATGGGCCGGCGACAAGTCTGACTGATGTGAATACAGATGCCTATCGTTTCCGCCCGAACGAGCCGGTTAAGATGGGCGAATTCGCCCGGATGGTGGTGAAAGGCTTTCAAATTCCGCTCAGTATTACGGCCGCACACTTTAGCGATGTACCGCGTGGACATCCTGTTTTCAAATACATAGAGACTTTGTACGATTATTCGACCCAATCACTGGCACCCTTCTTCGATTACGAAGTGCACAAGGCTACCAAAAAAGTATTGGCTCACCCAGATCAGGTGGTAAACCGCGCCAATGCCACAAGAATTATTTCGGGACTACTACAAAAGAAAGTGCCGATACAGCCTAAACCAAATACTAACCTTACCCGCGGCGAAGCTGCCCAACTAATCTTTCAGCATAGAACTATCAGGCACTGAATGGCACTAAGTTAAGACGGTGTTTCGATGGGATTTCGGGCCTATCCCTTATTCCCCTGGAATTGACATGACCGGAACGATGTCAAATCCGGCCTCACCGCCGGGGGCGTCGACCCCGGACAATGGAAAACCAATCAGGACGGAACAAAATGCCTTAACTTAGTGCTATTCCTATCAGGTACTGATATTTGCACTCGAAGAAGGCTCATCAACAAGAATTACATGTTCAGCGAAGCTCGTAGAGCGAAGCGGGAAACCGATAGCCGCACACTGCACCACTCGCGTAGGCGAACAAGTCGCTGATGCCAACGGTAATAGTCAACTCAAGTTCGGAAAAGCCTTCGACGCTCGACATTCACCTGCCCGTGGAATAACTTATATGTTCGCAAATCCATATTAACATGAAACTAATCAAAACATCGATAATTTTGGCTCTATGACGTTTGGTGTGGAAGAAAGTGACTGAATTGAAATGGGCTCTGCCCCTCTGCTGCGCATTCACCCCGCCCCGCTCCACCTCCTTGACGCCATTGGATAACGTTTCTTTTCGGTTTTCCCTAATTGCCTTTTTTCATAGAATGGGGACATGAAACAGAACGAGATTTTTCAAATGGCATTGGGACTTTCTGGAACTTCGTGGAAAGTAGTGGAAGTGAATCTGGATTTGGAGAAGACACCCGGGCAGTTGAATATCCGCTTGGATTATCTGCCGGGAAGTCTGTTTGAGCATCCGGTAAGCAAAAAGGATTGTCCGGTTTACGACCGTCGGCCACGAAGTTGGAGACATCTTAATTTCTTTCAATATGAATGTCATCTTCACGCCCGGGTGCCTCGAGTCGATGGAGAGGGAAAGTTTGGAGTCGCCACCGTTCAAGTGCCTTGGGCGCAACCAGGCTCGGGTTTCACGCTGATGATGGAGGCCATGATGGTGCTTCTGGCTCAAAGCGGCATGACGGTCTCAGAAGCCGGCGGTATTGTTGGAGAGAACGCCCATCGTCTGTGGAGAGTGCTGCATCGTCAGGTCAAAGAGGCTCATGAGCAGATGGACATGGAAGACATTACTCAGCTGTGCGTGGATGAAACCAGTATTCGTCGAGGCCACGAATACGTGACGGTGGTCTGCGAGCCCTTAAATGATCAACAAAACAAGCCCACTCGCGTGCTCTTTGTTACCGAAGGCAAGGATTCAGACACAGTGGGCAGGGCAAAGGAGTTCCTGAAAGAGCGTGAAGTTGAAATTGAGAAGATCACAGAAATCTGTGCGGACATGAGCCCGGCTTACACCAAGGGAATCACTGAGCATTTCCCCGAAGCCCTTTTGGTCTATGATTACTTTCATGTGATTAAGTTAATCACCACCGCAGTCAATGACGTACGGCTGCGGGAAAGCAGAGAGTTTCCTCAACTGCTTAAAGGCACCAAGTATTTGTGGCTGAAGAACGAAGAAAATCTAAGCCCGGACCTTCAGGAGAAGAGGCGACGACTCTGCAACAGCAAACTCGAAACCGCAAAGGCCCATTGCCACCTTGCAGCATTCCAGGATCTTTTAAAAGCCCTGGAACCGAGCGAAGCCATAGAAGGGCTGCATTGGTGGTATTATTGGGTAACCCATTCGCGGATACCGGAAATGATCAAAGTGGCCAAAAGTATCAAAGCACATTGGAAGGGACTGGTCGCCTATTTGGAAACCCGATTGAGCAACGGACCGATGGAAGCCATTAATGGAATTATCCAGACCGCAAAACGCAAAGCCCGAGGATTTAGAAACTTTGAGTATTTTAAAACGGCTATCTATTTAATCGGCTCCAAACTGAAGTTCGATTTGCCATCTCCGGTTCCGATCCACCCACACCAAACGTCATAGAGCCAGTATTTCCAAGGAAATACAAATAATCGGCCACCCGGGGTTAAGGAGTCGGCAGAGGGTGCCTGAAGCCCGCAGGTGACCTAGCCGAGCTTGTTCCCCTTCCATTGTATGGATTAACCCTCCTCGGTTATGTTGGAGAGTATCCGAATATAAGAGTGCAAGATGCTTCATATTTCCCTCCCGTAACACCTTGTTCACGGTGGAAATATATTGTAGAAACTAAACTATGAATAACGGATTGCGTTTAGTTGTTGGAATTCTTCTCTGGGGCTGGACCTCCGTTGTTTCAGGCGTCGAGCAGCCCCATCTAGTCTGGGAAGCCCTCAATGGGAACACTCGTGTCTACTTGATCGGCTCCATTCATGCGCTCCATCAAGACGACTATCCATTGCCCGGGGCTATGTCTGAGGCCTACCGGCGAGCCGAGCGTGTTGTTTTCGAGATCGATTTTTCCGAAGTTACCGAAGTTTCGGTTAGTACCCTGAGTACTCGACACGGATTATATCGCCGCAACGAGTCGATTCGCGATCACCTGTCAGCGGAAAACTACCGGAAACTGAGTCGATACTTCGTGGAGAACAACCTTGGCCCAACACCTGATCAGGCCAAACCATGGCTTTTCAGCACTACCCTGCTCCAGACGGAACTATCCAAACTGGGGCTCCGCGGCGACTTGGGCGTCGACAGCCACTTCTACGGTCGAGCTCTGAACGAGAGTAAACCGGTTTCCGGGCTTGAAACATTGGCATTACAGTATTCCGTATTATCCGGCCAAGATCCAGAAAGGCAAATCGCGGATTTGGAACAATTTTTAGATTCGTCTTCCGAAATGTTAAAACAAGAAGTGATTAAGATTTTTGACGTATGGAGAGCCGCCGATGAAAAAGCACTGATTGACGCATATCAGGAATTGCTGAAAGAAGACCCCGGATTTTTCGATCTCCTCCTGACAAAACGCAACCTTAGCTGGATGCCTCAGATTGAGGAGTTTCTCTCTCCAACCGACTCAACAGACACTCTGGTAGTGGTTGGGGCTTTACACATGGTCGGAGAATTGGGACTCATCAACTTGCTCCGGAATCAGGGTTATGATGTCGAACGGTTCCCGCGCTCGCCCGACGGAATCCCCGCTCCAGAATTCACTAACATTGCACAAAACGGGGCGACATGGACGCTCTCAATGAACATTGAGATTGGAAGAAGCTACACCCTGCAATCTTCGACCGACTTGAACAGTTGGGCAGACGAGCAAGTCTTGTTCGCGGATGATCAGGAATTCAAACTTGACTGGACTCCCTCCGCACCTTTAACGGATTCGGTTTTTTTCCGGCTGCGGACTCCATAACTTCCAATCTAGGACTTCTGCATCTGTCGCAACTCGACCAGGAGGTCCTCGAGGCAGTTCTGCTTTTCAGCCCACCTCAATATTTCGCGTTTCTGCTTTTCGTCGTCCATGGTTTCCGGAGGTCGGTCGTCGATGGGAATATTCAGAAGGAAGACCAAGTCCGTCACTTGGCTGGAATCGAGTTGTTTGAACCGCTCCAATATCTCTCTGCGCTCTTCACGCTCGACACCGGATGAGGCGGGTTGAATCGAGGTAACTTCTTCAGATTTCTGTTTCTGCTCCAGGAACCAGGCGACATTGACCATTGCATCCGGATCGAATACACAACCGTGGGCTTTGAAGATTTCATCCCGTTTGCCAGCTACAGATTCCGGAGCACTGTATCGGATTTGCTGTTCTGGGTGTAGGCCATCAAAGGATTTGGAATCGACAAGGATGCCACCGGGACTGGCT
>DUCD01000264.1:0-2825 GCA_012959985.1 Verrucomicrobiales bacterium | reverse complement strand
AGCGGTGGGCATATTGGGGACTGTCCAGCAACAGGATCGCCCCGTCTCCGGTAGTCTTAATGACACTGTCACTCCGTTTGGCTTCGACGGATTTCAAACCTGCGTCAACGAACTCTTGAATCTTCGAGTTCAAAGTAGCTACTCCATTAACGTCACCTGCTTCTTCCAAAAGTGCACAGATGGAGCTGTAGCCGACTAGGTCGAGTTCGACGACGGTTTTGGCACTGCCCGATTGTCGTTTCCTTTCCAGTGACAAAACAGCAGCGGGAAGTTCCATGCCAGCAATCTCTTGGTCCCATACTGCTGCTGCATCCTTGGGATTATCCGGAGCAATGGAGGCTAAATATTCCTGAAGGTCCCGGTGAATGAAGCGCCATCCGCCACCGACACGTTGAAGAAGCGAGCATTGGACGAAGAAATCCAACGACTCGATGAGTTTCTTGTTTGAAAATGGAAACGGAAAAACCTGAGACTTGAATAGGAGAAATCGTAAAACATAATGCTGAAGAAGGCCAATTCCCCCCCAGGATAATCCTGCTGTCACTCCCAACAAAATAGAAACAGTGAATACAATTAATCGAACTTCCGCTAGAGCAGGTGATAGCGGAAAAGTGACAATGAATCCAAACAGAATTCCGCCTAAGCCTCCTGCCAAGCCCAACAATAGAGCGATTACTCGACATTCACGCAAACCTTGAGTCGGAGTAACTCTTTTATTAAAATCTTTCTGAGCAACCCTCGCCTGAATCATTCCTGCCACCGTTCCGAATACCAAAGCGGGCAGTATATAGGAAAAAGCAATTAATTCGTTAAAACTAAGATCCACGTTTCTATTTTCTTGAGTAAGAATAAAAAAATTCATGCTTCCAAAAATGCTGCCGAAGCAAAAGGCATGGAATACGCCTTTTTTCAGTGCTAATATTGCGGATGCCCGATTTGGCAAATTGAATCGATAGCCTTCAAGCAAATATACTTTGGTAATAGTAACCACAAAAAGTCCTATGCCAATTCCATAACCGATTCCAAGGTTAGAGATGCCGAACAGTGGAAAAACAGTTTTTCCCAAAACAACAATAAGAAAAGCACTGACCAGTCCCGTTAGAAATTGAAAGATTAGCTTATACCGAAGCCAGGTTGGTTGAATTAACTCAATATAAAATTCGAATTGATTATGTTTGGTCATTCCATTTGCCAGATTAATCAGAATTCCAATCGGATTTAGGCAAATTTTATTCAGGGTATCCGGTGAAATCCGCAAATGACAAATGCTCTTCAAAACAAACTTTTTGAAAAGGATTTTTGGAATTCTAGAACGATATTTTTCCTGAAAACCATCGAGTTTGATTTCCTGAAAAGTCATTGCCATAATATTCAGCATGAGTGGGGACTTGGCCAATGCCAGCCAGTCTTCACTGATTTTCAAATGTTCACGCAGTCCATGCAGAGACGGGCCGAATTGTTCTAGGTATGTGAAAATATGATCCTCTTCCAGAGGTTTAAGGCATACTGCCGTATTGAGGTTTAATCGGCTTTTCAGTCGGTCATAATCGGTAATCCGGCTGCAAACTACCAAATCAATTGAATATTCATCCTTAAACTGGTTTATTGCTTCCAAACAATTGTCGCGTTCTTTTTCAGCCACTTCGTCGAGTCCATCCAATAGCAGGCAAAATCTTTGTGCATTCAACCATTGCGCACTGAGTTTTTTCGGCATGCCGTACTGGCGGTTTAACTGTCGGAGCAACCAATCGACCAATGACTTGGAATTCTCATCCCATGACGCAATGTTTAGAACAATCGGTACAGGACGAGTCGGATCCTGTTCTGCTTCATCTAAGAGTTGTTCTGCCAATTGAAGTAATGTAAACGTTTTGCCACTGGCGTTATCCTCAAATATTTGACGCATAGATTTGTCGGCAGGAATCGGTGCTTCCTTTTGTCCGCTTTGACGAAGAACTAATTCAAGCGGGTGCTCACGTTGGATTGCCCCTGGTTTCTCAGTCAAACCCAACTCGATTGTAGCCTGCCGGTGGAGAGAACGGTGAAGCACACCTTCAATCCACGAATGGCGGACGTTCTGAATGAGTTGCTGGCGGTTCCGTTGAAGTGTCGCCTCATCGAGTTGGATCGAGGATTCCTCGAACCGGATCGGAGTATCAGGAGCATTGCGTCGACCAATCCAAGCGATAAGGCTTATGATAGTAAGGATAATCGAGTAGGTGTAATCGAGAAGGACATTCAACAGCTCCCAGTGCTGGTCAGCAGGATTCTGGAGCCATTTGAAAAGCGTGAAACCAGTCGCCAGGAACGCCCCGAATGCAGCGACATAAAGCAAACCGGTGGCGAGACTCTTCCATGTAAGGCCTTTTTTCATCTGGGTCAGGGGTTCGGGCATAATACCGTCAAAATCACTGGAATCGAGCTAAATTCGGCCGATACCATTGTCGCTGCAATTCATCGTTCACATTCCTGCAATGAGCATCGACTTTGCCAATCGTGATTACAGAATTGTGTGGGGATTGTAATAGGAAACCTGGAATTCAGTTACGGCCGGTCCTTTATGCATCGATAAGGTCACTCGTTGAAGCAGGAAATCCAATAGGGTGACAACACCAACCGGGTTGTGATATTGTCCCGATCGTGCTCAATCCAGACTCCAAACTAGGACATTATGTCGTGGGTCCAGCCATCGGCCAGGGCGGCATGGGAGAGGTATACCGTGCAACTGATACGAAGCTGGATCGTGAGGTAGCCATAAAGGTTCTGCCTGAGGCATTCAGCAGGGATGCTCACAGGATGGCCCGGTTTGAGCGGGAGGCGAAGGT
>DUCD01000263.1:18469-21411 GCA_012959985.1 Verrucomicrobiales bacterium | reverse complement strand
TGGAGTAGCGTTCCATTAGAGCGTTGCCTCAACAGTTGCTTTTACGGCTCATGCTGCACGTCATAGTGAAACATCCGGGTAATTCGCATCCAAAACTGATGGGGGTATTGGAGAAGCATTTCGGTGAGATGGGCGAGGATATGCAGTCCCATCTTAACGAGCTTTACTTTGGGTTGGCTGAGAACATTGGAATGGGAACTCCACAGATCGCACCGAAGACAAGGGTGAAGCGCAACTTCAATTCCTGCCAAATCAAAACGGCAGTCGGAGTCCGGCAATAAGAAAAGGAAAACACGCCATGAACAAATCTGAAAAAACAGACTCCGACATTAGCCGGCGTGATCTGCTTAAGAGCGGCGTTGCCGGCTTGGCTCTCACAGCTGGCGCCCAGATCCCGATCCTGACGGCCGCTGCGGCGCCGAAGGGCGACAACCGGATTACCAAAGAAAACGCCAAGCCCGGCACACGCGACTGGTTGCTTACCAATACGTACATCGACCCGGACACCTGGTGGCGTTCCCCGCGAATCGAGGGCTACGGCTCCGAGACGAGCGTGAGCGCAGGCGACACGATCAAGATCATGGTGAGCACGAATCCGGTATCCGAGTTCAGCCTGGAAATCTTCCGCACCGGCTACTATGGCGGCGCCGGCGGACGATCCATGGAACGGTTTGATTCGCTGCAGGGCAAGGCCCAAGCCGATCCAGAAATAGGCGACAACCGCCTGCGCGAATGCAAGTGGGAACCGTCGGTGGAGTTTAAGATTCCCGACGACTGGGTCAGCGGCGTCTATTTCGGAAAACTCACCACCAAGCGGGTGGACGGCGTCTATCAAAGCAGACTGACCGCTAAACAGGGCCTGCAAAGCTACGTTATCTTCATCGTGCGTGACGACCGCCCTTGCGACCTGCTTTTCCAGTGCAGCGATATGACCTGGCAGGCCTACAATAGTTGGCCCGATGACCAGTGGTCGCTTTACCACGCCGACAAGTTCACCCTCAATGGTGCGGGACGAAAAAAGTGGCTCACGGGTCCGACAGGGTGGGTGAGTTTTGACCGTCCCTACGCCAATTTCTGCCAGGATCATCTTGTCAAACGCCCCGCCTCCGTAGGGTCGGGAGAGTTTCTGTTATGGGAATTCCCTCTCTCTTATTGGATGGAGCAGCAAGGCTACGATGTGTCATACCTCTCGAACCTGGATACGCACAATCACGGCCCGAGACTACAGCGCGCGAAAGGCTTCATCTCGGTAGGTCATGACGAATACTGGACGCGGGAGATGTACGATAATGCGATCGCGGCCCGAAACGCGGGCGTCAACCTCGCGTTCCTGAGCGGAAATGCGGTCTATGGTATGGTGCCCTTGCTGCCTTCCGCAGAGGGTCAGCCCCAGCGGATTATCCGTCGCGCGGGGGCCTTTGTTGGTGAACGTTCTGGAACACGGTCTGGATCCACGTATCAAGCGGGACCGGATGGGGCGCTGCTCATGGGTGGACGCCACCAAGGCCTCGGCGGTGGTGACTGGGTCTGCGCCAAGCCCGAGCACTGGCTGTATGAAGGCACGGGCATGAAAGAAGGCGACGCGGTCAAAGGCCTGTTGGGCTGGGAATGGCACGGCAAAGCCGCCAAGCATCTGCCCGGTTTTGAAATTCTGGCGACAAGCGATGCGGTCGACCAGAGAAAGAGACCCTACACACCCCATACGGGGACGATCTACAACGGGCCCAAAGGCAACGTTGTATTTAATGCCGGGACCATCTGGTGGGCGCAAGGATTGTCATCGCCCCCAGACCACGTTTTGCCCGCCAATAGACACGCCCGACCGCAAGGCCCTGACCCGCGCGTGCAGCGTTTGACGGCGAATCTGTTCGACCGTTTTATCAAGTGAGGTCAAATACTTGAAAAAGACAGAAGAGAAATGGAAATTACAAAAAGATTGGAAATTAAACAATGCTTCAAGTAGAAGAGGCCATTCCTGATGCATTTGCTGTAGAGGCCGAGGCCGCCCGGGCTTGGTTCTCCAAGGAAAGCGGAAGCGATTTCCAGCTTACCGGAATTGTCGACCCCGATGACGTTGGCGAGCGAGATTCAGCCGTCGCTGCTCGCGAGCTCCAACTGATTCTCTGCGGAAGCCGGAATGGGCAGGAGATGTGTCTACGTGAGTGCTTCCAACTTACCCCCTCGAGCGACGGCTTCGATGTGGTTCATTTTAAAGAAATCTCCCTCGACCCCGGTTCACCAGCCCCGCTCGTCGATCCTCCGGCGCGCATTCGAAAGGGATGGCTCGATACCGTAGCGCCCAATCACGGCTTCATCATGCTGGTCTTCTACCGAGGCTTTTGGTGACCGCCATGTCGCCGCGAGTTACGTGGCTATCAAACAGAAGGTGTCGTCGATGCGATTCGCGAGGCGGGTGGTGAAATCTACGCCGTTACCAGTGAACCGCAATCCCTGGCGCTCAATGCGCAGGAGCATTGGAAATCAAGCTTCGATCATATCGGCGATCCCCACCATGAAATCCTGGCTGAGTGCAAAGAGCGTGACTGGCTCTCCCTCTTCATTTGGCATCATACCGACGGTTTAAAGGAAAATAATGCTGAATGGATCTCGCATCCCAAAGGATGCTTCCAGCCCGGCGTACTCGCTGTCACTCGCGAAGGACGTGTGATGTACCGGTGGAAAAGTCGTCCGAGAAACGATACCCTCGGCGGCGCCGTATGCAGGCCCACTGCTACGCACGTGTGGGATAACGTGAAGGCCGAACTGGCGAAACCGACAGATACACCTGACGTGCCATTGGACGACGCTGCCATTCTTGACAGTAAGAGCCCGCCACGGATCCTTTTCCTCGGCATGCTGTTCGCCAACGGCTGGTTTTTGAAACCCAACTTCTTCATTTATAAGACGGGGAAGGAGTCCAGATCCGACTTGATCAAACGAAT
>DUCD01000263.1:13961-18400 GCA_012959985.1 Verrucomicrobiales bacterium | reverse complement strand
CGCTCCTGCCGATCTGGATACCGGCCGTGGCCCTTGTCGGCTGGATAGCCATGGTCGCACCCCAAATAAACATGCTGAAAAAGATGCGGCAAAATGTCGCGCCCGACGAAGAACCCGATTGACTTGTCTCTAATGTGTTTGATCGATTCATCAACAAATATCCAGCAACTGGAAAAGGAACAACTGAAATGAGAATACTGACAACAATCATCACAGCATCCTTGCTGATGCTGAGTGGTGCCGCGATTTCGGCCGCGTCAGCCGATGCGCCGAATAAGCCCGCCAAGCCAAATATTGTACTGATCATGGCGGATGATCTCGGGGGGCGAGATTTGCCGGCATACGGCAATCGTTTTAACGAGACACCGAATATTGATCGCTTGACCCGTCAAGGGATGCTGTTTCACAATGCTTATGCGGCGCCCGTGTGCTCGGCGACCCGGGCAAGCATTCAGTCCGGGCAATACCCGGCTCGGATTGGCATCTTCGATTTTATTCCGGGGCATTGGCGTCCCTATGAGAAAGTCATTGTTCCCAAGCACAGGACCCAGCATTTGCCGGAGGATATCGTGACGCTTGGCGATGTGATGCAAGGCGCCGGGTATAAGACGGGTTATTTTGGAAAATGGCATCTGAATAATGGACGCGAGAATTTGCCCGATGTTCGTGGATACGATAGCACCCACATGTATGCAGGCGGAGGATTCTATGCCCCGAAGTTTATCCCCGCTTATAAAGAGGGTGGCAAGAAACGATTGAGTGCTCAGCTGACGGATATGAGCATTGACTTCATGAAGGAAAACAAAGAGGGGCCCTTCTTTCTCTTTCTGTCTCATTATGATGTGCATGTGCAGCTGGATGCCGACAAGGATCTGATCGACAAGTATCTGAACAAGAAGAAGGACCCGGATTATCCCGGCAACGCGGTCTATGCCGCGATGGTCGAACACGTGGATAATAGCGTTGGCGACATTATGCAAGCGGTCGAGGAATTGGGACTGGCAGACAATACGATCTTTATTTTCTATTCCGACAACGGCGGGGTGGATAATCGCTTCGACAACATTCCATTATTGGCCGGAAAGGGTAAGGCGGCGTATCCAGAAGGACATCCCTTGACGTATATTGCAACATCGAACGCCCCTCTACGAGCAGGGAAAGGGACGCTTTACGAGGGCGGCGTACGTGTGCCGTTGATTGTGCGCTGGCCGGTAAAGGTAGCTTTCGGATCCACCTCCGAAGCCCTTGTGTCCAGTGTGGATTTCTATCCCACGTTTCTGGAGTTGGTCCAAGGTAAAGCGCCTGAGAATCAAGTATTGGATGGCTTCTCCCTGGTTCCTGCGTTGACGGAAAATAAGTTCGATTCTGAACGTGAAGTATTTACACATTATCCAGTCTTCCACCATGAGCAACCCATGTCGGCTCTAAGAAAAGGGGACTGGAAAATCGTGGAGAATCTGGTGTCGGGAGAGTTCGAACTTTTTAATCTGCGCTACGACGTCAACGAAATGACCGACCTGAAATTCAGTTACATCGAAAAAGCAGGTGTAATGAAAGCCGCCTTGTCCAAGTGGCAAAGCGACGCGAACGCACAGAACCCTGTGCCAAATCCGGATTTCGATTCAAACAAACGCTACGAGTGGGGAAAACACCCTGATCGGAAGTAAAGGAAACGATATGGTGAAACGAAGAACCAGTGCAAAAACAACCATAACGGCTTCGACTTATTTAATAGTTCATTGATCAACAGTCTATTTATGGAAATATCTCTTACTAAGGAGGTGGGAAGCGACAACCTGTTTGTATCGCTCCATCTCTCTCATGAAATGAAGACGGGTAATGGGGAGCGATTCGATGAAATTGCAGCGAAAATCAAGCCCTGGATCCGACTGGCTTCGATAAACGAAGCCGACAAAGATTCTGCGGATGAGTTGGATGTCTGGACGCGCACGCTACCGCCTTTGACCATGGGTACCTACGATTCGTCCAAGCTGCTTAAAGCGCTGAAATCTATAGGGTATGAAGGCCCGGTTCTCTTCCATACTGGGGGTGGCCTTGGCCGAAGAGCCCCCGCGGATCATTATCAAACTTCCTTCAAACGATTCCAGGAAATGGTGGAGGAGCTGGACGAGGATTAAGCCGAAGATATTCGAGTAATCGTATAGATTCTCAAAAGAGATAGAAAAAGCATCGACCATTTTTAATGAAAAGAATCCCCTCAATCGCACTTGCGTTTTTCGCGCTAACGATTAGAACAGATCAACTATAATTGATGATGTTGAAATCTTTAATGATATTTATGGCAGTCGGCGTATCTGCATCTGTATTGCATGCCGAGGACGTGAAGATGCCTGGGTTGGATTTCGAAAACCACATCCTGCCTATTTTTCAGGAATCATGTTTTGATTGTCACAGCGATCCAGCGCAGCGCAAAGGAAAGAAGCCTAAAGGAGGATTGCGCCTGGATTCGCCCTCATTCATTAGGACTGGCGGTGACGATGGCGCCTCATTTGTCGCTGGCAAGCCCGATCAAAGCTTGCTCTATCAATTGATTATTCTCCCTGATGATGATGATGATGTCATGCCTTCGAAAGGGGATTTACTCACGCAGGATCAGATTACGCTTATCAGAAGATGGATTGAGGGCGGCGGAAACTTCGGTGCTTGGGAAGGTGTCGATGGGCTTGGCGCTATTCCTGCGAGCAAAGTGAAGGAGATCGAAATCTCAGAGGTATCAAATGTAGACGAGATTGACTCTACGCCTGTGGACGCGTCTGCGTATGCTCGCGAGATTGATCAGTTGGTGACTGATGAGTTGATGCGGCTCGACCAGGCGGCTCGCGCGAAGATTGATGATTACACGTTTTGCCGCCGCGTTTACCTTGATGCCATTGGTCGCATTCCCACGATTAATGAACTGGATAGTTTTATTGCTGACGCTCGGCCTGACAAACGCGCGAAGATAATCGACAAGCTTCTCAACTCAAAAGGGTATAACAGTCATTGGTATAATTATTGGGCTGATCTACTACGGGTAAAGAATGTAGGAGACAAATTGCATCACGCGGGAAATTTTTCGGAATGGATCAAGGATTCAGTTCGAAGCAATAAAGCATATAATCAAATGGCGCATGAATTGATTAATGCGAGTGGTGAACTTTATAAGCCGGGCAATGGCGCCACTGGATTTTACGCGCGCGAACCGATGCCGTTAGATCATCTGGCAAATTCAGTGAAAACGTTTATGGGCATGAGTATCGAGTGCGCGCAGTGTCATGACCACCCGTATGAAGATTGGACGCAGCAGGACTTTTATAAGCTCGCGGCGTTCACTTCCAAAACTCACTTGCGGGTGGACCCTTTGCCTGAGGATGAAAAGGAGATCTATGCCAAGGATCGCAAAATTTTGAAACAAAAGGATTTCGATGAGTGGATTGTATACCGGGAATCCGTTCGCGTAAAACATGCCGCTATTTATGGTAATGGCACAGGCTTCATGCGCTTACCACATGATTATCAGTATGATGATGCCGAACCTCATCAGGTTATGGAAGCGAATGTCCTCTTTGGAAAAATGCCGGAAGTGAACTATCGGATGACTAAAGAGAAGTTGGAGACGCTCCCGAACCATAATCTCGGACCAGGGGTTAATTCCCGCTACTCCATGGCTGATTGGATGACGTCAATGGATAACCCCATGTTCACGAAAGCTACGGTGAACCGCTTGTGGCATAAGATTATGGGGACAGAACTTGCCGGACAACTTGGCGGTTTGACTCAGGAGACGATGGGCAAGCATCCCGTGCTAACCAAAAAGCTGATCTCGCTCATGAAAGCATCGAATTATGATACTAAAGTATTTTTTGGAACTATATTTAATAGTAGGACCTATCAGAGCAGGGCGCTTGCATTGAGCGCTAAGCCCCCCGCTTACGTTTTGGATGGACCCATTGTCAGACGACTTTCGGCTGAAGTTATTGTCGATTCATTCCTGAGTTTAAAAACAGAAACCCCGGATAAATATGTGGCGACTGAATTCAGGTGGGACGGTTTTACGAATTTCTATGAAAAATCGCAGGATATGACGGTCGAGGATTTTGTTGATTATTCTATCAATGGACCGGGTCGCTCTAAGTTTCAAAACCGGGAAGAAAGAGAAGCCGAAGGGCGAAATCGAGATGTGGGCCCCGAAGCGTTATGGCGCGTCTCTACCTATGGCCGGAATTACGGTAAGCATTGGGTATCGATCCTAATGGGGAAATCCAATCGTGAATTGATCGACAGCGCCAATCGGGAGCCTGATATTCCGCAGATTTTGTATCTGATGAATGGGCTTTGGATTCCGGAGGAAGGCTTGATTTATCGCAAGTTTCAGAAGGCTGAAAATCATAAGCAAAAAATGGAGATTATCTGGAAGGCGATCTTAGGTCGCTTGCCCA
>DUCD01000263.1:6445-13951 GCA_012959985.1 Verrucomicrobiales bacterium | reverse complement strand
TAAATAAAAGAAGAAAAAAAAATTATGTAATTATTAATGTTGATGATTGTTTAGCAATGTTGCCAATACCTAGTGATACCTTTTCAGAGAAACCTTTGTTTAAGAATGCTCCGAATGATATTATATGGGCCTTACTCAATTCCAATGAATTTAGATTTGTGAGATAAGAATATGAATCGTAGAGAGTTTATTTACAGTGTGGGCATGACAGGAATGTCTCTGTCCTTTTTAAATGCAACTACGGCTCCGTCGCAGACAGCTAAAGCAAAGTCCGTCATTTATATTTTTCTGCAGGGGGGCTTGAGTCAGTATGATAGCTTCAATGTTGAAGTAGATAAAGCGGTCATTGGGAATTCGACCATTATCATCAGCAATGTTGATGGAGTTCGAGTGAGCAACTATTACCCCACACTGGCTAAACAGATGGATAAGGTTCTTGTGTTGAATAGCATGAAAACCAACCAAGGCGCTCATCCTGCGGGAATCTATAAAATGCTTACCGGTTACAATCCGCGTTCTACGGTAACTCATCCTGAGTTGGGAGCCTGGGTGAATAAATGTTTAACGAGTGAGCAGGATAGCCTGCCGAATTTTGTCAGTATCGGTAGAGGGCGTGCTGGGAGCGCCGGGTTTTTCCCAGGTCAATGGGCGGCGCTGCCAGTTAAAGCCCCTGATAAGGGGATTGATTTTATTCAACGAAATAAATCCGTAAAAGAAGATGAGTTTGAGAAGCGACTCGGTATCCTAGCTTCTCTGAATAAGGACTTTAACAAGGACTACGGCACTAAAGATACCCGATCTTATGTGGACTCTTATATGGGTTCACTGAAGTTTATGAAGTCCAAAGATATCGATGCCTTTGAACTGAAAAATGAAAACCCCAACATTGTCAGTTTATATGATAGGAACGAATTCAGTCGTAGTTGCCTATTGGCGGGGCGTCTGGTCGAGCGTGGTGTGCGTTTTGTGAAAGTGAATATGGGCGGATGGGATTACCATAATGCTATCTATCAAAAAATGCCCGCCAATGCCAATAAGCTGGATAAAGGGATGTCGTCGTTGCTCACGCATTTAAGTCAAAAAGGATTGTTGGAAAGCACGCTGGTTGTCGTTTCGACTGAGTTTGGCAGGAAGCCTGAGGTGAACCCCAATAAGGGTAGAGATCACCATCCTAATGGCTTCACCTGTTTAATGGCGGGAGCCGGGGGGAAGGCCGGACAGATCTATGGAGCAACCAGTAAAGACGGGAAAGAGGCGGCTGAGGATGTATTGGAAGTAGCCGATTTTAATGCGACCATCGCCTGGCGACTTGGTATTGAGCCAAGCTTTGAGGAGAACTCACCGAGTGGTCGCCCCTTCGAACTGGCCAATAAGGGTGAAGCGCGTAAAGAATTATTTAGCTGAATAGCAGCTTCACGCCTCTTATCCCAACATCGGCTTCATCTTCATCGACGATTTCTGGAGAAGTTCGCCCATGTCTTGGGGGGCGGTTCTTGTTATTGACAACTAAAGGTTTTTTGAACGATGAACATACACAGTTAATCTGAAGTAAATGGGGGATGAGACATTCACAGAAGATTGTGATTGAAACCATTTGAGCCTCCAGTCCTTGCAAGCTAATTGGAATGAATACGACTCTGAAGTGTAGGGAAATTTGGTTCGTACGCAATCGATTGGAATTTAGAGAGTTTGAAAGCGATTTTTCCAGGAATAAAAAATTGTATTGAGGGAGATAAGAAAATCGGATCGCTTGCAAAGAAGAATAATGTAGGTATGGTGCTTGAACCTGTAAATTCGAGGGTCAATGAAGCAATGAAGGGGCACCCTGACTTTCAAGGCGATCCAATCGATTATTGCACTAAAATTGTAAATGCAGTGAATTGATCGGGTTTAATTTTGTTTTTTGATGTCTGTCATGTACAGATTATGGATGGTGATATCATTCGGAGGATTGAGCAGTATAAAGATATCATTGGCCATGTGTAAATATCGCCGGAAATCCAGGCAGGGGCGAAATTGGCGCCGATCAATCAAGAAATCAATTAATCTGCAGTAGTGAAAGCATTTCTTGAGGTAGGCTATCAAGGATATGTTGGTTATGAATGAATTGCTACGAAAGATTTGATGACTGGATTAAGAGAAGCCGTTGCGATTTGTGCTGTTTAAAAAACAATTAATAAAATAAAAGGGTTTATATGTATAAAGAAATAATCTTTGGCTGCATTGCCATTATCACTTGTAACTTAACCGTTTTGGCGGCAGATGTTGATCAAAGTCGTCCCAATATTGTGTTTATGCTTTCTGATGATATGGGTTGGAACGAGCCAAGCTTTAACGGTGGAAAAAAAGAACTCACGCCACAGATGGATCGGCTTTGCAGTAGCGGTGTCAAGTTTACACAATTTTATGTTCATTCTGTTTGTGCGCCGACACGAGCGGCATTCCTCACGGGTCGATATGCGTTTCGTACATGGAGCGATTGGCGCTCAGAAGATTTTGGTAAACCGAGCTATCTTGCTAAACTTGGTATGAAACTGGTCAAAAATAAAGCGGGCGATTGGACACGTCGCATACATGGCCTTGATACCAACGAAAGAACTATTGCCGAAGCGTTAAAAGAGGTTGGATATTTTACAGCCATCATTGGTAAATGGCATGCGGGCGAATGGTTACCGGAACATTTGCCTATGGGACAAGGGTTTATGCACCAATATGGTCATTATGCATGGGGCATTGATTATAATCATTACACTATTCCACATAATTCTCCAGCGATTTTTGCTGTTTATGATTGGCACAGAAATCAGGAGCCATTATTTGAGCAAGGTTACGCCACTGATTTATTTGCCAATGAGGCTGTCCGCCTGATTGCAGAACATAAAAAAAATAATACAGAGAATGGTGATGTAAAACCATTTTTTATCTATGTGCCGTTTAATGCCGTGCATGGGCCCATTGATGACATTCCTCGTTATACCGAACAATATACCAAACGGGAGTCAGCCTTAAAATGTTTAGACGATGCGGTAGGACGTATCGTTGGCGCGATCGACCAATACGGATATGGTGATGATACACTTGTTATTTTTGCAAATGACAATGGGGGCATACGCGAAAACATGAATGCACCCTATCGCGGTACAAAGAATACCACTTATGAAGGTGGTGTGAGAGTACCATGTATTATGCGTTGGCCAAATAAAATACAACCGAACACGGTTAATAATCAATTGATGCATATCATAGATTTTTATTCGACATTTCTAACCCTCGCCGGCGCGTCACTTGAGCAAGCGCGCGACCTTGATGGCATAAATATGACCGATGTGATTTTTGGAAACAAACAAAGCATGCGTGATGAAGTTATCTATGATGTATCTGGGTGTGTCCGATTACCGACCCTTCGAAAAGGTGACTACAAATTGATGGGTGACGAACTCTATAATATAGTCAAAGACCCACGTGAAAAAAATAATATCGCTGCGACGCACCCCGAAATAGTGAAAACGTTAAAAGCGCGATTGACGAAACTCGGCGCTGAGCGCCCCCCACTTGGCGACATGGATCTTTTAATGACACCTGCACAACCTTGGGTCTATGGTCAACAGGAAAATGAAACGGCACCAGGGTGGCTCAAAGAAATTGTACGTTCGGTACGTAAAACCCAACCACCCTCATGGGCACCAGGTAAGACACCTTGGCCACAGGCACCCAAAGGTGGCAAGATTATTTACACTGGAGATGGCAGATAGACCAAATTGAGTAAGGGTCATTAATGGCTAAAGAAATACAGAAGTGACTTGCTCCGTTTGATCGTTATAATTATGCCTTATAAACGCCATTTCTACGGCATTACGGCCTAGGACTTTCAGATAGGTTTCGAAATGATAGACCTCCTCGGGCGCAACGTGATATTTGCCGATGTGATGTTCTGCTAATTTTTCTTCGGCTTTTTCTTCCGTACCGGTTTCTGATCCAGGTTTTTTGCCAAATCTTCTTCGGTCACGGTTGATGAAACACCCGTTTCCGGAACCTCCGCTCCAGCGGCCCAGAGGATGGCATTGAGCACGATTTTACGTTGGTTCTCGTTGCCCCAGTTCTTATGAAAATGTCCACCGGTGAAACCGAACCCCCGCCCGCCATCTGGCCGCTCCGTGGCCCACATCATATGCTGCGGGCTGCTTTCGGCAACCATCTTTCGGGCGATCGCATTGGAATTGTGGTGATGGTTCTTTTCCGGCAACAATCCCTTGGGCGGGATGGCGGTTAAAATGGGGATTACGCCTTTCATCTCTTTGGGGAAGCGCATGTTGAAGTACCATTCATCGTCAATGGCATAAGGATTGATCCCTCGGGTGATCGGATGTTTCGTCAAGCTGGTGAAGTTTGCTTTCCAATGTGGATTGACGGAGTATTCCGCCTCATAAAATCCCCCGATCCATCTAAGGAAATAAGAACCGCCATTTTCAGGAGGCACTTCGACGCCAAAATGAACGCAACCCAGGCCGACTCCGCCGGCCATCACTTTGTCGAACGACTCAAGATGAGGAAGGGCCATATGCCGATGCCAGCCGTCGCAATAAAAAATAACCGCATCGACCTCGTCGAAAGCCGTGGGGTCAGCGGGCCAGCCATTATGATAAACTACGGGAAGAATCCGATCGGAAACCGATTCGTTCAGGCATTTTGATAAAAGTAGACACCCGGCATTGTGCTCATGATCTCCGGCCCTGTGTGAGGGTTTGCCGGCAACCAGAACCACTTTTTTGCGTCCGTCTTCGCGCGGAAGCCGTTTCAGTTGGATGTCTTTGAAGGATATTTTCATTGGCGGTCCAGAGTGAATTTGTAGGGCCAATTTTCCGATCAGATCACGATGGGCTGTTTCGCGGTCTTCCACCTCGCACATCACCGTGCCATTAATTTTCAGAGTCAGTGATTCGTCTATGGCTATGACTTCGTATTCATTCCAATCGTCCTTATTGATCTTTTTGGTGAGCGCATCAGCCTTGTCAAGCCAGGTGACGGTTCTTTTCCCCGCTTGGTCGATAACGGTTTTCTGGCCTCGTTTCGCCAGCATTTTCCGACCGGTATGTTCGTCATAAATCGCGCCGGCCCAATTCATCGCCCGATCCATATCGGCTTGATAGCCGGTTGCGTGTCCATCAGGTTGTACAAAAGATCGGAACTGGATACCTGAATTCGCGTTGTCACTCCCTTCGATCTTATACTTCAGCTTGAGGTGGAAGTTGTCGATATCGCCGAGTTGCCAGACGAGGAATTGATTTTTACTGCAGGGAATCTCCGGGGTGGATTGGGCGACGATGGCCCCGTTTTCCACCCGCCAATAACCCATTTCGGGACAGGACCATCCGTCAAGGTTTTCGCCATTGAAAAGAGAGACAAACCGGCTTTCAGCGGAAGCGGAGAGAATTGAACAGAGACCAAGCAGGACAAAGGTGGACAGATGAACTTTCTTCATAATAGGAATCCTTGTTAATTGTTTGATTTTCACCGGTCAGGCAAATCAGTTTTCCATGTGCCGCGGCCATGCCGTCCCGCATGGGAGGGCGTTTCAATTCAATTTCAGCCTGTCTGGTTCCGTACTCGGTAGATGCGATAGGGAGCAGACCGAATTCAATGATTTCAGATTCTGTCTTTTGGCTGAACCCGGACCCTGCTGAGAAGAGCAGGGTGACGTAAATCGCGGCATTAAATTTCATGAGCTGGATCTTTCGGAGAAAACCGTTGTTAAACATCGCATAATTTTGCAGCGTGCTTCAGTGCCTTGATTTTGTCATCCCAGGTGGGGATGAATTCCTGGGCAACGAATCCATCGTAGCCGGTTTTTAGAATTTCTTTCAAAATGGGAGGGAAATTGATTTCCTGGGTGTCGTCGAGTTCGGCCCGTCCCGGATTTCCGGCTGTATGATAATGTCCGATAAGATCTTTGTATTGCCGAATGCGTCGAATGACATCACCGTTCATCACTTGGACATGATAAATATCGAAGAGGAGTTTAAAGCTGGGCGAGTTGATCGCCTTAATCAACTCAACGCAGAAGTCGACATCGTCGCCGAAATAGCCGGGGTGCCCTTTCATCGGATGTGAATCGTCCCGCGAGTTGAGATGTTCGAGGCAAAGCATGATGCCTTTTTTCTCGGCATAGGGAACAACCTGTTTCCAGCAATCAAGGCAGTTCTTTTTCATCTGGTCATCGCTCAATCCATCGACTCGCATACCTGTGAAGGTAATGACCCGTTTGCTGTCGAACTCAACGGCCCGGTCGATGCCTTCCTTCATCTTTTTAATGCATGACGGATGGTTTTTGGGGTCGGTCGGACCATCTTTAAAGCCATGGCTGCCGACGAGAGAAATTTGCAAACCGAGTTTGCGGACTTCAGGGTAGAATTTGGAATTGATACCTTCCATGGCCACCAGACCGATGTCCTTACAGTGTTGAGCCAGTTCGAGGGTTGGCATAGGATTAAATGTCCAGCCCATGATCGATTGCCGGATCCGCCCATTCTTAATGACTTTCTTCGTTTCAGCGGCCTGGACCACGGCAGGAGTCAAGGCGGTGGCGGCGAGGAGTCCTGCGCCAGTTTGAAGCATGTTTCTTCGGCTGATTTGGTTTTTCTTTTGAGGCATACTAATAGGAATTTGCTTTTCGAGTATTTTGAAATAATGGTCGTTCCTAGGTGTTGAGTCAATGAAACAAGCCCTGACACCCTTAATAAAAAGCCAAGTCGGAATCTGCCCTCCGAATCCTTTAGAAAGGTAAGTTTGCTGGTAATTTCAGTTGCTTGAACTCAAAGCTCCTGCCTTCAGTTGCCCGTACACATTTCGGGCGGTGGGCGGTCGCTCAGGCGCTCCATTGTTCTCGGCCTTCCGCAGACGCTTCGCCCTTTCACCACGCTTTTTATTAGAATACCACCTGAAATAACGGATCAGGTGTTCACCCTGTTCGGGAATATACTGAGTCACCTTCCGGCTTCGTGCTTCAGAGATTACTAAGTTGCCTCGTTTTAGGGAGTATCCACAAAGCTCGGGTTCACCACGAAGTTCAGTTCCAGGTTGGAGTGAATCCGGATCGTCGCTCTGTACGAAAGGCTGTTGGTCTCCAGCCGAAAGGGAAACCGAATGGTGTTCAAGGATTCAACGGCTTGGTAATGCAAGATACCAGATCTTGCCCCAACTGATCGACAATCGTATCGATTTGTATAGAAATTCCATTTAGGCTTTTGTCATAAATAACACCCAATGAGGGTAGCCCGTAATCCTTTGACTGAAAACCTTCCAGGGAAAATATCCGCCCGAATGCTTCAAATTGATATGGATAATTTGTGTGGGATTGACCGCTCAGCACGTTATTGGTAACGGTCCATGTTTCCTGAAATGGCGACACTGATTTGCTGGATGAGAGGTGATTTGGTTGAACTTTTACTTTTAAGATCAACGGTTTCTCACGGGTGAAATATACTCTTACGCATCAAGTTTTCGGATTTA
>DUCD01000263.1:0-6312 GCA_012959985.1 Verrucomicrobiales bacterium | reverse complement strand
TCCGACAATTTCAGCCCCTGGGATTTTCCGAAAACTTGATGCCGATCAGTATAGTCACCCCAGAAAGACCATGTCGTTGTGCCATGGGCGGTGTTGATGCCGGTTTCCAAATGGACCAAACGATTGCCCAAGGCGTCTTTCATCTTGATATCTTCCAATAACCAATCAGTGGATGGTCGTTTTGAAAGAGAATGCACCTCAAGATTGAAGAGTTCTTCTCGGATTTTTCTCGGTACGGCATACTTCAGCTGGTCGGAAAAACTCGCGTTGACGAAGTCGAAATACTCATGGTTGGGGCCGGTGCTAATGTAAATTAGCTTGACCTTGGATCCATCTGACAGGGTGCCGGGGTTTTCTGGAAGGGGGGCTTTATTGCGCAACAAAAGCAGCGCTGCCATTAGGCCCAGTAAAGCCGGAATGATGACGAGCCATCGTCGTCGGGTTGGACTGGTTTCATGCATCTTTACTTTGGTGATTCGTAACAAAAAGTTGGAATCTAGTTTTCCTTGACGGTTCGATCAAGAATTTAAAGCGTGGCCTCCAACCTGTGTGATGATTCAATATAAAAGACACCGGGGATATTCTGACGGTCAGGCTGAGTTTTCATTGCCATTGTGATTTCTCAAAGCTAATTTGACAGGCGATGAAGGTCTATGACGATTTCTTCAGGCGCCGTGCGAAGAAAATGCGGCGATTCCTTGTGTTCGCTGGAATCTCGCTTCTATTCGGTATTCTTGCCACGGCCGATGAGTCTAAACCTCACGCGGTCTTAGTAGCGGGAACCTTGCACTACTCACCTGAGCTTACTATGCCGGTCTTTGCTCAGGAATTGGAACGGTTCGGATTTCGCACCACTGTTGTTCTAGGGCCAGGAGATCCCGAAAAGAAAACCGAAAACGTCTTACCCGGAATTGAGATCCTGAATGAAGCGGATGTTGCCATTTTTTTCATGCGCTTCCTGAAACTCCCGGATAGTGAGTGGCAACCGATTGAGGATTATTTAAAATCAGGCAAACCGGTAATCGGTCTGCGCACCGCCAATCACTCATTTAAGTATGGAAAAGACCATCCGAGGTTCCCGTGGAATGATGGATTTGGCCGACGCGCTCTGGGTACTCCCTACATTGTGCACCAGGGCGGTACGACCGCCATTGAGGTCGTGCCGAAATACATTTCGCATCCGATCATGAGCCACATCACCAAAACCGATTGGGTCTCACCCGGCACTTTGTATTTAACGCGTTTACAAGGTGGATGCATTCCTCTGGTTACCGGCGCAGGAAAGGGAAAAGCCCGTTTACTTGAAAAGGGATTCGGGCCGATTCAGGTCAACGAGTATGAAAAGGACATTGTCGCCTGGGCCTGGGAAAACGAATGGGGCGGCACGGTTTTCGGAACCACATTAGGGCATCCCGGAGATTTTGCCGAGCCGGCCTTTACCCGTATGTTGTTGAACAGCGTATGTTGGGCGGTGGACAAGCCCATGCCCGCAGCCGGTGTGAACATCTCAACGTGGCAAATCGAACGAGCGGACAAGAAGAAGAAACAATGATACGTATTCATAAGCGTTTGCTAGTGGTTCTGGCCCTGTCAATAGGCCTTGGCTCCGGTGTTGTTAACGCTGAAACGACTATCCAGCCCGGTGACCACATCGCCATTATCGGCAATACTTTTGCGGATCAACTGCGTAACCACGGTTACCTTGAGACCTTCCTGTTGCAGCGAACACAGGGAAAGACGGTGTCAATTCGGAACCTTGGCTGGGCCGGAGATATGTTGACGGCCCGTGATCGACCTACCCATTTCCCCACGGAGAAATCAACCCTCACGGCACACCGGACCGACGTCATCATCGCCTGCTTTGGCATGGGTGAGTCGTTTGCAGGTCAAAAGGGGCTCGTGGATTTTCGCAGGGATCTCGAGGAATTCATCGCCTCACACCACGGCAGGAAATACAACGGTCACTCGGAAGTTCGGCTCATCCTGGTTTCTCCGATTGCCTATGAATACCTGGGGGATCTGACACCGCGGTGGAAACGCCGAAACAACGAATTGGCAGCCTATACCCAAGCGATGGGGGAATTAGCGATCGCGCATCAAATCCCCTTTGTGAATCTCTACAATGCAACCCTTGACCTGATGGATGACGGAACCGCTTCAAAGCTCACCCGGAACGGCATCAACCTGAATGAATATGGCTTTTGGGCGGTAAGTCGAATTCTGGCCGATGAACTGGTTGTGGGAGAGCAAGCATGGCAACTCCGAGTCGACTCGAAAACCGAGACCTCGAGCGGGTTGGGGGTGCAGATCTCATCCGTGACCAGTGACGTCGGCGGTCTGAGATTCACGGTAGAGGAAAAAAACTGGCCGAGCTGTGAACCGCCTTTAAAAGGAAGTGTACATGCAAATCTTGCCGGGAACCGCGATCGGCTGGTTGTGGAGAATCTATCGCCTGGTGATTATCTCCTTACGATTGACGGTGAACCGGTGGTATCGGCCGATTACGCCCAGTGGGCGGAGGGAGTTGCGATTGATTCCTCACCGGCGCATAATGCTTTGGAAGCCTATCGCCGAGATGTCAACGATAAGAATCTGCAGTTCACTTATAGTTGGAAGGCACTCAATCAGGTGCATATTGTGGGTGAGCGGAAGAAATCGCCCAGTGGGCAGGCATTGCCCGCCGAGGTAATTGAGTTCAATCGACTGGCGAAACTCAAGGACCAAGTCCTGCGTGCCGGCATCCGGCTCCAGACCCGTGAATGGCGTCTGATTCGAAATCCTCACTGAACCATTATCCATGAAACGAACGATTTCCTTTTTAGTCCTCATATGGATCACGACTGGTAGCGTGTTGGCGCAGGGTGCGAGCGGTATCAAGACCGCCAATCTCAAGAATGCTGATTTAAGCCTGATGACCAATCACGACCCGGCTGTAGAACAGGCTAATTTCCAGTTACTACCGGGGTACGAGGTCAATCTGTTTGCTTCCGAGCCCATGTTGGCAAATCCAGTCCACATGGTATGGGACTCACGTGGACGTTTATGGGTCGCTTGTTCCTGGGCTTATCCACAACTCAAACCCGGTGAAATTGCCAACGACAAGATCATTATCCTGGAAGATACCGACGGGGATGGACAGGCGGACAAGTCGACCGTTTTTGCAGAAGGCCTCTACATGCCGACCGGGCTTGAACTCGCCAACGGCGGATGTTATGTGGCTCAAACCCCGGATGTTTTTTTTCTGAAGGACACCGATGGCGATGATGTCGCGGATGTGAAGGCGTTGGGCTTGACCGGGTTCGGAATTGAAGACAGTCATCACTCCGTCAGTGCCTGGCGTCGCGGTCCTGGTGGGTGGCTCTATTTTCAGGAGGGGATTTTTCTACATACTCAGGTTGAAACCCAGTACGGAGTAGTGCGGAATTACAACGGTGGTGTTTACCAGTTTAATCCGCGTAGCCAAGAGTTGCGCGTATTTGCCAAAATTGGAGTTGGCAATCCATGGGGTCACGTATTTGATCGATGGGGTCAATCATTCTTTATCGACAATCCGCGTATCAGCTACCTCTCTCCATCAACGGGCAACAGCGGCGAGAAAGTTCGGTTGGCGCAACTGATCAAGACCGAAAAGCAGTGTGGTGGTGACTTGGCCTCGGGAACTCATTTGCCGGAGGACATTCGTGGCCAGCTCCTTACCTGTCGCTTTAAGAGTCGCACCGTCATTCGCTATGAATTGCTTGAAAATGGAGCCGGATTCAGCGCCAACGTTCTGGAACCGCTCATCGCTTCAAAGCACCCGAACTTTCGGCCGGTGGATTGTAAGATGGGTCCAGACGGTGCGGTTTATGTGGCAGATTGGTACAACTCAGTCATCAACCATGCCCAGCACAATTTCCGTGACCCTCGACGGGATCATGAGCACGGTCGCATCTGGCGGATTACGGCGAAAGATCGACCTCTCGTGAAAAAGCCTTCGCTGGTCGATGCTCCGATTCCGGAATTATTGGACCACTTAAAAAGTCCGGAGTCGTGGATCCGACATCAGGCGCGGCTCGAGCTAAGTGAACAGGACCATTACAAGGTTTCGAAGGCGGTGAATGAATGGGTAGAGAATCTCAATCCCAACGAAACGGATTACGAGCATCATCTGGTTGAGGCGATGTGGGCTTGTCAGAATGTGGAAGGTCCCAGTGAAGCGGTTCTGAAGCGAGTGATGGCGGCGAAAGACGGCCATGCGCGTGCTGCGGGTGCAAGAGTTATTCGCTACTGGCATGCCCAACTTTCCGATCCGGTAGCGATGATCGCAAAGGCAGCCGGTGATTCTTTTCCGCGGGTGCGCATGGAAGCGATTCTTTCGGCCGGATTCATTCCTAAGGCAGAGGCTTTCCCGGCGGCATTGATTGCGCTGGATTCAGACCGTGACTCATTTATCGATGTTGTCCTACCTCAGACAGTGAAGGCCCTGGAGCCTTATTGGCGACCGGCATTGAAAGCGGGTATGCTCGAGTTTGCAAAGGCTGCCCACCGGGAGTTCGCTGAGCGCGAGGCAGGGATCGGCTTCGACCAACGCCTCGCTACCTTCCTGAAGAAGAAACCACATAATTCCGATGAGATCGCCGACATAAAGGCGCAGTTAGTGGCCAGTGGGAATTTGAGGCAGGCGCGAATGGTGGTTGGTGTGTTGGCGAAGCCGAATATCCACAATTCACCTGAGTTTATGGTGGGGATGCTTGACGCCCTGAATCAGATAGGTCGGACAGGCGAACTGTCCTTGGGGCGAAAGATGGCTAGCCTCCGCAAGCACCTTGCCAACCAAGACGATGCGATTGCTGCCGGCGTTGCGGCGAATCTGGGAATATGGAAAACTCAAGCCGCAGGTCCGGATTTGGTAATGCTCCTCCATGACGAACAACGTGCAGGTGAAGTTCGTCAAGCGGCGGCCGTGGCCTTGGGGAACCTGGGACGGCCCGAGTTTGTGAAAGAGCTTAAGGATTTGGCTGTGAACGGTGATCTTCAAAGCCGTTACCTGGCAATCCACGGTCTGGCCATAGCTGACTTGGAGGAGGCGGCTTCAACTACGGCGGCATTGCTAAGCGAAGATCCCGGCCTGGCCGATCCGGTGGCTCTGGTGACCGTGTTCGTGAATCGGGACAAGGGCGCTGGTTATCTATCAAATGCGCTCGCAGGGACAATACTGCATCCAGCTGTTCTGGAACGTGTGGCCCGTTATCATCGAAGGACTGGTCAGCTTCCGTCGTCTCTGGAAAAATGGTTTCGAAGCAAGAGGAGGATTCCCCTAAGTAAATCCTTGATCAGAGAAAACCGGAATGCTCTCACCGCCGACGTGGAGGAACTTGGTGATCCAAGTCGCGGAGAATTTATTTTCCGACGTCAATCCTCAGCTTGTGCCGTCTGTCATGGGATTGGTCCGGTGGGACCTGCCATCGGGCCGAATCTTGTCGCCGTAGGGGCGGCGGCATCGACGGAGTATATGGTGGAAGCGATCCTCGAGCCGAACAAGTCAATTGCGGAACACTATGAGAACATGATGATCACTACTCGTGACAATGAGGTGTATTCCGGAGTGATCCTCTTCAAAAGCGAGAAAGAGATTGTCATCCGGGATTCGACGGAGGCTGGGAACGAAATTCGGATTCCTGTCACTGCCATCAAGAAAATGAAACCCATAGCTTCCCTTATGCCGTCAGGCCTGGCGGACCAATTGCAGAATCGGCAGGAGTTTCTCGATCTTGCCAAGTTCATATCGATGCTTGGCCGTCCGGGTTCCTATTCGAATGATGAAAGTCCAATCATCCGAAAATGGGAGCTGGCTACGACAGAACACCTTGATCAGATTCCCGACGAAGATGCGTTTTGGACGACCGCCTACAGCTTGGTTAATGGTATGTTGCCGCTTTCCGATATTGACGGTGCTGCTGTGCTCTTCGCGCGCGGATTTGTCAATGTGCAGGTCGCCGGTTCAGTAAACTTTGTGATAAACGATACCAAAGGATTGCGGCTTTGGGTCGATGGGCGGGAGGTTTCAGATTTTGCTTTGCCGATTCAATTGAGCCAAGGCCGAAGAAACTTTACCTTTTCAGTCAACCGTTCCAAGCGCGACAAAATCGGTCTGCGAGTCGAGCTCACAAACGCCCCCGGCTCAATGACCAAGTTTACTCCGGAGGGCGGAATTTAAACCTGATCAGCATCATGAAACCCCTCATTAAAGCATTATCCCTTACCGTTATACTGGCCGGCCGTTGGCGCTGAGATAAATTGACCCGTCTGTGCTGAGATAAACTGACCCTCCGG
>DUCD01000262.1:1912-3563 GCA_012959985.1 Verrucomicrobiales bacterium | reverse complement strand
TTCATGAAGTTTCCTATGGGATGCCTGTGAATTCGGTTTACTCTGCGTTGCGTTGATTCCTATGAAATAGCTGATGTGAAATACTCATGAGTGGCAATATTTTTATATGTTCGACTGAAATAAAACAGTGAATTGAATCACTTTGATTCAGTAGAACCGGAATGCTCTGAATCAGGGGCTTTGATTTTGGGTGTGATCATGATGACAAAATGAATTGTTTCCTTTTGCGTAGCTTCGTTTCGAAACAGTCGGCCGATGAGCGGAATATCTCCTAGAAGGGGGACTTTATCCTTTATCTTTTGGATATTGTGGCTGGTGGAGCCTCCGATCAGGAGCGTCTGCCCCCGCTTGATTCGAGTTTGACCGGAAACTTCCTGGATTCTTACGCGTGGCTGTGGAGGAATCGAACTGACGTTTGATTTTGAGGGTTTTGTATAGCCTAGAAATTCTGTTGTTGAACCCACGAAGCTCAGGGTAATACTTTGATCGGCTTCAGGCGGAGAAGGAATCACATCAAGCACAGAGCCAACCTCAATTTGTTCAAGAGGGTAGTCCAGGAGAGTGTCTGATGGAGATCCATCCGTTTCATTTATTTTGAATGTCGGAGATCCGGATACGATGGATATCTTTTCCAAAGTGGCAATTTGTAATTGTCTTCCGCATTGTATTGTCTGTGGTGCGGCACCCAGCATGTCAAAATTGGCTATTCCCTGGGTTCTCAGGTTTTTCAGAAAGGACATGGTCTGATCGGCCTGTGCTGGTGTCAAACGCCGAATGACGGTTGGGTTTGTAGAAAATTCAAGCTTCAAGGAGTCCTTATATTTTAACTGAGAGTAGAGTTTGGTTGCTGACAACGGAACAACCGTAGGTGCATTGGTATTGTTGGTTACCGGAAGATAGCTCAGCGGATTATCGGAGGCGACAGATGAAGGTTTGAACCCCCGGATTGTAATGTATTTTGCTTCGATGATCAGTTGTTGTTGTTCAACGTGCAAAGGCAAGGCTGCTGAGGACGTCTTTTCTTCATCCGGGAGCTTTCCTGCTACCCGAGCGAGATCCACCTCTGCTTGTAATCGTTCGTAGAGTGCAATGTCCTTAAAAACCACGGCACGGCGTCCTTGCTTAACTTCCTCTTGAATCTCATGTTCAATTTGTTTTGCGGTCTCCACATAGCGATCATACGCCGTCACCTTGGATCCGGAAGCAGCCTCCTGCTCACGTACAATTCTAGCACTTTCAAATCCTAGAGAGATGCTGCCGACACCGGCTTCCCCTGTCAGGTTTTCAGCGGTTTTCGCTTTCACTGCTGCTTCATCTCTTTTTTTGAGCAACTGTTGGATTTCATCAAGGGAATGTTGGGCAGCGTGGGGTTTGGTGTGATTTTCCGTATCATGATTGACACTTTGAGTGCGTCCCATGGGTAGAAAAACGACGCCGAAAATGAGGACAATGATTATGCCACTTTTCGTAATTTCTGGTTGACCGGTGGTCGAGTTTTTTTAAAACCGCTCCACTCGATGTCGGAGGAAACTTTTAGTTTCCAGAATACCCAGGGAGAGCCCGGGGCGATGGACGGCTGACTTGGCTATGGTTAAAAGTGTTTGGGCATAGGTCTGCGAATCACCTTTCATAAAGAAAACAACCGCATCAT
>DUCD01000262.1:0-1855 GCA_012959985.1 Verrucomicrobiales bacterium | reverse complement strand
CCAGACTAAGGGATTCCACCAGTAAATAATCTGGAGCACAGACTGAAGGCTGTTGGTCCAGATGTCCAAGCGTTTCACATGTGTTACCTCGTGCACGAATACGGTTTTCAATTGGATTTGGGAGAGTTTTTCAAGAAGGCTCGCGGGCAGAAATATAACGGGGTTCCGGAGTCCGCAGACAAATGGGGAACCCATGCCATCAGTTAGTTGGAGTCCGATTTTCTTCGACACTTCATTTGGATTCTAACAGCTTCCAAGGCTTCTACCGCCCAGATCGGGGGACGCCGAGAATATTTAAGATCCTTGAGAATGCATCTGCGTCGATCCCAGAGAATGACAAAAAACCCTATCGAAACTACTGTGTAAAATATTAAAAAATAGGCAGACATAGACAGTTTGGCTTGAGGAGGAGAAATGAGTGTCATGTCATGATCGAGCCGATCAGGTTTCGGCGTAGCTGTTATTTTTCCAGCTGTTTCATTACTATAATTGGAATCCGATACAATAGATTTCGAATTGGCAGGGGTGATTTTCAACCATAGTGCATGTCGAAAACCGGCACTGACTTTCCGGTGCAGGAAGAGGTCGACGAGCAATACCAATGTTATGAAAACACTGGATTGGAGAAACTGCTCCCAGGCGAGGGCTCCCACTGTGGCAGTCCAGTGATCTAAGGTTAAGATCAGTTGGTTCATACCGAGTTTTCAGGTTTTAATTTATGATGATGGGGAGTTCATTCCGGCTCCTTTGTCTTTCTTTTCTTTGCCTTGATCAGAGTTTCAATTTCGGAAAGTTCTCGTTCAGAAAGCTCGTTTGAATTCAACAGGCATTGCACCATTGGCGTCAGAGCTCCGCTGAATGCGTTTCTGAGCACGCTGAGCAGTTCTCCCTCCTGGGCCCGCCCGCGTGTCGCAATGGATCGGTAAACCGTCATCTTTCCGGGTTTTTCTCCGGCGAGTAATCCTTTGACGATCATGCGATCCATGATGGTTCGCACAGTGCTGTAGGTCCAACCGGTTTCACCGTGCAATTCCTTTTGAACAGTTGGTGCCGTGCATGGTTCGAGGTCCCACACCTTTTTGATGACGGTCCATTCCGCATCGGTCAATTCAATCAAAGATTGTTTCATGAGGTATATCAGCTCGTGATGAGCTGCATCCTCTACAAACGTAGAGAATTGTCAAGCTCATTCTTTACTCTTGTAAAGAATGGGGAGTTTTAGAGGAATTCCAAAGGGCAGGAAGCGACAAAACCAAGTGGTTTCTCGTGGCATAGGATTTGTTTTGACCGACAGAATTACTAACTTCGATAATGCACCCAGTAGGCATTTTAACTCTGCAGCTACATTCTGCGAATCGTCCAGGGTCTAAGCGATCTCCTTTTTTACGGATTGACGGAAACGCTTGCGCATCCTTTTGGAACGATCGACAGAGCTTCGTTCGGTGTAAACCGTCCAGCGTTCATCGCCTGGGGTAGATTCACGCCGTCGATGAATTCCATCATCAAATAGAAAAATGCGTCGACCTCCCCGAAATCGTATACCTTAACGATGTTCGGATGATTGAGGGAAGCCGGCACGCGCCCCTCGCGAGCAAATCGTTTCCGAAACGAAGCGTTCTCCGCAAAACGCTCCGACAGGATTTTCAGGGCAATAAACCGGTTGAGCTTCGGTTGGCGGGCCTTGTAGACGAACCCCATACCTCCCTGACCGATCAGTTCAATGATTTCGAGCTGTGGAAACGCGGAGGAGATGGATTCAATTTAGGGTGGTTTGGGGTGCGATTAAAAGTGCGGGGATATTGGCACTGAACTAAGTGAAATGACTGAATCGAGGGATCAGAATTGCCAACTTGAA
>DUCD01000261.1 GCA_012959985.1 Verrucomicrobiales bacterium | reverse complement strand
GGCCTCCATAACATTGGTGGACTTCCTGCCCAACATCATCAGCAAAGATGAAAAGGATGTTAGGACGATCGGCTGCCTGAACCCAGACCGCAGACAATATGAAAAAGGTAAACAGGGTATTCTTCATTGTTTAATCCAAACTAGATCACGCCACAGGGGGGTGTCGTTTTTTTGAGATTTACCGGGTGTGCTGCGTCCATTATTGACCAATGCTGTCAATTTGGCGGCAAGTTGCCGTTCAATATCCGGATGTTTCGCCACAAGGTTTTTGGTTTCTCTTGGGTCGCTGGAAAGATCATACAGCTCGCGCTTGTTTTTGCGGGCATCTTCCATCACCAGCTTCCACTTGCCTTCGCGGATGGCATATCGGCCTTGCGAACTATGATGTACCATGGACACCCGTGGAATGGTCTCTTTTGTTCCCGTTAAAACACCATAAAAGCTGTCACTATCCTCACCGGCATTCTCAGGAAGTTTTTTGCCGAGCATTTGAGCAAAGGTGGCCAGTAAATCAGTCTGGCAAACCGGCTCGTTCCATTGGGCAGCCGCCTTCACTTGCGCGGGCCAGCGAATGAGGAACGGCACTCGATGCCCCCCTTCATAAATGGAACGCTTACCTTCACGGTAGATACCATTGCTGTGGTGACCATATAACTCAATCCGTTGGCGCCAGGTCGTTTCCGGGCCATTGTCACTGGTGAAGATCACCATCGTATCCTCGGCAAGCTTTTCATCCTCAAGCCACTTGAGAATGCGGCCAATGTGCCAGTCGGTCTCGATCATGAATTCGCCGTAAGCACCCGCCTTGCCCTGACCTCGGAATTTTTTCATGGGAATCACAGGCTTGTGAGGGGAGGTATAAGGCAAATAGAGAAAGAACGGCTTACCCTTTCGTACCGCTTCCGCTCGCCCATCCAGCCACTTCAATGATTGCGTGGTGAAACGGTCCAGACACTCGATGTCTACAAAGTCTGAAGCGACTTCAAGACCTTTGCCCTTAAGGCTCATCTTTCGCCGCCCTGACTCCTCCGGATCCGGCGCCTCTTTTGGAGTTTTCTGGTAGGGCGGCATAATGCGGTAATCCGATATCGCGATCTTGCTGGGTTTCTTTGAGGTGAAAAAAGTAGGCGGAACTTTGGCATGGCGCCCTTCAAACCACGCAAGCACCCCATAATTCATGGAGGCAGGAATTCCCCAGAAATAATCAAACCCCTTGTCCAAGGGCATATCTTTAACGGGCTGCCTCCAATCGCGATTACCTTTCGTGCCGGGAAAATCCATTCCCAGATGCCACTTGCCGACCATTGCCGTCGCATAACCGTTGTCACTCAGCAAAGAGGCCAAGGTCATGCGACCATTAGTAATGAGGCATGTGCCCTCTGCACCCATGACTCCGCGCTTTAATGTAGTGCGCCAGGAATAACGGCCGGTGAGCAGGCTATATCGCGAGGGTGTGCACACAGTGTCTGAGGAGTGCCCGTCAGTGAAGGTCATTCCCTCCTTGGCAATCCGGTCAATGTTCGGAGTCTTGAATTTGGCTTTAGGATTCAGGCAGGAAGCATCGCCATAACCCATGTCATCGACATAGATGAGAATGATGTTGGGCTTCTCTGCAAATGTAGAGAACACCAAAGCCAACAATAATAGCACCTGTTTTTTCATTTTTTCTTCCGCTTAGAGGGAGCGTTTAGAGTTTGCAAACGTCGCTTAAGAAACTCGTTTGAAATCTTGCGGGCTTTTTCACGATCGGCCGCATCGTAATTCCAGAATTCCTGCACCACTTTTTCCGTTTCAGGAAAGTCACGACCATCATCGCCAATGCGTTTACGCAAAGATACAAGGCGTTGTTTCAAGTTGGCCACCGTCTTTGCATATTTCGGGTTGTCGTAAAGGTTGGCCGACTCGAGAGGATCCTTCTTCATGTCGTAAAGCTCCCATGCCGGCGGCGTTTGGTTGCCACCCTTATAATCCGCTCCGTAAAAATAGATGAGCTTATATTCCTTGGTACGAATTCCGACGTGGCCGGGGTTGTCGTGGTGCGCCATGTGCATCCAGTACCGATAATAAGCCTCATTGGGCCAGTTGTCCGGCTCAATACCAGTTTCGCAGATGGACTTAAAACTACGACCCTGCATATACGCTGGCGTCTTAATTCCGGCGAATTCCAGCATGGTCGGCGCAAAATCAACGTTACCGACAATGGCATCCTCCCGTTGTCCAGCCTTGATAGTTTTGGGGTAACGAATCAATAGAGGCATGCGCATCGCTTCCTCATACATCCATCGTTTGTCCTGATAATCGTGTTCGCCCAGCATGAAACCTTGATCGCCGGTATAGATAATGACGGTATTATCCATCTGCCCTGTTTCTTCGAGATAATTAAAAAGCCGTTTCAGGTTATCATCCACCCCTTTTACACAACGTAAATATTTTCTGAGATAAGCATTGTAGGCCAGTTTTTGAATCTGCTTATCGGTTAATTTAGACGGGTCATAATCCTGAGGAAAATCCTGAGGAAATCGTTTTGGTAAATCCACAGCATAAGAACGACGTGGATTGCGATTGCCTATGGAGGTGCCGATGTGCGGGATGAGTTCGTCCTGATAGCCACGGGTGGCGATAGAACCAAAGCTGGCCGGATGCGACTCAATAAGATTCTTCGGCTGGGGAATATCGACATCAGAGAGATAGTCATTATAACGGTGGGCATGTTCAAAATAATCGTGTGGAGCCTTATAATGGTGCATTAGGAAGAAGGGTTTCGAGTCGTCGCGCTTCTCCTTGAACCATTTCAATGTCTGATCAGTAATCGCATCAGAAGAATGTTTGCCCGGAAATTTGATTAGGTTCTTCGGCCAAGGCTTGTCACCGCGAATACGAAATTCCGGATCGTGGAACTTTCCTTGCCCTGGAAGCACACTGTAGAAATCAAAATCTGCCGGTTCTTTCTTCAGATGCCACTTGCCGATCATCGCAGTTTGATAACCGGCCTTTTTCATTTCCCGAGCCAAATGCTGACGACCGCCTTCAATCCCCCCACGCAAATCATGTACTCCGCAAGTATGCGCATATTGCCCGGTAAGAATAGTTGCCCGACTTGGCGCACAGATCGCGTTGGAGCAAAAAGCGTTCTCAAAGAGAATCCCTTCCTTGGCCAGTCGATCAATTGTTGGTGTCGGGTTTAACTTGGCCAAACGACTCCCGTAGGCACCAATGGCCTGCGAAGTGTGGTCATCAGACATGATATAAAGAATGTTTGGCCGCTCAGTCGCCCATATTATTTGCCCCGTGAATGCGGCAATAACAATTATGATTAGTTTTTTCATTTTTAAATTATTGAAAACTTACCGATTTCACAGCTTCCGCAGTCAATCGTGTGACCTCACTCCAGCGACCCTCGCGTAGTAGTTTGGGGTTCACCATCCAACTCCCGCCACAGGCGAGCACGTTGGGTAGTTGCAAGTAGTCGACTAAGTTCCTCGCGTTGATGCCGCCGGTGGGGATGAAGCGTACTTCACCGTACGGCCCGCTAAAAGCCTTCAATGTCCGCACGCCGCCCAGAGTTTCAGCGGGA
>DUCD01000260.1 GCA_012959985.1 Verrucomicrobiales bacterium | reverse complement strand
TGATAACGAATTGAAACGGAATAGCTCATGAGACGTCTCTCCTATTTGTCGCAGTGTTTTAATTCCACGCCCTGTTTATCGCCAACATCAATCTGGAAAATTCCCTTTGGCTATCCCTTCGCAAAACAACCCTGATCGCGAAACGATGTATGCGTTGGTGCGAATCTTTATCAAGTTCATTTCTCAAATTGAAAATCAAGGAGCCAGATTTGTCTCCAGAGTTACATTCTTCCTACGCATGAATAGTAGCCGGTTCGAGGAGACGGTTCGCACCGAGGGTCCTTTCCTCCGCCATTTCGAATTAGTTCGAAGAACTACCCAGCTTTCCGCTCGGCTTCCTCTTGGTACCATGAAATGGATTGCAAAAAGCACTGTAAACAATTTAATAAACAATATTATACAATCTATATGGTCTATTTTATGTCAAACATCTCAGAATCTATTCCCAGCCTATTGTAAAAGTCCAGCCTGCGGGACGCGTCACGGTTACGATAGGTCCGGAAAACAGAACCCTGACACGCCCCGCCCATTGAGGTTGACCATATGTTGGTCCGCCCCTCGGTCAGCCATATGACGACTAACCTAGTGGGCCCCGAACGGGTTCGCCGCCATCCCCACCTCCGCCATTGATCCGCCCCCGCCGACGGCTTCTCCGACGGTCCCGGCGCTTGTCGGGTCCCGGTCCCCATCGTTGTCGGCATCGACGTTCAGCCACCAGTGGCCGCGTCCGTGGCTTGTGGGCCATTCACAGGTTCCTACCCAATCTGGTCGGACCCGATCGATGCCGCCTCGGTAATTTTCCGAAACTCACCGAGGATTTCGCCATGATGTTGGCCCATGTATCGCTCTACCTCGCTATTGCTCAGAATAGACACGAGATACCCGCATGCTAGGACCAGATTGAGATGATCCGGTCCATAGGAATCTTCGATCAACTTCATTTCACTCTGGAGATTGGCCATTTCCCTCTCCATCCGAGCAATCTCCTCGGGAGAAACGCCTTTGAAATTCTTGGGTTTCCCCGGATCGCTCAATTGCTTCTGCGGCGTGGCCGCCAATAGAGCCTTGGAATATGAGACGGAGTAATTGTTCATGGCGATCATCAGTTCCGCGACCTCGACCTGGCGCATCGGATCCATCTTCTTCAAAGAGCCAAATGTGTTGAGGGGGCAATGCTTGTCCTTGAGGAGTTCGGCGGCCTCGGGGCAAATGCCGTCAAGAAGCTGGCGTTTGGCGCGAATACTCTGGATGTTGACATCCAGTGTCCTCGCAATCCGGTCCTCTGGCACACCGCCCTCAATTGCCGTCAAGATCATCTTGTGTTCCTGGACCGTCGCTAGGCGATTGATCCGCTTATTGTAGGTGAACGCCTCATCGTCAGTGGAGACCAAACAGATTACTTTTTCAATTTCCAGATCCTTGAGGACTTCAATTCTAAGATGTCCATCGAGAAGCAAAAACTTCCTGGATTTCCCCTTCTGCCGAGCAACGACCGGCGGTTCGACGAACCCAATCTCTCGGATCGACGCTGCAATTAGTTGATATTTTCTGCTTTTCTTGACGGTTTTCGGTCGCTGCTTCACAGGAAGGATATCGGACAACGCGAGCAATATGCCATTTGGTTCGAAAGCCATGGTCACTTTATCTGACATGATCACCCCTCTCCCCGCGCTTGGATTAGGTCAGCCAGAGGGCGAGGCATGGTGGACAGATTTTCTGCCCGCAGTAGCGTCACGAAGTTTTCGTCCTTGAGGAGAACTCGCATACCCTCAACAATGAATAAGAGGCGGTTTTGCGTGATCTCAGCTTTCTTGATCATCAGGTACTGCCGATCCGCTTCATGTTGATAGGCGCGGACAAGGTCTGTAGATGACATGCGGGATCGAGTGTTTTGGCAAGGCACGGGCCGATGCGCCTTGCCCCGGCGTTGACGTTGCTCGATCACGCGCTTAGCGGTGAGCAGTTTCTTTCCTCGAAGCAGGCCTTTTTTGTATGCCTCGGCGAGGGCTTCCTGTGCACCATCAAAATCCGTTTCGGCAATGTCCATTGCGACGTTGAGGGGGATCTGTCCCGTTTCGACCGCCACCAGCAAGCGTTCTTCCCCGTCCTCAAGCAGGTGAACGATCGAATGGACGTATTTGTAGGAAAGACCGATCTTCTTAGCGATATCGGTATCGGAATAGCCACGCTTCTTGAGTTCACCGATATCCTGAAGCAGCTCCAGCGGGCGGTGCCGGCGTCGAGCTTGATTTTCAACCAGGCTCATGATCAATCGCTCTTCCTCCTTGACCTCGATGACGATGGCGGGGATTTCCTGTTGCCCGAGATAGAAGAAGGCTTCCAGCCGGCCTTGACCGCACACCAGTTCGTATGTCGCCGCCCCATTCGTTTGTTTGGATTTACTCACCGTAATCGGCCTCTTGAGGCCCACCTTCGAAATGCTGTCGACGATCTGGCGGAACGTCTTTTTATTGCGTTCCCGGGGATTGATGACGCTGATCCGGTCGAGTGGGATCATCTTGACGGAGGGAAGGTCCTGGTTCTTCGTCATACGGCGCTCTCCGAAATCTTCGCCCGTTCCGCCATCGCATGAAAATACTCCAACGTGTCGAAGCGGTAGGCGTCCAGCATTAGACCGTTTTCCGGAGCCAGACGGACCCGTTCCTCGGTCATGTCGTATCGGGGCAGGAGGTAATAATCCAAGGCTGATGCGTTGGTCTCATTCATCCGGATTGCGACTGTGATATCTGGTGCCAGTCCGGTATCAAGGCGGATTTTCCATCTGAGCGATCCTGCCGGCGTCTGCTGACATCGTGCAATGACGATCGAGGCGGTGAATTCGCCATTCACCGTCAACAAATCCGTGGCCGTACCGCGACAAACGCTACCGCCCAGGGCCTCAATGGCAATGATGGTCTCCGCGACGATGTCATGGTGCATTTGGCGGAGCAATTTGTTGATCTCGATATAGCGGTAGTCCCTGTCCGGTTTGAACCCGATTAATTCATAGGCGCGGATCAGGCTGCCAAACCGGCTTTGATAAGAACCGCTGGATGGCATGCTTTCCGCTTCGTCGATGATGATGCCGGAGAGGTAGCCATGGATTTGAAACAAATGTTTGAGACGCTCCAACATCTCATTGTCAGAATACCGTCGATTGCGTTCACGGATCATCCCTTGAGCCGTATAGAAGTCCTGTGGATCAACAATGCTTTCAAAGGTGCCATCCGCCCGGATCCACAAGTCCGGTGTGTTTGGAATCCGCTTTTTCTTCAATTTGAAGGACTGGCGGTTATAGACGTTGTTACCGATGTATTTTTCGTTGCTCAGAACCTGGTGAACCGTACCGCGTGTCCATGGCCGCGAAAGATCCGTCATGACCCCTTGGTCGTTTAAGGTCGCAGCGATTTCTCTTTCTTGCTTTCCGCCGTCGATAAATTCCCGATACATCCAGCGCACGGTATGGATTTCTTCATCGGGCCCAGGCACCAGGATCACCCTGTCGGTCTGTAAGCTCTTGTGTTCGCCGATATCCAGGACGCCCTGCGGCTCGCCATTCTGATTGACCCGCATTC
>DUCD01000259.1 GCA_012959985.1 Verrucomicrobiales bacterium | reverse complement strand
GGCGAAGAAGAAAACGCATGGAACTGGGGAGGCCCTGAAATCTCCCGCCGCACTAACTGCGAGGGCCAAGCGGGTAAGGGGGCGCAACGACAAGAAGTGTCTTCTGATGGGTTTCAGGAATTCGGATCGGTTCATAGTGGCCAGCGGCAAGGCCGGAGCTCCGAAGCTGGGAAAGGGACCGACGCGATAGCGTTGTCTGTAGCGGAAATCAGCACCGTATGAAGGACGGAGAAAAGTTGGCCAACCCACCTATGGGCTGTAAAATTGCGTGTTATCGAGAAGAGCCCGGTGCGGGAAAACCGCACGCCGGGATCTGTGAGGGGGGCGTCGGGCAACCGGCGTCCCTACCTCGACTTAGTAATGGGATTGAAACAATGGATATTGCGTTTTTTAATGGTTCCCAATATTGCGTAGTACATGAACTCAGGGGCGGGAAGAATCATGAAAGTAAATATCGTATGGCTGCTGTTAATGTTTTTTATAATTTCAACTGCATGCCAATCCTATGCGAGTAGACGGTATACGCCATATGAGCAATGCTTGGTTATTCAAAGGGCAATAGACGGCGCTCTGGAACAATATGCTTTGGTGAACCGTATCCCGGTAGATCAAACCCTTTCACTAACGAATGCGTTAGCATTTCTTAAAAGCAATGACATCCCTAAATGTCCGTCTGGTGGTAAGTGGGCAGAGTTTATTACGGTAAGTAGAGAGCAACGCTCTGCAACCAATTCATTTTGTAGTTTTTCGAAAGAAGAGCATCCTTCACCTCCAACTCCATATTGGTCACGGAGAGAAATCGTAATGATTCAATTCTACGCAGGGTTAGTCATCGCAATCGTGGTGATTACACTGACAATTAAAAGGCTGATACGATCGATTGGATTCAGGAATCCGGGATAATTGAAATGGCCCGCAATCTAGAAGTCTCCTACGCATTTGGAAACGGAAGGAGCCCCCCGCTGCACTCTTCGACTGGCGTTTATAGGTGTCGATTGCATTTTCCAGCTCCCATCCAAACACGGGCGAACCGGTGCCGGACTGCTTCGGGCTTTTCACGGATAATCCGCTTCTTCGCGCCTCAATCTATCTTTAGCTTTGCTAATACTTATAATAAGTTAAGATGATTACCCTGTTTATAGTCCACCCATGCTGGGACGACACGGCGCAAATCGTAAAGGCCATGTCGTTTCCGGGGTAAAATCTTGAGTTTTGCGAGATACTGAACCTGCCTTTTACTGATTTCCAGAAGCGTAGCTAGTTGATCTACAGTAACTTGGAATTTTTCTGCCTTCATAAAAACGAATCGAAACGAAGTGTTAAACTAAAATCCTCTGGCTAGGAAGACCGCGCGCTGCGGAACCTGCTGGAGAAAATAGCCCCAGGAGTAACTTGGCAAGTCATTGCCTAGTGCTTGCGCCGTTCACGTCGAGCTTGCCGACATACCCGACGCCAGAGCACCGCGGCAGCATTGAAGCCAAGGTCCAACACGGCCAGCATCAGACCGCCGAAACATTCGAGAAAATTGAGTATTGCCTTCATCGCCCGGCCTTCCGCCTCGGCTTGCGGTTGCTCTTGAAGCAATCATCCATCACAGCGTCAACCATCGGCCTTCCGGTTTCGGCCATGTGGCGCTCGTGATGCCATTCATCAACGATTATGCGCCGAGCTATGCGGTTAAAGGCAAACAGCCAAAGCGTGCGGAAATTGACCACTATAAACTGCTGGAGGAACTTAATATTGGGGTTGGTTTTCATATCTTTTTTCGGATAGGCTAAAGAACTTCAGGCTTGAGTCTGCGAGCATCTCCGACACATCAACGCCCGTCTTCTTGAGATAGTCTTGCGATACCTCACGGATAAACGCAGTGATCGCTTCCGGCTTTTCTGCATCGTCCATATTAGCACTGAAATCGGCAGTAACGATTCCGCTTGGATCTTGTTCCAGTGTCGCCAGCGCCCACCCTCTTGCGGGCAGCGCATTAACGTATTCGATTGTGGTTTTCATAACTTATTATTTAGCAAACTTCGTTTTACCCCTAACCTACCCTCACATCCCTAACCTTTGGTTGGGGTAGGTTATGGTATATCTCAAGTTCCCCGGAAAACCTTCAAACATTCGGGGCGGTTATCGTCCATTTGGATTTGTTGTGACAATTGGTTGAAAAGACTCGATCCCGTTGCTTTAACTCCAGCCTCTTCATTAGTTTCCCCAAAGGAACAACGCCGCGACATACCGTAAAAAGCGAATCACGTTTGCCGCGGGAAATAATTGAATCAAAAAGCTCGGTTGTAGATCCAACCCATGAATCAGACGACTCAGAAAACAAGACCATATCCAACAGTTCCAAAAGCCGAGTTTCCGGCATCACCGGCGTCAATTGGTCAGTAACCCAGGGATGGTGGTAGTGTTTCACGGTAAACCTGTCCGAAAGAATCTCTTTATCGATTTCATGCTCGTTTAACAGGTAATGAACGAAATGAGGAAGTTCACTGATAAGCGTATTCCAGAATTTTTTCTGGTCGTCTGCGGTGACCGTGGGCATCGGCGTCGGCTTTTTGTTTACCCTCAAAATCATCAATTTGTCATCGATTGAACCATCAAGGTTAGGAAGCACGCCCAGCGCGTCTTGGTCCTCGTTCAATGTTAAAGTAAGAATCCAGTAAGGCCGAAGCGTCCAGACTGTAAGGTTCTTCATGTGGCAGTACTGATCCTCATTCGCAGCAACCTGTTTAATGTTGGCGGCTAGAAATTTTCTTGTTTTGTAATCGCCTCCTGCAAATTCATCCTCGATCATCAAATGTTCAGCCGCGAACAAATCAGAGTTGAAAGACGTTGCTCCAGTCATGAATTGAAACGGTTTTGCGGCTCTTCCGCCCGTCATGACAGTGATAAGCTTTTGCAGTAAAGATTTCCCTGATTCCGGTGGTCCCACTAAAGCGAGTGCTTGGCGAAACTTTTTCCTGCCACCATACAGGCCCGATAACGCGCCCTGCAACCAACCAAGGAAGTGTTTATATTGAAGCTCATCGCCACCGTTCCTGTCGAAAAGGTTATTAAGCAACTGTTGTAAAACAGGAAACTCGCCCGGAGCAATGTCCAGCAGCTTCGCCTCTTTGGTTACCAGTATTGGCTCGTTGGACATGTGAGTAAAACCAACAGGATGTCCCGCCAGCCCGCCAGCGTATCTAACATACCGAGTCATCTGAACGTGGTGTATAATCTGGTCGATTTCAGATAACGGCTCGCCATCTTCCTCAACCTTGGCAGAATGGTTTTTTCCCTTGAGATAACGCTTAACCCCTCCTTCATTCAACATGATCCAGTCTTTTGTGAAATCAGATCGAACAAAGAATGAAGCGGGTTTTTCCATGAAATAAAAATCCGGGCAGTCGTGCGGCATCTCTTCATTGTCTTCCGACCCTTTGTCTTCACCGACCACGCCGACCTCTCGTTTCCAAGTTTCAGTATCTTGAATATCATCTACAATAGCTGAATCGTTCATGGCAATAACCTCCTCACGTTTCCGCTCCGGGCATATTCCCAAAGGTCGTTTACTTTAAATCCCTCGAAGCTGAAGAAGTCC
>DUCD01000258.1:18883-21653 GCA_012959985.1 Verrucomicrobiales bacterium | reverse complement strand
CAATCACCACGCTTGTTTCCAACCTGATTGAAAGTGATTCGAGTCTGGATGAAGGCAATGCGGCACAGTTGGTGCAAAGCTCCCTGGGCATTGGAGGCGTTGATGTGCTTAACTTTGATATGTTTGAGGCGGCGGGTAATGAGAATCCTGCCGCAGCGGAGGTGATCAAGGCCGCCTCCATGGTGCAGGATACCATTGTCCAGGCGGGTAGTTTTCTCAGTGGTGCCTCCACCATCTCGAAGGCAGCGAGTTACGATATCGTTTCAGAAGTGCTTATTAGGAAAATCAAGGAGCAACAGCCGATTGAGTTGAGTAATGCAGTTACCCTTGAAGCAGTGATTCAGGAAGCCGTTGAGGATGCGCAGGTAGTGGTAGCTTCTGCGAGTATCAAAGCCGCAGCCGTCATCATCTCTGACTCGAACAAGCTCAAGGAATTGGCGGTCGATTCTGCCGATTCTATTAACAACGCTGCACAGGAGATATCCAGGGTGCAGGGCCATGCTCAGTCCGAATCCCAATCAGATCTGGCTGATCTCGGTGCGGGTATCCAGACCGTCGAGGAGCTTGAGATTAAGTATGAGGCCGAGAATCTGGAAAAGCTCGTGGAGGAAACAGCAGTAGGGCCTGTCTCGGGAGTGGACCAACGGGTGGGGACCTTTGCCTTCAGTAGTGCTGCATACGAAGTCAAGGAAAGTGGCGAAGAGGTTTCCCAGATTAAAATCACCCGCAGTGAAGGCAACCTGGGTGCTATTGACTTGCTGGTTACCCCTCAAGCAGTAACGGCGTCGTCTGATGTGGATTTTGTCTCCGACCCAATTGCGCTGCGTTTTGAGAACCAGGAAATTACCAAGACCCTGAGCCTTGAGGATGTCTTGATTGACGATCAGATCAGTGATGCCGGTGAGTCCTTTGCCTTGCAGTTGAACTTGAAGGACCAGGATGGGTCTCCTGCAGAAATTGGTGACATCGCTGTGACCACGGTTCAGATTATTGACAATGACTTCGCCGGAACCTTCCAGTTCAGGCTAGCCACGAAAATCCTCAGTGAGGCGGACAGTGATAGCCCATACCTTCTGGTCGAGCGTCTGGGTGGTAATAGTGGTGCCGTGACAGTGGGGATTACTGAGGAAGCGATCGCTGGCGGTGCCACTTCCGGGGTGGATTATTCCCTTTCCCAGACATCCATCACTTTTGGTGATGGGATTCTCCAGCGAAAGGTTCAGCTCACTATGATCGATGATGAGGTGCTTGAACCGGAGGAGCGCTTTCGGCTTAAACTGTCGCTGGCGGCAGGGGACCTGAGCGGTGCCCGTCTCGGTGGAAACCCATCCGTGGAAATTCGGATTCAAAGTGATGAAGTAGATGCACCTCCCGTCATCAGTGCCATTGAGGACTTCAGCCTTTTTGAAGGAGAGGGTGATGTCAGGGCCATCTTCACCTTTGTGGATGATTACACCGATGTCAGCAGGTTGAGTGTGCGTGCTACTTCCTCCAATCCGTACATCATCCCGACAAGGAATCTGAGGCTGATCCGACAGGGCGATGGACTTTCCTGGCAGGTGCATGCCAGGCCCATTGTCAATGTCTTTGGTAATACTCAAATCACCATCAAGGTATATGATGGTACACATGTTTCAGAAATCCAGTTTAGCATTTCCATCAAGAACCAGAATGACGTTCCCGAGATGAGTGCCATCCCCTCAGTGATGGATGCCGTGGGGCAGGGGGTGGTTATTCCCTTTGTGGTTACTGACAATGAAAGCCCTGCAGAGGATTTGATTGTTTATATTGAAACCAAACAAATACCTTATTTAACAGCTCAGCATGTGACTCTCAGAGGAACAGGATCCAACAGAGAACTGGTCATCAATCCCCTTGGGACGGCGCAGGGAGTGGGCACGTTTACACTGGTTGTCTTGGACCAGGAAGGTGCGCGGTCTTCCAGGGTATTCACGGTCGATTTCGGAGGTGAAGGCCCTGAACCGGTCGTTCCCAGGCTCACCATTACTCACCAGGATGGAGTGGGAATAACCCTTGCCTGGGAAGGCGATTTTGTTCTCTACAGGACCCAAGACCTGGTAAAGCCTTTCCAGGCTGTACCAGAAGCGGTCAGTCCTTATCAGGTCGACATGGTGGGACAGGCCTTCTTCAAACTCCGGGTGAAGCCATGATCGGGAGGTGCAGGGGTGTGAGGGCACCAGAGGTTCGTAGCCAAACCTGCGGTTTAGGTGCCTCAATTTAACAAGATATGGGAACATGGAAACTGCTTTCTCAAATTGTTTAGGAAGAGTTGCGGCCTTGTTTGTTTTCTCGCTGTTTACTCTGCCTCAACCCGGCAAGGCGGCTCGTCCTGTCCAAATATTAGATCGATCTTTAATTGCTTCTTTGGTAAGTGGTTATGAATGGAGTCTGGGTTGTTGGAAATGTTCCGCTTTTGGGTATTCACGGTGTCTGGTTGGGTGAACCAGCGCCAGAATCACGTGATTGATTACTTGTTGGAGGAGAATCGAATTCTCAGGTCAAAGATTAAGGCCAAGCGGATTGGGTTCAATGATTCGGAACGGATAAGATTGGCTATCCGGGCAAAACGAATCGGTAGGAAAAAGTTAAAACAATTCGCCAATATCGCTTCACCCGATACGATTCTGAAATGGTATCGGGAGTTGATTGCTCGGAAGTGGACATTTAAGCGTAAGAGTGTTGGTCGGCGAAGAACCAGAAAAGAGATCATGGAATTGATTCTTCAGATGGCCCGTGAGAATGAAGGGTG
>DUCD01000258.1:9443-18812 GCA_012959985.1 Verrucomicrobiales bacterium | reverse complement strand
GGATCCGGCACCTGAACGATCGAAGAAGCGTAACTGGAAAACATTTCTTAGATCGCATTGGGAGCATATGGCGGCAAGCGATTTCTTTAGTGTGGAAGTGCTGACCTTGCATGGTTTGGTAACCTACTATGTTTTGTTTGTGATAGAGTTGTCGAAGAGGAGAGTGAAGATCGTCGGGATCACACCCAATCCGGATGGAGAGTTCATGGCGAAGTGTGCAAGGAACTTAACAGATTGCGATGATGGATTCCTGTTGGGGAAGAAGTATATGATCCGCGACCGAGACACCAAATACACGGCCAAGTTTGATAAACTGCTCAAAGATTCAGGGACGAAACCCATCAAACTACCACCCCGTTCACCCAATTTGAATTCATACGCGGAGAGATACGTACTTTCCATAAAATCAGAATGTCTAAATCGGTTCGTTGTCTTTGGAGAAAAGATGCTGTGGGAAATCACCAAGGAATTCAGTGCACATTATCACACGGAAAGAAATTATCAGGGAGTAGGAAACGAGTTGATTGAGCTGCCCCAAGCACCTAAAGAAGAGAGTGGGGGAATGGTGAAATTTTCGCGACTCGGCGGGGTGTTGAATTATTATGAAAGGCAAGCAGCCTGAAAATCAAATGGATGAAATCCGAACGGGAGAGAAGAAACGGTTACGGTAATAATTCGAATACGAATGCGATGTAACTCCTTGTTGGGAGATGAACCGAATTTTCAGTTCAGAAACTGGAATGAAGAAAAAAAGAACTGGAAAGAGAGCATCGCGTTGAAAATCAGTAAACCAATTAAATATTTTGACTTCGATCTAATAAATGGACAGGACGCGCTTGGTTGCAGCGGCACCGGTGCAAGACGTCCAATGAGAGCGGTATTCCTCAGAGCTGGTTCGGCGCGCTTCGTCTTAATGGGGGCGATTTTCGTCTTCACCCATTCCTGTGTTCAGGGGGCTGACGAGAGCAATCATCCGCCGGCCAATGTGTTCGACATGGCGGAGATGCAGGATGCGGACACCTTGGATTTAAAGATTCTGGCGGATGAAATCTTGTCGGCGTCGAAGGACAGCGTGGATCCGATTCGCCGCATTCAATTGGAGTTCTTTTCCCAGAATTGGGGTGGAGAAGACGTGCGCCATCTTGCGAAAGTCTATCTTCCGGTCGGAGGCATTGCCGAGTCAAAGAAAGGGCTGGCCGTCATCAATCAGGGCGGCAGCTCAAATGTGAAAGACGGATTCGACATCGAGCGGGAATATGGCGCGCTGACCGCGTTGAAGCTGGGCATCCCGTCCATGCTGCTTCAATCCAACATGCCGGGCGACCATTGGGGCGTGACCGGACAAGGTCCGATCCGTCGTTACACGGCCGCGAAGTTCTTCGAGACCGGCGACCCGAATTGGATTCACTGGATCGCGTTGGCCAAAATCTACATGCGGGCCATGACGGCGTTGGGCGAGCTTGAGGATGTCCAGGCAACGCAATTCGTTCTTGCGGGCAGCTCCAAGCGCGCTCAGTCCATCTGGATCGTCGCGGCGGCGGACGATCGTGTTCGCGGGATTGTGCCAATCGCGAGGCCGGGCAATTTCCTGCATCTGATGCAAACACACAATTCTACCCCGGGAGCGCTGCCGGATCCGGAGGCCATACGGAATAATCACTCCGGCTCAAAACATGAATACATGGCCCATATCGAGGACATGTATACAACCCGCGGCTACGAATACATGGCCTACATCGATCCTTACCAGTTCCTCTCCCGTGTGAGCGTTCCCGTGATGTGTCTCATCGGCACGAATGATCGACTTTTCAACAGCTTCGATGACCACGGTTTTTATCCCTTCTACCAGGGAGACAAGAGTTTTGCGTATGTGACCAATTACGGTCACGGCATGGCGACGCCCGAACACGTCCGGGCCTATCGCGCGTGGGCCGCTCACTGCTTCTGGGGGCGGCCGGTCACGAGATTGACGGCTATGGAAACGGTCGTGCCGGGGGCTTTGAAAGTGAGCGCCATTGTTCAGAGCCAGGCGGAAATCCTCGACGTTCGTCTCTTTTACTGCGTTAAAAAGGGTGCGCGATTCAACGATGCCAAAGATCGCTATAAGTCGCTGCCAATGAAACGGGTGGGGGATGGCGTTTATTGGGAGGAATCGCTCCCGTTGGGCGACGCGGTAGGCCGAGAGATCTATTGGTATCTTGAAGCGCGGGATCGCGCCCAAGGATTGAAATCGATCGCGACGACGTTGCTCAAGAAAACCGGACTGGCCGCTCCCTCCTCATCCAGCGCTCGCCCAGACGCGCCTTAATTGACATGAAACACTCAATGATCGCCATCAACCCATCGCCATATTGGAGGATGATCTCGACCGCCTCACGGCAACCCTTGATCGTTGCCCGAACTTCCATGTGGAGATCGGCGTGCGTCATACCTACCTAGTGTCCGAGAGAAAACTGCCTATTTCAAATAATTTCGGAATTTCTGATTTTTCTGGACCGACAAATTGATCATCAATGACTTAAAATTTCCATTGTCTCGCCGGTTGGATCTATCGGGAACAATAGTCTTTGATTGAATATCGGTGTAAGGAGATTCACCTGCTCAGGGAACACGTTGGTGCACCAAGGTCTTCGTTTTACTGAAGAACTGCCAGTTTGTATGCCTGAGAAAGCGCAGAAGCTGTGAGTCGAGTCAGAACCTTTCATGGCATCTTCAGAATCCCGGACACTTCGGACGCCGTTTTGTCAGTTGGTCGCGTGAAGATCCTCGACGGATCAGATTCGCCCTGCAACAGAATGCAACAGTGAATTTGCGTATTGGTGCGCGATTACAACATTTTGGATAAAAGGAGATCTGCGCATTATCATGCACGTTCACAACGTAGTAGGGTCGTTTTCGTGCAGGGTCGAGCAAGGGCTTTAACGGTTTTGTAAACCGTCGGTCAAAACCGATACTCCTTCTGAAGAAAGGCAGAATTGTGGTGATTCCGAAGGTCGGTGGATTGCATCATTTCTACGAACGAAAAGCAGCATGAAATGGCGGTGTAGGATTTAACAGTTGTTGACGGAAGCACCGGGCAAAGGCTTTATGTCAACACCTATAGAGCTGGGCAAGCTGGCGAGGCTCCATAACTTGTTTTACGCATCCGTAATAATATCAATTGACAAACAGCGATTATCTAAAGCATTTACGAAGGGATAGTTATCATGCAACGAGTTGTTTCACTTTTAATCTCAATTATCGTAATTTCATCTCCAACTTTCATTCGGGCACAACAACTGGCGTTTCCAGGAGCAGAGGGATATGGCCGATACGCGCTCGGTGGTCGCGGCGGTCAGGTCCTATTTGTAACTAATTTAAAGGACAAGGGCTCTGGAAGCCTCCGAGCCGCAATAGAGGCTCAAGCGCCGAGAATCGTTGTCTTCAAGATTTCGGGCACCATCGAGTTGCAGTCAGCATTACGAATTATCCACCCACGTATTACAATCGCCGGTCAAACGGCGCCGGGGGATGGCATCTGCCTAAAAAAATATCCGCTGATCATTTCTGCTAACGACGCCGTGATTCGTTTCATGCGTGTTCGTCTCGGAGACGAGGCTGGCAAATTGATGGATGGTATTGATATATCGAATGCGGAAAATGTCATCGTCGACCACTGCTCGGTAAGTTGGACCTTGGATGAGGCGGTAAACACCTATCATGGCACCAAGAACATCACAGTACAATGGTGCCTAATCTCCGAATCCCTGAATGACTCGCCACTGCAAAAAGGCCATGGATTTGCCGCCTCACTGGGCGGCGTGAATTCCTCCTACCACCACAATCTGCTCGCTAACAATGCAGGCCGTAATCCCAGCATTGCCGGGGAAACGAGCAACCCAACGATCAATCTTGATTTCCGCAACAATGGCATATTTAACTGGCAAAAGCGCAGACTCGACGGTCGGCCTGAGAGCATAAACGTTGTGAACAATTTTTACAAAGCAGGCCCTGCCTCAAGAGAACACCTCAATATCGTAAAAATCCAATCTCTGGATGATGGTACTTTTGGCCGATGGTATATTCAGGGTAATATACTTGAAAACCACTTACAGTCACGAAAACGAAATGGCCTGGTGACCATCGATGCTTCCAATCGGTCGCCTGAATCCGCCATGATTGATAAACCTGTTGATTTTGCGCCGGTTTTCACTGAAACAGCCGAGACGGCATTTGAGAATGTGCTGCTCTCTGCCGGCGCGATTCGGCCAAAAAGGGATTCCCATGATGAACGGATTGTCCGTGAAGTTCGTTCGGGGCGAACGACCTTTGGAAATGGCATTATTTCAAGCCAAACGGAGGTGGGAGGATGGCCGGAACTCTTGTCTACTCAACCACAAACAGACATCGATGCCGACGGTATGCCGGATGAATGGGAACGCCGTTTTAGTCCGAATGGCGATCTGGCACTGCATAGTACTTTAGATTCAGATGGTGATGGCTATACAAATATCGAAGAGTATTTGAACAAAACCAATCCAAATAAAGAGTGAGCAGAGCTGCACGTCTGTTTAGCTGGGCTTGCCTATTTGTTGTGCGTTTTTCCTCATTCTTAATTTAAGGAGCGACAGGCAAAGGACGCCTCTGATGAGCGGAAATCTCATTAAATGAGAAACTAAAAAACTGAAGAGAAGAACAAAAACGAAAGAGACAATTTGAATTTCAAAAATCCGGAATCTTTTTTTGACTTCGATCTAATAAACGGACAGGACAGGGCGTTTACAGATGTGAGGGAGGGCATTGAAAACTCCTTGATGATGGATGAAATACGAATTCCTTGTTACAATTAGGCTCACCGTTATTGTTGATGAATCAAGTTGATGAATGAATAGAATAGGTATAGTTTCAATGTTGGTGAGATGTGTATCAGTTTCGTGCCAGCTTTATGCATCCTTTTTGGTTTTCAAAGCCGTTGATTTTAATCTGTCGGCCTCCCCTAGTCCGGCCAATATCAATCCAAAACCTGACGTCTCCTCTCCTTCGCCATGGGGCAATATCGACCGTATTGGAGCGCCTACACAATTTTTTATTAACAGTGAACGTTACCGCTTCGCACGACCCGATGTGAACAATCCCCAGTTTTACCCGATTCCCCAAAATTCCATCACACGTGATACCTATATGCGCTATATGGAATCGTTGAATTTGGAAGTCCTCGCAAAGAATCCCGATCGAGGTGAACAAGGGCTCAGGGCTTTCCTCCCGATTCTGGCAAAGTATGTTGAATGCGGTGAGGCTCAATGGGCGGAGGCTTGTATTTCGATGCTCAAGCATTATCACACGGCGATGCAGAAGCGCGTAGAAAAACACGATTGGCTGGAAGACTTTGAGATGCCGGCCGTTACTATACCCCTTTATCGCAAGTATCTTCTCGACGGTGGGGCTATTGAAGCGGAGACGACTTGGTTTAAAGACTTGACGCTTTATTACTGTCGCAATTTGCATGTATGGGGTTCGGAACCCACTGAATGGCGTGGCGGATGTCATCGTTCCATGCCGGAAGGGACCATCAAATGGCTCGCTTCACAATGGTATCCGGATATTCCGGAAGCGGAACATTGGACCCGGTATGGAAAACTGGTGTTTAACGACTTTTGGAAGATCAAAGATGTTCCCCAAAATGATACGGGATACATGATGGGGCCTCTCGTAATGCTGGTTTATAACGGAGATTTGATTACCGGCGATGATCGGATCTATACCGATCCCGGGATGCAACGACTGTGGGAGCGGCTGATGCTGGAGGTCACGAGCGATGGAGCCGTCAATCCCTATGGTCCCAACGGAGGATACAACAGCACGGCTGATTACCGCCTATCGATGCTGGAACGTATTGCCGCAAAAACGGGTGATGGTCGTTTTCGGTTTGTCGCCCACAAATTGATGAACTATATGCGCTATCAATCGCAAAGGCATACCGATGATGATTATTTACTCGATCCCCTTCATGCAGCGTTTGCTTATCTCTTTGCCGATGATGCAATTAAACCCATCGAGCCCGGCAGGGCCTCACGTCATACGCTTCGCAACGAAGCGATGCGCGTACCGCATACCAACAAGGAATTGACCGAGAAATTGTTGGGTAACGCAGATCCCCGTAAAGATAAAGGACACATCTGCTGCAGCTGGGTCATGAATGAGCAGCAATGGCCCGATAAATTCATCTTTCGAAGTGGGTGGAATCCCGGAGATTTCTTTTGCCTTGTTGAACTGCACCCCACCAGCTTCCCCGCTAATCCGGGAGGCATCATGGGACTGAACCGCTATGGGGCTCCGTTCACCCAGATTGTCACCAGCAAAGGCAGCTCCGAAGAAAACCGATTGCTCGTTGAAGACATCGACGGAACAACCCAGCTACGATACAACCCGGATTCTAATCGCATTGATGAAAAATGGAAATCCGGCACGATGCCGGATATCCACTCAGAGGTCGTTCACTTTGAGGACACTCAGGATGCTACATTTGCAAAAGTGAGGGTACACAATCCCGACGCACTGCCGATCATCTATGAACGTGAATTCATTTTTGTGAAAAACCGTTTTCTGGTATCACGGGAAATGGTCACCTTCGAGGAATCCTTCCATGCCCGTGTGACACCACTTTGGAATACGCAGAATATCGGTCCCCAATTGGGCGATCATTGGGCCAATACCTTTATGAGTGCACCCGCCGTAAACAACGGTCAGGCCAGTGCGAAAACGCCTCCGGTCGATCTACTGGTGTGGTTTGCGCCCCAGCCGGACTGCCGATTGCAAGTCGTAGACCGGATGACACTGGACATGCGGACGACGGATTGTCCGGCCCAGTTGCGTTACACGTGGGAAGGCACGCCAATGAAAGGCGACCAGAAGGTGTTTACTCAAGTATATTACCCGCATATGCCTTATCGTTTCCGCACTCACAACAACAACCCCAGTGGAAGTCGGCAAATAAATGAACCTTCCCTGAAAGCCACGGCTCATGCCAGCGGAATCACGGTCTTGCGGGATGATGTCGAAGCCAGCGTACTCAAGCTTGAACTTGCAGAGGGAGAAGTGGAGTATATTGTGTTTAATCCGGAGGGACTCGAGTTGAACATAGGTAAAAGGACTACAAGTCAACAGTTCGCTTACTGGAGTTCCAAATCCCGGTAACCCTGATTTCAAGCGATCACTTTAAGAATGAAAAAAGGTATTAACTGGAAATCATACAGTATGAATAATTTAAAACGACCCGCCAAAATCCTGTGCAGGATAGTTTTGTGGAGTGTTCCTGTGGTTCCTGTTTATTCGAAATCTTTGGCATTGTCGCACATACAGAGCGCCATGGTAGGATCGTTTGAGAAGATTTATTGGTTCAAACTCCTTCTGAATACGGTGGTGTCAGGATGCCGAGGCGTGAAATAGCTGTGTACGAATTAACAGGGACCACAAACTCCGGGTTTTCCCAATTTCTAAAGTGGACGAAGTTTTTCCTGTACATAACCTTTCAGACCTGCGATTACGCTGGTCAATTCGGTATACGAGCCATTCATTTTTTCGGTTCGTTGGTTTGGAGATAATGGGGATGATTCGCCGGGGTCGTTCATTAAATCAAAGAATCGTCCGTCACCATAGAGTTTCCAGTTTCGAGAACGGACACATCGTTTCCCTCGATATTCGATAAATATCCATTCGCGTTCGTCGCTCGCGTTCTCCGGATGGGCGCTTGTCAACAGCGTTGAGGCGAAACTGATGCCATCGCGAACAACGCCATCATCGCTCAGCCCCGCGACCTCCGCCAAGGTTGGTAGAATATCGGTTAGATCGACCATCCGGTCAGTTTTACTCTTGGGCTGGATGTGTCCCGGCCAATTGGCGATAAGTGGAACACGAGTTCCGGTGTCATCCATTTTCCCCTTGCCTCCAGGAACGACTCGACCCTTCCGAACGGACACTACTTTCGATTTAATCATATTCCCCTCTGAATTGACACTCAGATAGCTGGCTCCAGCCGATCCATTGTCAGTGGTGAAGATCACCAAAGTATTGTCACGAGCTCCCATTCGCTGAAGCGCGGCGATCAGTCGTCCTACCATATCATCCATGGATGCGATCATCTCGGCGTAATTCATCCAACGTCCGTCTTTGTAAAAATCCACATGTTCGTCATCCAGGTCATTGGTGACATCGTGACAAAGAGCCATCGGATAGTAGGCGAAAAACGGCTTTTTCACCTTGTGATTGCGTTGCATGAAGTCGACTAAAAAATCAACATAGAGGTCTGGTCCGAATTTCCCTGAGGTGTCATCAAGGAGCTTTCCGTTCTCGTAGATCATTGGATTGTGGTAACGACCGCCCTCATGCCACCCAAATAAACTCCACTGGTCGAAGCCGAGGCGTTTGGGATGGTCGAGATCGTTTTTCATCAGACAGAGTTGCCATTTGCCTGCCACGGCGGTTGCGTATCCTCCCTGCTTCATGCGCAGCCCGATGGTAATGGGTTCGGCGGACCGGGGAAAGTCACCCCATTTTGATCCTTCATCACCGAACCGAAAAGGGTAGCGGCCGGTCATCAGGCATATCCTTGAAGGATGACACACTGGCATGGCATAGCCATGGTTGAATTTGACGCCGCCAGTCGCGAGCGCGTCAATGTGCGGTGTGGGATAGCTCTGCCCCCCGTAACATCCAATGGCTTCGCTGCCCACATCATCGGCCATGATGAGTAGAATGTTGGGTTTCAGTTCGGCAGCCATCCCACAAAATGGTCCCGTCAGCATCATTCCGCACATCCAATAGAAAACCTTTTTTTTCAGGCGCATCATCATCCTGATAATTTCAAAACAACCCTGATAATTCAATGACTAAACCAAAAGGTGGTGTTCGTTTCGGAATTGAGGCTGGGTAGGGTGGTGAATCCGGCGCTATTGCCCGTCGGCAGTCCGAGGTTGGCCATCAAATAGGATATACCGATGGTCATCCCAGCTGTCGATCTCCCAATGTCATCGAGAATTTCTGTAGTAGGTTTCTTGCTTGAATGCTCCGGAGTCGGTATGATGACCATCAGCTTCATTTGGCTCATTCGCTACGCATGACTGCTCAATTAATAAACCCAAGTTTTGAAACTCTACGAACATGTTGGCTCGGATTGGTAACCATTTTCACAACGGCCTCGACGGTCTATGCCGCATTTGATGATCCCGGTGCGGATCTCGACAAACTGCCGGAGGCGCCGTCCGGTTTCGTGATTGAAATGTTTGCTGCCGAGCCGCTCGTTCGAAACCCCTGCTCCCTCGCGTTCGACGCGCTCGGGCGGATGTTCGTCGGTATGGGACCCCAGTATCGCAAGCCACGACCCGACACGCCACC
>DUCD01000258.1:0-9433 GCA_012959985.1 Verrucomicrobiales bacterium | reverse complement strand
GGACAGTGTATTCCTGCTGCTTGATGCCGATGGTGACGGCGTGGCCGAGTCACGAAAGGAATTCGCCACCGGTTTTAACAACATACAGGCCCTTGCCTGGCATGGACGTGATCTCTGGGTGGCGAACGCTCCTGATCTTACACTGGTAAGGGATCTCGACGGGGACGATCTGGCGGATGAATATGTTCGAATCTACACCGACCTTGGAAACATCGAGCACGGTCTGCATGGGTTGAACTGGGGACCTGACGGTCGTCTCTATATGTCCAAGGGCAACTCGAAGGGGCTTTCCATTCCTGGTCGCATCGCTCCCAAACCGTTTCGCGATCTTTGGGGTATGGATGCACCACCGGGATCGCCGGACCATCCCACACCTCAGAGATTTTCCGCGGAAAGTTACCGCCCCGCCTATCACAACCCCAACGACGACTGGGGACGCGAGGGGGGAGTGCTGAGATGCGACGACATGGGGAGAAACCTCGAAATCGTTGCTCGTGGATTCCGCAATCCATGGGATATTACCTTCGACGATCAATTCAACTGGCTCGGAACCGACAACGATCAAAACGAGGGAGACCGAATCATCACGCCCTTCTTTGGCGCGCATTTTGGATGGAGCCACTCGTGGAGCTCCAGTTGGACCGGTGAAAACAACGCTCCGACTGCCCCGATTAATGGACCCGTATTTCAAGGCAGCGGCACGGGTATCGTCTTCTATGATGAACCGCAATTTCCCGTCGACTACCGTGGAGTCTTTTTCATCAACGACTGGCTTCAGAAAACGATGCTCGTTTACCGTCCGACCTGGAACGGCGCGTTGATGCGTCCAGAGGGTGAAAAACTCGAAACGTTTATTCGTGGCGGCGACGCTCTCTTTCGGCCAACCGATCTTGAAGTTGGACCGGACGGCGCACTGTACTGCCTCGGTTGGGGCCGTAGCTACGGCGTGGTTTGGGATGACGGAGAAATGGCGAACGAGGGCCGCGTCTTTCGGATTCGAGCCCAGAACGCAGCCGCTGTCTTCGACCCGTTGCCACGGAACACCCCGAACACCGATTGGTCCTTCGACGAACTTCTTCTTGACCTTGACAGTTCCATTCCAGCTCGTCGCGTCAATGCGCAGGATGAGATCGTTCGGCGTGGGCACTCCGCAAAACCGGATCTTGTCAACGCTCTAACGAATCGTGCGAGACTCACTGACCGACAACTAACCTGGGCCGGCTGGGCGCTGGGTCGTATCGATACGGATGACGAGAGTATCGATGAGTTTTTCAGTAGTCAGAGCGTCGGCGATAAACAGTCAATCGATCAGAGGCTGCAGGCCATTCGAATCCTCGCATACCGGGCCGCCCGTTCAAAACGCAACGACCCACTGGTGATCCTTGCGGCCCTCCTTCTCGAAAATGAAGATCCGCGCATTCGATTTGAAACGATCAAGGGAATGTGGCAAGCGGGTTGTCAAAACACCCCGATTCTTTTATTGCCTCTCCTTGCGAAGGAGACTGACCGCCTGTCATTCTACGTGGCTTGGAGGGCGTTAGCTGATTTACTGAGTCCAAGCGCGCTCAAGTTACTACTCGGAGACAGACGCGTCGGTGTCCGACGGGCCGCCCTCCTCGCATTACTAGACACCAACGCACTGAAGCAGACCGAAGTAGAGGCGATGACGACTGATGAGGATGAGACCGTTAAAGACATTGCCAATCTCTGGATTCAGAAAACTTCGAGCGGAGTTTCTCAATCGATAGTCAAGGGCCGCCCACTTGTGATGGACAGCATTGAACTCCTCGCGGATTCGACGGATCTGGCGGCTGTGGCAACCGCGTTGAAGAAGGCGAACCGTGAAGCTGGAGAGAAGCTTTTTTTTCAACCGTCAGGAGTTGGCTGCTTCAACTGCCACCGTGTCGGGAGCCGCGGCGCAAATATCGGCCCCGATCTTTCCACCATCGGTGATCGTACAAACGCTGAGCACATTATTCAATCCATCCTCAGCCCGAACGCCGTCATCACCGAGGGCTACAGACAACACACGGTCGAAACCAACAGCGGTGACTTTTATGGCGCGCTGCTCGAAGAAACCGACTATCTCCTCACACTCTCCCAGGCCGACGGAGAAAAGGTTCGCATCGCGAAAAAGGACATCATTCTGCACCGAACCGAAGCAGGATCTGTGATGCCCTCCTATGCTCAGGTGCTTTCTCCTCAACAGGTGGCTGACATTACTGTTTGGCTTCTGGGACAACGCTCCGACTCTGCTGACTCGCCAGGCAGCAAGGGGGGACTCACTTGGCGGCTCGAGAGCGACCGACTGATCATTGAGAACTCCGGAAAACCGGTCACAGACTTCGTTTTCCGAGACGAGGCGATTCTACGCCCTTACTTTTCCAGTGTTCATACTCAGGACGGCATTCAGGTAACTCGCAACCATCCACCCGTCGAGGGTACTGATCGTACCGATCACTCGAGTATGCATCCGGGAATCTGGATTGCATTCGGCGACATCAATGGTCGCGATTTCTGGAGAAACAAGGCGACCATTCGTCACAACAGGTTTTTGGGAAATCCCAGAGTCGTGGATAACGGACTTGTATTCGCCACAGAAAGTAATCTTATAGCAGACGGTGGTGCTCCCATGGCACAACTCGAAAGTAGGATCAATTTGTCGATTGTGACGAACGGCTACCTTCTCTCATGGGATGCTCGGTTTCGCGCGCTTGATCGCGACATTGTGTTCGGCGATCAGGAAGAAATGGGTTTCGGGATCCGTGTCGCCACGCCGCTCACAGAGATCAAGGGCGGAACGATTCGAGCTGAGAATGGGTTGACCTCGGCAGGGCAAACCTGGGGTGGGATCTTCGATTGGTGCGACTATTCGGGAGAAGTGGATGGGAGAAGGATTGGAATCGCCGTCATGACGCACCCGGGCAACTTTCGAGCCAGCTGGTTTCATAACCGGAACTACGGATTGATGTTGGCGAATCCGTTCGGTCGAAACGCCTTCACCAAGGCGGAAAAAAGCAGCGTGACTGTTGGCACCGGTAACTCACTGAGACTACGGTGGGCGGCATTCATCCATTCAAGTGCGCTCGACAGCCAACCGGGTATCGAGGCCGTTTATAGGAACTACGCTGAGGATGCTCGTTAACCGAACAACTCAATCCGTTTCGACGCTTCCGTGTGAGTGTCGCCTGTATGCGGCAGGCCTTTGAATTCTCGTCCTCATACTGATCGTTGGACCGCGGGCCTAGTCGAGCAAGCGAGATTACGCCGTCTTAAACTCCGGAGCCTTCGTTCACCATGTCGATTCCATCGTCGCCGTCGATTTCTTTATGGTTCCGACAGGGACTTTTAGACTGCTCGAAGTGTTTGTCGTCATGACACATTAGCGTCGCCGTGGGCGTCAAGGTGTCAGCTCTTAAGTTCATTGGAAAACCGCCTGGATTGCATCCACGATTACATAGCCATCAGTGCCGTGGTTTTCAATAACGACCGAGGGATTGGAGTCCGTCGATAGTGGGAAGACTCCAAGGCTTGTCCAGAGTTTGTCTAACTCAGGGTTCTTTCTTTGATTCACTACGACTGTGGTTTTGCCATTGGTATGATGAATCGTGACCGGGACATTTGTGGCGCGATTTCCATTGGCAGAGTAAGCGAGTCGAATTTCATAATCTCCCGATTTTTCGATTGGAATGAAAAAACGCGCGAATTGGCCACCTTTTCCGGAATTGCGATCATGCCGGTAACCCAGTGACACGTAAGGGTGAATGGCTCGGCTCTCACCCCAGAACCCGGATCGGATGGCCTGGGTGTCGTCGATCACAATTCCCTGAAGATCCGTGGGATCAACATCGATGGCCGGCTTTGGCATTTCCAGATCCAATACTTGTTTGTCCGCGAGTAACTGCCGCTTCAATTTACCGGTATCGATTTGTTGGACGTTGACGCCCTCCTGAATAGCCTGTACCGCCGCGACGGCGGAAGAGTGACCGAGGACCATGAAGACCGGTTCCATGCGGATGGATCCAAACGCAATGTGTGAGGCGGAAAGGCAGGTGGGGGCGAATAGATTTCCACATTCTTTTTCCTGGGGAACGATCGATCGGTAGCTGATGGGGTAGGGCAGGGATTTAACCTGCACGTCTCCCTCGTTTCGGACAAGGCCTTCCTCAGTCACGTAGCGTTGCACGTTATGGCTGTCCATGTTGTAGGCTCCCATGCCGACGGAATCCTGTATCACCTTTTGTCTCAAACAGTTTACTTCAGTCATGACGTAGGCCCCGACCATGCGGCGGGCTTCTCGGATGTAAAGTTGGTGTGGCCAGTTTCCGTTGTCGACGAATTCATCTTTCGCCAAACCCCACTCCGAAAAATGTGTACGGACTTTCTCGGGAACTCGCGGGTGATTGGCCAAGGACCACATGAGTCCTTTTTGATAGGATTCATGTTCCTTGAGAATCCATTCCCGGGTGGCGTAATCTCCTTCCGGATAATCGTAATTCATTCCAATGTTATCGGTCGAAATGGCGAAATTATTATTGGAGTCGGTTTTTCGGTTGGGCATCATCACGGGGTTCCAGGGACGTCGATGATCTCCCGCTTCGAAGTTTCGAAACAGCAATTCAAAATGACGTTCGTCATAATCATCCGGCTTGGGCCAGGGAACGCGGTTTTTTAGGATGTCGGTTGCGCACAGACGGTAACAGTAAGCTTGCACCCGATGGTCCCCGGCATACTCCACTCCTGGGCCATGTGCTTGAATACCGGCAAGTAAGCCGCTTTCACGGTTCCCGGGAATTCGGTACGGATCGACTTCGCGGTTGAACTGATGACTGACGGCGTGCCTCGTTTGAATTCCATTCAGCGTTTCTCCATACTTTGAATTCGCCTCCCGTCCCACCGTAAAAGTCACACCGGCCTTTGCCAGTAAATCCCCCTCATAAGTCGCGTCAATGAACATTTTCCCAAAAAAACTTTTCCCGGATTCCATCTGAATTTCCGTGATTCTGTTTCCTTTTTTGGAGACTCCTTTTTTCAAATCCAACCGTTCGCCCGAAACAAGCGGCACCCTGGCTTCTCTGAGCATTTCGTGAAGGATGTTTTCCGCCACGTGGGGTTCAAAAGTCCAGGCGGTATCGGTATCTTTGTGGCCTCGACCGGCAAATTGATTCCTGGTTTCGTAATTCCATGAACTGTCTTTTTGATAGTGCCGCCAGATCAGATGATAAAATTCACGTGACATGCCGCCGATAACATTTTTATTTCCAATGTCGGTTGCCCCAAGGCCGCCGCTGGTTAGTCCCCCGATATGTTCTGTCGGTTCGATCAGGACAACGGTTTTTCCCAATCGTGAAACTTTAACCGCGGCGATCACACCGGCTGACGTTCCTCCGTAAACCACCACGTCAAACGATTCGGTTCCGGCGCAGGCGATCCATTTCAGACAGATATTCAGGATAACAGCGATCCAAATCGATTTCTTGAAAACAGAGTGAACCGGTGGCATGGTGGTAGGGTCAATCGTTTGCATTTCAGTGCGGGTCCCAGGGCTTAGCATCTCTATTTCTCCGGAGGTCCGGCCAAATACTAAGGCCTCAAACTCCTGCATTTCAATGACAATCGTCTCAATGGGATTTTTTACGCATTGAGTGACAAAACATAGCTCTCAAATATGGTTTATAAAAAACATGTGGTCGTCCTCGGGCTCAAAGTAGTTTGGCTTGTATTTTGTCTGACAGGTATAATCTCAGGTCAATGCGGCGATGTCCGAACGGCTGTCGAGGCCGTGGCGGCCGTGGCCGCACATCCCGAAATCCAGGAGCGTCTGGACGAGGTGAACGGCCTGCGGATTTCCGCTGAGTTTAACCGCCAGTGGAATGTCTGGATGGTCGAATTCTTCAGTATGGATGAACGAAGAGCTTTTGCCACCGTGAATCAGGAGGGCGAGATCCTTGAGATAGGGCCGGATATCCGCGATTTCATTGGTTCGGACGAAAGGCGGAAACGTCTGAACAAACTGCGCGCAGAGCTGGATTTTTCCCTACGAACGGGCAACGAGCCGGAGATCCGGGAGATACTCGAGCTGATCGAACGATTGGGAGGCGAACTGGAAACCGTCGATGTAGATCGACTACTGGATTCATTCGAGGCGATAGCGGGCTATTCAATGACGATTCTGCGATGGAAAAGTCAGAACGTCGGTCACATCCATCTGGAACGGCGAGAAGGAAATACCGATTGGGTAAAGTTATCGGATGTTGCCATCCATGAGGGTCGATGGATCGACCATGAAGCGGCCCCGCGGACCTACTATTCTTACAGGCTACGGTATCTGCCTCCGGATGGCGAGCTCAGCGCTTATTCACCGATACGTCCGGTCATTCCCAAGGATATCAGCGAATCATCACTTCCTCTCTATGCCTTGAAATTGCCGGTCGCGGGAATTCGGTCCATGCTTGACGACGTCACCGAGGAAATAGTTCTTGAGGGTCGGCTACAATTCACCGGGAAATCCTACCCGATCAATATCAGACTTCGCGGCGCGAGCACTCGGCAAGCATTGAAGAAAAGCTATCGGATCCAGTTCAAGGACGAAACGCCTATCGGTCGCAAAGTCACCTATCTTAAGGCGGAGCCCATGGACCACACTCTGCAGCAGGAAAAACTATCCTGTGATGTCTTCCGCACCGCGGGCGCTGAAGTTTCGCGGGTAAGGTATGTCAATCTGACGATCAATGGGAGATATGAAGGCGTCTACCTCGATATTGAGCCGATCCGGGCGCCGTTCAAACGCAGTCCGGGGCTGGATCCCGAAGGGGCCTTAATTCGCGCTCAGACTTTTCAACATCTGGTCGGCTGGGAGGGGCTGGGCGAAATTCGTGGCAAGACCGGCAGCCTGGCCGAGTTGCGTGAATTCATCAAACGGATCAACCGAACGGATCGAGGTGACTTCGAACGATTCGTGCGAGAACAGACCGACTGGCCGAGAGTTCGGGATTATTTGGTGCTTCAGGTCATCTGCCATCGATCGGAAATAGAAGCGGACGACTACTTTTTCTATCGAGAGCCTGGTTCCGGGCAGTGGTGGTTTCTCTCCTGGGATCACAACAACGGAAACTTCAACGTCCAGGCGTTTGAGAACCGCGTCGGACGACCGTTCATGCACCTATACAACCAGACCATTCAGGACATAGGTTGGCGTCCATCGCACTGGTTTACCCTTCCCTCAAGAATCTACCAGAACGATGCGCTTCGAACGGATTTTCTCAATCGCCTCGAATGGATGCTCCGTGAGTTTGTGCATTCCGGAAAGGTAGATACCATGATTGACCGGAACTACTCTTCCATCGAGGCGGATTATATCCTCGATCCTTATCGGATTCCCTTTGATGGAACGGACCCATTTCTCGATTCCGATCAGGATCTAAAGAGATTTATGAGCCGTCATTCGAAAATGTTGCAACGCCAAATCGACGCTGAGCGGGCAGGGACGCCTCACGATTTAGTCATCAATGAATTTCAAATCTCACCTGAGGACGGTTGGGTGGAACTTTACAACTGCGGAACGGAGGGCATCCATCTCTGGAAATACTATCTGGCGACGAAGACCGACACTGGCAATTGTACATTGCCGCTGAAGGACGCGGGCGTGGTCGCTTCCGGCGGTTTCTTCGTGGTGAGATTCGGGAACGGATTTGATTCGTTTTCTCAAGCGAATGAGAATGCCTTCAGCAGTAAATGGAGGCGTGAAGAAGATACGACTGAATCGCCAGAATCGCCGTCAATTGCGTTGGATCCAAAGGGTGGATTCCTGGCGTTGGTCAGAGCGAAAGACGCTGGACAACGGGAATCCGATGATGAGAACCTGAGAGAAGAGGTAATGGAATTCTTTTTCTACGGACCGCGGAAACACTCGTCCTCATACGGTAGATGGAACGACGGATTTTCCCGACTCCAACCCAGCCCGGGGAAAAGCAACATTAAAGCAGAATGAGATAGACCCCGATTACGCCTCGGTAGTCGACGCGCGGATTGATTTGGAAAATGGTTTTATTCAGGGCTGGATTTTTAATGGGAAAAAAGAAACCCTCAGTTTCCGTTTATGGAAGCCGTGACAAAGGTCTGAAACTGACCTGAAAAAGATTACTTGATTATCCCCTCCTGGTTCGAATCAGGGAGGCTACTGGGAAACACTTTTTCAGGAAACCTAGATTGCAATGAAACAGTTGGTTTTAAATTTGATATACCTTTCTCTTCAAGCAGGGGCCATCCATGCGGGCGTCTCGGAAGAGGAGCGCCCGTCGGGTTCATCGCTATGCCCATTGGACCGGAGCTCTCCGTGATCGGTCGAACCGCAAACCGCGGCGCGCTTATCAACTCGAGCGTTAAACCAAGCGACGACATCGCGCCCGAATACCAAGGATGGTTCGTGGAAATGAAAACTGGCGAGATGCATACCGAACGCGAGATCGATCAGGAAAACAGGGCGATCCAACTGATCATGCTCGACGGGCATGAACACGATTTCCCACGAAAAGACGTCGAGTCGTGGGGAGCGCTTGAACTTTCTCTCATGCCTGAAGGTATTCCGCAGACAATGGCCGTCGAAGAGTTCCGTGACCTGCTTGCATACTTGTGCTCGCTGGAGTAGGAGCCACAATCGGGACCGAGGTCTAAAAAAGAACGGTGTGAAAAACTTCCATTAATAAAATACTCTGGAAGATGTCTCACGGTAGCGAGGTCCGCGCTGAGGGGGGGGGCGGCGGAGCGGAGGGCAGGGTTTACAGAAGAGTCAATGGATTGGCTCGGGTCCCAAGCGGAAAGGACGCGGGTTTCCGGAGACGATGAGATTCGAAAACCGCCGCGATCATTTCGATGGCTGTGCGCGCTTCAAGGATGCTGGATTCCGGATACCGATCAGCCTCGACCGAAGAGATCAGATCGCGCACGGCGCGCAGGTTCCCCGCATGGCTCCCTCCGTCCCTCAACGGCTCAGCCCGCCCTGGTCCTGATGAGCTGACGGGAATCCATTCCTTTCCGCTTCGGGCAGGTGTCCAGGAGGAATCCGGTAGCCAACTGACGGCGGGGAGGAATCCGGTGTTCATGGCGATGATTCCTTCGGAACCATAAATCATCAACCCGAAACGGCTGGGATCCCCTTTGGCATGGCGCATTGAATTGAAGTATGCCGTGATGCCGTTCCGCATCCCGAACATGGCGCGGACATGATCTCCGGCAAGGTCACCGATTCCCTCGTTGCCGGGTCGCACGTGCTCTTTTGCAACAGGCGTGTCTTTTTCAGAAACGATCGCGGAGCACCACTCCGGTTCTCCGCCGAACTGGTGAATCAAATTGAAGACATGGGGCTTGACCCGCCAAATGAAATCAAACAAAGTATGCTGAGCCTAAAAATGACCTGGAACATGCCCTCAAGCAA
>DUCD01000257.1:1541-3609 GCA_012959985.1 Verrucomicrobiales bacterium | reverse complement strand
CGGCAAGTTTCTCGCTGCCGGTTTTTTTGTAAAAACTACCCTCCCTTTCTCAACTGCCCGTTTTCATCCGCTTCCTCGCCGCCGCTAGCAAAACAATATCCCGATAATGCGTGGTATACCCGGTTAGACGATTGCGAGTATAAATGTTTTGTCGGTGAATACATCCATTGGGGAATGATCTCCCTTGTTGGCTATAACGAGACACGTGAAGAAGGTATTCAGGATCAGTGGCAGATAACAAACGCCCATTCTCTGCGAAATAGGGATCCTGCATTATATGGATTGCTAACAAACACTGAATATATTTTTCCTAAAACTGCCCCGGACGGATCCTACGGTGATTTAAGCCAATGAATATTATATCACTAGATCAAAGGCTCCCTCTCCCAATCTGTGGGCCTTCCTGAATCTGCGGGAAGCCGTCACCCCTCGAGATTCTACTCACTGATGGGAGCGGGCCGCGGGCACCGACTATTCGATCACGCAAACTTCCGCCACTTACGCTTCACTTGCTTGTTGGCATCCCGGTTGTTGGTGATTTTCATTTTGGCGCTGTTCCACTCTAGTTCTTTGCCGTGATGACGGTTGGCGATGTTGCCGAGGCAGGTCGCTTCGGTGAGGGGGCCAGCGAAACCAAAATGGGATGTCGTCTTGCCTCTGTCTAGACAGGCGTCAACAAACGAATGGTAATGGCTGCGTCCTTCGAGTTTCGGTCGCTTCAGTCCTTTGTTCTTCGAGTAGGGCACGAGTTGTGGGCCACCGACGTGCGGCAACAGAAGATTGCCTCCCTCTCCAATGAACAGGCTGCCGCCACCGGGCGCCTTGCGCTCCGGGTTTTCGAAGCCAAATAGTTCGCGTGCAGGTTTCTTACCGCCATCATACCAGCGGACGACAATGGAATCACCGGCAGTCCATTTGGTTCCGGGATAGTTGTATTCGTAGGTCGCCCAGGCCGGCCAGTTCTCACTGTTCCAAGCCTCTCTCGACGCCCATTCTTCAGGAACACTGGTCGCCTTCACGCTGGTCGGTGCTCCGAGTTCCAACGCCTTGAACGGAGAGTCCATGATGTGGCACATGAAGTCGCCGATCGGGCCAGTGCCAAAGTCCTGCCAGGCACGCCAGTTGAACGGATGATAGATACCATTCTTGAACGGACGCTCCGGCGCAACGCCAAGCCACTTGTCCCAGTCCAGGGTGGCAGGTATCGGGTCAGCCCCTGCCGGGCGTCCCTCTCGCGGAAACGTTGCGCCAGCCCAGGCATGCACTTCTTTGATTTTCCCGATCACACCCTGTTGAATCAAGATCACTGCTGAACGGTATTCGATCGTCGATTGGATCTGGTTACCCATCTGCGTCACGACCCCAGCCTTCACCGCAGCCTTGGCCATGGCCCGCGCTTCGGTCACTTCGTGCGCCAACGGTTTCTCGCAGTAGATATGCTTGCCACTCTTCATCGCGGCAAGCGCGATCGGGGCGTGCATGTTGTCGGGAGTCGAAACCTGCACGGAGTCGATCTTGTCGCCCTCCTTGTCGAGCATCTCGCGCCAGTCCTGATACTTGCGCGCGTCAGGAAACTTCTCAGCCGCCTTCGCCATTCGAGCGGTATCGACATCGCAGATCGCGGTAACATTGACGTCCTGATGAGAAGCGATGTTACTGAGGTCACTCCAGCCCTGACCATCAACCCCGACTGCAGCATGATTGAGTTTGCCGTTCGGTGAAGCAGCGGAAAGGAAATTAGGCAGGATCAGGGGTGCGGCGGCGGCAGTGACGGCGGTCTTGAGGAATTGACGGCGAGAGGGTCTAGACAAATGCATGGCGGAGTCTTGGCAAAAATCGACTCCAGCGCGAGGGAAAACCGCTCGGGGAGTTTCATGGTTACTAATAGGAATTTGCTTTTCGAGCATCTTGAGAGAATGGGCGTTCCGAGGTGTTGAGTCAATGAAACAAGCTGTAGTTGTCAAGCGTCGGTGGGACCATTCTGTCTTCTCCGTCCATCCTCTTGAATGACAGTCAGTTGCTTTCACAATCTTTACGGGTTTTCAATCCACTCTCTTAATGGCTATTA
>DUCD01000257.1:0-1493 GCA_012959985.1 Verrucomicrobiales bacterium | reverse complement strand
GTGTCCTTTGATTGCTTTTCATGAGTGGTAATTCTGATATTTTCAGCGATACGGTTTCGCTTATTGTAAAGGCTGCGCTTCTCGCCGCCCGTTTCTCCGGGAGAATCCGTAAACGATGCCTGACCCGTCTTGCCTCTATGGACATCGATTCCAAGGATAAGGAAATCGTCTTTCTTCGTGATAAGGTTTATGAACTCAAACTTCAGATTTCGATTTTGAAGAAAGGAATCAGCAGGAGTCAGAAGAATTCCCGATACACCCTTGGGGAAAGGCTTTTGATCCTCTGGCATATCGAAACTTTTCAGATTCCTCGACGCAGAGTCAGTCAGTACTTCGGCATCGCAAGGTCCACTCTCTACCGGTGGCTTCACAAGATTGACGATCAGAGTCTTTCCAGGGTTCCTTCCAATAAAACTACTCAGCAGATCGCCTCCTTCGTCTGGGAAATCGCCAGCTCCAATGTTCACTGGGGCCGTATTCGTACTGCCAATCAACTGGCTCTGCTCAACATTTTCATTTCAGCTTCCACAGTCCGAAATATCCTTCGTAGGCCCTACCCTCCGAGAGGTCCTGCTGCCCTTATCGTCTCTCAAGAATCTTCTGTGATATCAGCATCGCCTCCCATTCCTGCCTGGTATCCAAACCATGTCTGGTCTATCGATACCACAACCGTAATGTCCTGGGGCCTGATGCCTGTTCATGTCCTGATGGTCATCGATCATTTTTCACGAAAGGTTGTCTGTGTTACTCCACTGGAAGGACCCAACGCAGCATGGATCATTGATGCCTTAGAAAAAGCAATTGAAATTCATGGACCACCAAAGCACATCATCTCGGATCAAGCCAGGGTCTTTGTAGGAGACGCCTTCGCAGAATTGCTAGTGCGATGGCATATCATGCCTCGTTTCGGAGCGGTCGGAAAACACGGATCTATAGCGGTCACTGAAAGAGTCATCAAAACACTCAAAGAAGAATGGCTTCACCGAGTTGTATTAATCCGAGGATTTGATCACCTGACCCAGCTCTGTTCTGAATTCGAGACTTGGTATAACACATGGCGGCCGCATATGAGCCTTGAGGGTGCCCGCCCGGATGACTTCTATTATCACAACAGGCCCGAGAAACCCTCGCACGAATCCAAAACAATCCCGTCCAACATCGAGCGTCGCCTATTCCCACAAACACGGACCACCGGTTACCGGCTCAAGTCCGCCGCGTAGGGCTCAGGATCACTTCGAGCGCTGCATTAAAAAGAGTACCGGTCTGTCGAATTCCAGTTACCGACTCAACTTATGACATCATCCAACCGATTGTGATCGACATTTGCAATTGGAAAGCTCTCCCTACCCCACTCACAATATCAATGACGCGAAATTCGACCGAGCCAGAGTGGTCCGACGGTCGCTTGACAAGTACACATCCCTCCATCAAACGCCTTCGTCCCGCTAGACACGACTGGAACGATCGGCTCAAGTCTCAGGCTTAAATCCCCA
>DUCD01000256.1:1496-3615 GCA_012959985.1 Verrucomicrobiales bacterium | reverse complement strand
CTAAGAAAGTTAAATTTGCTCTTTTGCTGAGTGAATCCTTAGATTCGGCAGGCTAATTGAAGACTGTTGCTCTGGGAGCGGGAGTTTCGTAAAAGGGGGATGTTTTGGGGTCCCAAACGAGACCGTATTGCGAACCACTCTCCGCTCGTATTTCTCAAAATTATCGATCAAACAAACTGTTGTTTTTCCGCATTAGCAGATGTTTGGTAACCCACTCGGGACTGTATTGCGAACCAGTACGTTTGCAGGAAATGCCATAGCACAAATTCAAAACTATCGATAAATCTCCCGGCGATGCCCGACTGCAAGTAAATTAATTACACCTTCGGCAGCGTCAAAGGTGTAAATAATTCGATAGTCTCCAACACGAAGACGACAACGCATGCTTCCAGTAAGACGATGGTGTGGAAAACGCTCCAACCGCCGTCCATGTCATCGATTTTATTCTCGATTCGGGTGCGAACATCGACGGACAGCTTGAAGTATGCAGAATCGAATCCAGTGTGATAAACCTGAAGAGCGGAACTCACGAGGAGCTTCCTGGTTGCCGCACGCGTGGGCGCATGCCCGAAGCTGTTTCCTGCTCTGATTGCCTTATTTGGGCTTCAAATTGATCGGTGAACTGAAGTTGATCCTCTAAGAAGTCTTCCAGCCAATCTCGAACCTGCCCGAGTTCGCTTGGTGATAGTTTCTCCAACTCAGCCTCAATCTCTTGAACTTTACTCACGTCCGACAACTTACCTCGATTTGAAGCAGATTCAACTTCAAAAACTGTCCCATCATCTATCGACGATTCCCTGTGGTGGTGAAAATCTATATCAGATGCCCCTGAAGTGCGCGGCGTAACCCTACGCCACTGGCCCAGATGAGTAAGGGTATGTGGAATGTCAGCGACACACTTTGCTTATTAAATCATCAAGACAATTTACGACCCCATATAGGATTCAGATCCCTTCCCCTTTCTTGTCCTCAATCACCAATAATACGGAAACCGGTCAAAACAGAAGACTCTGTCCGTAGCCTGGATGACAATTCGTCACGCATGGTCGGTCATTGAATATGAAGAACTTAAGACAATCTAGGCGGCGGGAGTTGAATCCGCGTCCATAGCTTCGCGACCCTTCGTGATTACAGGCATAACATGCGTGAATATAGGCGTTTATTCACATCCTCTAAAAAAGCCGATGCGAACAAATAAGTAGTAATAACGAAATTATTCTGTCTAGTTTTGTCAAGTTATCAATTCATCAAACACTTAAGGCGGCGGGAGAAAAACCCGCAGATTTGATCTAGCAGGGATTTCAAATCCTGAGGGTCAGGGCAAGCAACAGATGCCAGAAAAAGATGAATTTCGAACCCATGCCCTACATTAGGTTCGCCCAAAATGTGGCCATCAGTAGTGGTTATAAAAAGGATGTCCGTATCAAAGTGGATTAAGACAGCACTCATTAGTGGACCGTTCTCAAAAGGCTTGATAGACTTGCAATCCATTAACACGAACGGCCATTTGAAGAGGCAAAACAAGGAACATTAGCATGAACAATGCGCTACCGACTCAGGGAACGATGACTCGACGAGAGTTCATAAATAGGGCCTCCGTGACTGCCGGTATCACGGGAGTGGCGACTGTACCACGGCTGGGTGCTCAGTCGGCTAACAACAAGCTCAACATTGCTGCCATCGGCGTGGGGGGCATGGGGGCCGGAAATATCAGAAAATGTGCAGGAGAGAACATTGTCGCCCTCTGTGACGTGGACTTCAATCGAGCCGGTGCGACCTTCGATAAATTCCCCAAAGCTAGGCGATTTAAGGATTTCCGTGTGATGCTCGACAAGATGGAGAAGGAGATCGACGCCGTCATTATCGCGACTCCTGACCACACACATGCGGTCGCGACCATGGACGCCATGAGCCGAGGCAAACACGTGTACACCCAGAAGCCATTGACCCACAGCATCTGGGAGGCCCGGCAGCTCACGGAGGCTGCACGCCGATACCCGGTCGCGACTCAAATGGGCAATCAGGGTCACTCGTCGGAAGGGGCGAGACTAACCGTGGAGTGGATCCGCGCCGGAGTGATCGGGGAGGTGCGCGAGGTGCATTGCTGGAGCGATCGTCC
>DUCD01000256.1:0-1476 GCA_012959985.1 Verrucomicrobiales bacterium | reverse complement strand
GCTCCGCGGCACGCGTTTTGAGGGAAGAATGTACTGGCCCCAAGGCGTGTCCGAACGGCCCCAAAGTCAGCCGCCCGTACCCCGTACCCTTGACTGGGATCTGTGGCTTGGGCCTGCCCCTTACCGGGAGTATCACCCGGACTATGTGCCTTTCAACTGGCGTGGCTGGTGGGACTTCGGCACCGGTGCATTAGGAGACATGGGTTGTCATATTATTGACCATCCCTACTGGGCCCTCAAGCTGGGTTATCCCGACAGCGTCGAGGCCAGTAGCACACATATTAATACCGAGACGGCGCCTTTGGCCTCGATCGTTACCTACAATTTTCCGGCTCGCGAGAACCTTCCACCGGTGCGTCTTCACTGGTATGATGGGGGTATTAAGCCACCTCGCCCCGAGGAACTCGAATCACAGGCCAAATGGCCCGTCGACGGCGTACTCTATATTGGTGACCGTGGCAAGATCATGCACGTTTCCCATGGTGGGACCCCTATGCTGATCCCTTTGTCGCGCATGCGGGGTTTCCGGAAACCGGAGAAGACCCTGCCGCGTGTCAAGGGCAGCCATGAACAAAACTGGATCAACGCCTGTAAGGGAGGTACTCCCGCCTGCTCAAATTTCGATTACTCAGGGCCGTTGACGGAGGTCGTTCTGCTCGGCAACCTGGCCCTTCGTACCAAAGGCCCCTTACTGTGGGACGGACCGAACATGCGCGTCACGAACAACGAGGCTGCCAATCAGTATGTTCAGCGTGAATACCGTCCCGGTTGGACGCTGTGAGGCGCTTCCGTCATTAAGTGTTAGGAACCAGGACGTAAATCGCTTGAAATCAGAAGTTTCAACGGGTTTTAACGCGGAACAGAACTGATCTAAATACCCATTTTAACTTCCTCGTCATGCGTAACTCATCGCTTTCCTTGTAACAGTTGATCGCGGAAGCACCGCATCCCCGCCCTATGCCTCGCCGCAACCTCGGTTATTTGCAACCTATCCACTGGCGCCGATCGGCCTCTTTGTTATGGCAAAAGGTCCCGAAACGTTTGGAAATCTTGGTCACTTTTGGCGGGATCGAAATTGTAGCTGGATTCGTGTCGTATCAGACGATGCCGTAAGGTCCCAAAAGTCGATTACACAAGTATTCATGCGGATTTTCGATGATAGTAGTTCAACATTCCGCCCAGTCGACTGCGGCAGTCGATTACTCCCTCACTATCCTGTTCTTCGGCATTAAATTGGATGATCTTGTTTCCAATCCCCTGATGCGGACGTTCACGGTTGTAAAAGATTTCCACCTCTGAGAGTGCTCTTCGCAGTGAACTCTCTCCAAAGAAAATCATTCGGTCTACGCAGAGCTCTTTGGCGGTCCTCACCCAGCGCTCCGCGAATGGATTCAAGTTTGAACTTCGCCGGGGAAGCCGAATCGTTTTTACGCCACCTCCATCAAGAATCATCTTGAAAGCCTTCGAAAACTGCGG
>DUCD01000255.1 GCA_012959985.1 Verrucomicrobiales bacterium | reverse complement strand
ATTGCTCATCCTGATAACTGGACAACGAAGCTCCTTGATCGCGTTTGCTCATTTTTGAGCCATCGGGATTCAATATCAGGGGAATATGAGCGAAAACCGGCGGTGATACTCCAAATGCTTTGAACAATTGGATATGCCTCGAGGTGTTGGATAAATGGTCCTCTCCCCTTATGACGTGGGTAATCCCCATTTCCAGATCATCCACCACGTTTACAAAGTGAAAGACGGGTTTTCCATCCGATCGGCAAAGGATAAAATCAGGATCTAACTCTTCCCGATCCGTCAGCTTTCTTTCTACTCTCCCAACGACTTGATCTTCAATGACAACCGGATCCCGGGTCATCCGAAATCGAATGGTCCCGTCTCTCTCGTATGCCAGATCGCGTGCTACAAGATCCTGAATTCTCTTCCGGTAAATATCCCCACGTTTTGATTGGAAATACGGGCCACGATTCCCGATAGAATCAAAACCTCCTGCAGATGAAATAACCGGCCCCTCATCCCAATCGATCCCCAACCAATGCAACCCTTCAAAAATACGCCTTACGGCTTCTTCTGTATTCCGTTGTTCATCGGTATCTTCAATGCGAAGTATAAATTGTCCACCGTGTTTTCGGGCATAAAGCCAATTGAATAACGCCGTACGAGCTCCTCCTATATGTAGAAATCCTGTTGGACTGGGGGCAAATCTGAGGCGGACACTCATTAATCAGATGATTGGAAGTTGTTCTACTGTAAAAAAATGCACCCGTTTTATCGGGCGCAGTGTCAATGGGATAAATCCAATGTCTAAGTGTTTAAAATGGCATCCTTACAAGCCTTGGAAACTCGAAATTTCACTACTTTCTTCGCCGGAATATCAATCGGTTCTCCGGTCGCCGGATTTCTTCCGATTCGAGCGGCACGATCAACCAGCACCAAATTCCCAATCCCGGGAAACATGAAACCGTCCTTCGCATGTTCGTAAGCCATTGCTGTCAGATGATCCAATATCTGTGATGCGTCTTTCTTTGTGATTCCAGACCTTTCAGCAAGGTCGTTCGTAATCTGTGATTTTGTGAGTGCTTTTGCCATTTTTATTCAATCTGCCTTTCGTGATTGGAAAAATCAGGTGGTTAGCACATTAAACACAAAGTGTTGGCAAAGGATCAAGGACAAAATAGGGTGAACTTCTCACAAAACGAAGGTATTTCCGCTGACATCCTATGCTTGACTTGATACTATATTTATCAACAACATCCCTTGGTGGACAAACTTTTCTCCATAGAAAATCGGTTTTGTTATAAAATAGTTTGGAAACTCGCCGAAGGAGGAATGGGGCGCGTTTATGAAGCCGAGCAACTCGGGGTTCGAGGATTTGTCAAACGAATAGCCGTTAAAGTGATAAGCCAGAAATTGGCAACACAGAAACTGTTCATCGACAATTTTATCGGAGAAGCCAAGCTGGTAGCTGATTTAATTCACTCCAACATCGTTCAAACTTATCACCTTGGGAAAGCCAACGGGGTCTATTTCATTGCGATGGAGCTCATTCAAGGGGTTAATTTGGAACAATTATCACAGCAACTGAATGATAAACGTCAGGAACTCCCTACTGAACTTGCCGTCTTCATTACCAGTCGAGTTGCCCGAGGATTGGCTTACGCCCACTCAAAACTAGATTCTGAGGGGAATTCTCTCGGCATTGTTCATCGGGATGTCAGCTATAAGAACATCATGATCGCATTTGAGGGAGACGTGAAACTGACCGATTTCGGCATAGCAAAAGCCCAAGGGTTTCTGGTTGATCAAGAGGGCGAGGTGGTTGCTGGAAAAGCCGACTTCATGAGTCCTGAACAAGCCAATTTTGCAATAACAGACAAACGTTCAGATGTCTTCTCTGCCGGGGTGGTCCTGGCAAACCTGATTCTGGGTTACAATATCTTCAAAGGCACCACTGCAGAAGAATCCCGGAACAGAATCATGAATCAGGACACCCCTGATTTCCGAAAATACCATAATAAAATCGATGACCGCCTAAACGAAATTCTCCACCGTTCTCTTTCAAAGAAGGTTGAGGATCGTTACCCAAGTGCAGATGACCTCCTGGTGGATCTGGAAAGATATATTTATGGTGAAGGCTACGGGCCAACCAATGAAACTCTGGGTCGCTACATAAGGAAGCTTTTCGGACAGGAAACCAGACCGGCTTCCAAAACCAATGAAAAGCGTGGCACTATGATCGTCGAACGTCCTCTGGACTAGCTATTTGCCCTGACCGTGGCTAACGAACGAAGGGTAACTATTGGATTGATTCAGCATGAATGCGGGGCATCCGTCGAATCGAATCTCGAGAGCACAATTGCCGGAATCAAAAGAGCCTGTGCCAGAGGAGCACAAATAGTCTGTACCCAAGAGCTGTTCAAATCGGTTTATTTCTGTCAAACACAGACTTTGGAGTATTTCAAACTGGCCGAACCTATCCCGGGTCCGACCACTGACCTGCTTTGCCGCACGGCCCGTGAAAACCATACCATCCTGATCGCTTCTCTTTTCGAAAAAAGATCGTCTGGTGTCTATCATAATTCGGCAGTGATCATTGATGAAACCGGCCGCCTGCTGGGAGTTTATCGCAAGCTTCATATACCGGATGACCCTCAGTTTAATGAAAAATATTACTTTACCCCCGGTGATACCGGAATTCGAACCTGGGATACAAAATACGGAAAAATCGGAGTGCAGATTTGTTGGGATCAATGGTTTCCAGAAGCGGCCCGGATAAACTGCCTGCAAGGCGCCGAAATCCTGTTCTACCCAACCGCGATTGGCTGGATCCCCTCCGAGAAACCAAGCCAGGGAAATAAGCAACATTCAGCATGGGAGACAATCCAAAGAAGTCACGCAACAGCAAACGGGTGCTTTGTGGCATCAATAAATCGAGTTGGTTTTGAAGCCCACCCGAACACAGAAGGTTTGGAATTCTGGGGTCAAAGTTTCATCTCAGACACCCAGGGTTGCATTCTGGCTAGAGCTTCCTCAGAGCGGTGCGAAGAACTGGTGACCTCCATAGACTTGGCTGAAATAGATACGACAAGACTTCAATGGCCGTTCCTGAGAGATAGAAGAATTGACCTCTACGGAGAACTCAGCTGTCGAATGATTGACGATTCCGTGTCCAAATCAGATTTCAATTAGTCCCCTACCTCGGTTGAGTCAGTCGGTCGGGGCTTGAAAGTAACCTTATACGGTGAGGTTTCAACTCGAACAGGACCTGTGGAACTCGATTTCTCATCATCTTTTTCTGAATCGCCTTCATCCCCGCTACCCTCCGCATCAGGTTTATCTACAGACTCCACCAGGGAGGATTCGGGTTCATGGGCTTCATACTGATCCATGTCGGGTTTCCCTTCCGGTTCAGCTCCCTCATCATTAGTCACAGCCTTTTCATCGGCTGATTCGTTGAGATTATAAAGACGAAAAGTCTTTACATCTGAAGTCTTGGGTTGTTCAGATTCCCCGCCAATTACCACTGTCGAATCTGTCGAATCTGTCGAATCTGTCGAATCTGTCGAATCTGTCGAATCTGTCGAATCTGTCGAATCTGTCGAATCTGTCGAATCTGTCGAATCTGTCGAAT
>DUCD01000254.1:17624-21816 GCA_012959985.1 Verrucomicrobiales bacterium | reverse complement strand
CGGCTTCTTTCAGTCAGGCCGAAGAGCAGTATGTGGATGTTGATCGGCAAGTGATCGTCGATGGCGCTTTAAGCTACACCTCCGCCGGCTGGTTCAAGGTGACTGGAGGCGAAGGTCGGCGTTTCCTTTGGGAAACATCCCCGTCGAACTGGGCCATCTCCACCGAGGTGACACCCGCCGGCAACGTTAAGGCATTCGCCAGGCTCGCGGACACGAGTTCCCATAGCGCGGACACAGGAATTCAAGCGCCCCTCAATGAGTGGCATCATATCGCAGTGACCTTTGACGGAGCGGCCGGAGCGGCAGCGGTTTATTATGACGGCGCAAAGGTGGATGTCGTATTTGAGCCCGAATTTCCGCCCGGGGTAGGTACGGCGGAAACGCTGGGATTCCACATCGGCTCATTCCGCGGCGGCAGCGGTCGATTCTTTGAAGGATTGATCGATGAGGTGGGCATCTGGGACCGGGTGCTGAGTCAGTCGGAGATCGGATACCTCGCCGGAGGCAATCGGATCCCGAATCCTCCCGCGTTGCCGGGAGGCCCTCCCAGCACGCCTGTGGAAATCACCGGGGTAGCCATCGGTGACGGAAATATCCAATTATCCTGGGAAGGGGGAACTCCGCCTTACCAGGTTCAAGCTCGAGCGAGCGTCAGCGAGGGTGAGTGGCTGAATGTGGGGGATCCGACGTCGGACGCTAGTTTCGAGGAACCGATGACGGAAATGATTCAGTTCTACCGCGTCGTTCAACCGTAAAATTACAGCTGACAACTTGGCGCCGGTATGGATCTCTTGATCCGTGCCGGTTTCTTACGGTAGCGTCCCATTCAGACATTCAGGTTCCCAACGATTGGCATGGCGGCGTCGGGAGCGAATTCGGGTGGCCAACTCTTCATATTTCGAAGCATATGATACGAAAACTTTGTCTCAAATCGATCTTGAAATCTCAAAGGCCTCGAAGGGGCGGCGCACGATTGGCGTTCCAAATCAATCCTAATTCGCGGAGCGGCTTCATCGGGAGATTCAAGCTTTCGAATGCCAAGTCCGCGTGGCTTGGCATTCTCCTTGGCGGCCTCGCTAGTTCCGGGATTGAACATACCAAACTTAGGGCGGAAGAGCCGGACTCCGTTTCGGAAGGTTTTGGACTTTTGGCGCATTGGCCGTTTGACGAGGACTATTCCAGCACCGTCAACAATGATCTTTATCAAGGCAAACCGGTTGGCGGAGACTTTGTTCGAATCGCCAAAGATCGGTCGGCTGTGAAGGTCGGAAAGGGCGCGTTGCGCTTGGACAGTGGTCCCCGGTCCGGAGATAAGACCTACGTATCGATTCGGAACCCGCTTTTTGGATATCACAACGCAGACGTGTTCACCGTTGTCGCCTGGCACCGTTATGATGATTTGAGCGGCGACGGTTCGGACGCCCGCAACTTTGTTTGGGAATCTACTCCCGGCTTTTCGCTAGCCTTTGGGTTGCGGGTGGAAGAGGGCCAACGGGACGCCGAGTGGTGGTTTCAAACAGCGTCTCACTCAACGTTCAGCGACGGAACAGGGCCGCGAATTGACGCCAAGAAATGGCATCATGCGGCGATGGTTTGGAATAAGGCTCGGGGACGCGCGAAGTTCTATCACGATGGATTGCTGCGTGATGACATCGCTTTACCTGAAGGCGAAGAGCTTGAGGAGATGACCGGTTTTCACATCGGCAATCATCGCGGAGGCGACGGCTCCAGGGATTGGGACGGTTACATTGATGATGTAGGCGTCTATGACCTAGAGTTGACGCCAAAGCAGATTCGAGCGTTGGCGCAGGGAACTTATGGAGGCGGCGCCGTTCATGTGGGGAATGTCCTGCAGCGAGTCCGGGAACCGGCGGCTCAAGCAGTGATCCAACGCCCGAAGGACCTCGAGCCTCCATTGCCGATATGGAACGGACTGCAGTCTCAGGGACCATTGGTCGGTCACGTGAGTGATCAATCGGCGATCATTTGGGCAAGGGTGCCCATTGCTGGCTCCTATGAATTGGAGGTTCGCAAACCTGGCGACGGGGCCCGTGCTCAGAGCGCGCGGGCAGTGGCGCGCGAAGCGGAGGATTGGTGCTTGCGTTGGGAGATCTCCGGTCTCAAAGCGAATTCGAAGTATCAGTATAGCATTCGCAGAGATTCAGAGACGCTGTGGCAGGGAGAAGCGTTTTATTTTCAAACGGCGCCGCCGCCGGATCTCCCGGTTCAGGTGACTTTGGTATTTGGGTCGTGCGCCAGTTCCGATGCATCCTCGATCTGGACTCGGATCAGAGACGAAGGGGCAGATGGCGTTGTGCTCTTAGGCGATACACCCTACATCGACGTAACCGATCTGGATCGCGTGCGTGACGCGTATCGGCGTTTCTTGAGCGTGCCTCCCCTGGCTGAAACGTTTCGTTCGATTCCCTTTTGGGGAACATGGGACGACCATGATTTTGGTCGAAACGATTCCGACGGGACCTTGCCTGGAAAGGAACACTCGCGTCACGGATTCGTGAATTACCATCCTAATCCGACCTTTGGGCACGACGGCCAGGGCATCTACACCAAATTCCGCTACGGCCCGGTAGAGGTCTTCCTTTTGGACACGCGGTGGTTTGCGCGAACCGAACCCTCATGGGCAGATCCCGACAAACCCACCTTGCTGGGAAAACGGCAATGGGAGTGGTTGCAAGCTGGATTGGCGGCGTCGGATGCACCCTTCAAGATATTGGCCTGCGGGATGATCTGGGACGATAAGAAGAATTCGGAGTCTGATGATTGGGGAACCTATATGCATGAGCGTCAGGCCTTGCAGAGCTGGCTGGGCGACAATCGCATCGAAGGAGTCGTGTTGATGGGCGGCGATATCCACGTATCCCGACTCCTTAAATACGACACCGTCGAACAAGTCGGATATCCCCTTTACCAATTCATCACCTCGCCAATGCACGGCAGCGTTATTCCCAGCTTAAACGTACCGCATCCCGCCCTACTTCACTCGGCCGAGGAGCCGTTTGTTTTCTTGAAGCTCAGCATCGATACCACGGTGACACCCGCAACCCTGAAGGGAGTTTGGATGAACCGGGACGGAAAAGTATTCTTTGGAATTGATCTCGATCGTGATGAATTATCACGAACCAACTAAACGTGCTTAGCGAGTGCTTGATACGAAAAATACCGAATCTAAGACAAGCTCGTTTCGTCGAGCTCAATGGCGAATGCTGTTGGCGACGATGTTCTGTTACCTGTTCTTTTACACCGGTCGGCAAACGGTCGGTTTTGCCATCCCCGGTATTCACGAAGAACTGGGGATCAGCCTTACCAAGCTGGGCTGGATGAGCACGACGCTTTTTTGGTGTTATGCGGTCGGGCAATTTATCAATGGCAACGTCGGAGACAAACAGGGCGCTCGAATCATGGTGAGTCTGGGAGCCGTGCTTTCCTGCTGCTTGAACTGGGTGGCAAGTTTCGGCCAAAATATTCTGAGCCTATTCATACCCTGGGGCATGAACGGTTTCGCCCAGTCCATGGCCTGGGCTCCGGGAGGACGGCTCATCTCAAACTGGTGGGGACATCACGAGCGAGGAAAAGCATTCGGGCTTTATGTTTTTGCCGCGGGCATGTCCTCGGTACTCGCATTTACCACTTCGTTAATTGTTATTGATGTGCTGCATCTAGGGTGGCGTTGGATTTTCAGATTACCCGTTTTATTAATGCTTCTCGGAGGAGGCACCTACTTTTTTATTGCTCGAAATCGGCCAGAGGAGTTGGGCTTTCCCGCGGATATTGCAAATTCGTCAGGCGTGGATTCAATGACCGCTGAGAAAACGACCGAAAAGGCCAAGGAAGAAAGCTCGATGGAGCGCTACTCCATCGTTTTTCGCAACGGGCGTTTCATGGTAGCCTGCCTGGCAATCGGTTTTCAAAACACGGCACGCTATGGCCTCCTGATCTGGGTGCCCGTCTATTTTTTGGGTAAGGAATGGAAGAGCGCCGATGCGACCAAATGGATCAGTGTGGCGCTTCCGGTCGGCATGGCTTTGGGAGCGATGACCAGCGGCTGGATTTCGGATGCGTTGTTCAAGTCCCGACGTTCACCCGTCATTATCATTTGCATGGGCCTGGCCGCTGCATTCGCGTTTCTCATGTATTTTATACCTCGGGAACTCTGGGGTCTTGGTATGGTTTG
>DUCD01000254.1:16525-17614 GCA_012959985.1 Verrucomicrobiales bacterium | reverse complement strand
TGCAGAGTCGTGAAACGCCATCAACGTTTGCTGATAAACCCAGTGCTTTTTTGATAACTTTGGCATTTGTATCTTCAAATAATCTTTCGATTTTTGGCATGATCTTTTTCTTGCCGGTTTTTTCGTCTACGGTGCCCAGTCAGCATTCTGGGCTCTCTCCCCTGACTTACTCGGACAACAGCGTACGGGCACGGGGATAGGCGTCATGAATTTTTTCGCCTATGCCCTGGCTGGACTCGGTGAGCCTATGATTGGTCATATGATTGAAACGAACGATTATCAATATGGCCTCGTTTTCCTCTTTGTCGGAACCGCTTGCCTGGTCTCTGCTTTTCTCGGCCTTTTTATTCGACGTTAAGTCTGGATTACAATGCTAAAAGATCCCAAAAACGAAATCACCATAACCCAAGGCGCCATCAACCATGTCCAAACCATTTTAAACCGACTTCATGCGAAATCTGTTTTTTTGGTCACCCATACCATTGCCTACCAAAACTCCGGGGCTGAGGCGAAACTCGAGCCATTTTTGGCTGACAAACATGTTGTGCGCTTCACGGATTTTGAGCCTAATCCCAAGCTGCGGGATGCCGAGAGAGCGCTCCAACTGCTACAGGCGAATCCTTGCGATACGGTAATGGCTGTTGGCGGAGGGAGCGCGATCGATATGGCGAAACTGGTTTGTGCTTTTTCCGCACAGCAGGCCACTCCCGAAATGGTCATCGCTCGACTACCACACCTAAAACCAATCCACCTTCCTCTGATTGCCATTCCTACGACCGCCGGCACAGGGAGCGAAGCCACCCATTTTGCAGTCCTTTATGCAGATGATAAGAAGTATTCCATTGCCCATCCGAGCTTGCTCCCGGATTTTGCCATTGTCGACCCAGAGCTGACCTATGATCTTCCCAGTGGTTTGACCGCGGTAACGGGATTGGATGCCTTATGCCAGGGCATGGAATCATTATGGTCTGTTCAATCCTCTGAGGCATCCAGAGAATTTGCACGTAAGGCCGTACGATTGGCATGGAATAACCTCGAAACTGCCGTTCATCAGCCCACACCCGAAAGCCGTTTTGAGATGTGTCAGGC
>DUCD01000254.1:0-16515 GCA_012959985.1 Verrucomicrobiales bacterium | reverse complement strand
GCAGAAATATCCCCGACAATTACATCTGAGGTAGTCGGTTCGTCTGTGCCATCAACATTAGCAAAACGACCGCGCCACATGCCATTTCGTATGCCATCACTTCCCGCTACGGTATTCCCCACGGTCATGCCGTCGCCTTGACCATTGGACCCGTCCTGATTTACAACAGCCAAGTCAGTAGCCTCGATATTGGAGATTCCCGAGGTGTGTCTCATGTGCGGGGTATCATCAAAGAAATACTTGATCTCCTTGATTGTCGAACTCCTGAAGAAGCCTGCCAAAAAATCTGCCGTCTGATGGAATCCATCGGATGCCCGAGTCAACTGCGCGACCTCAACATCAGTAACACCGAACTTCGCAAACACATCGTCGATAATGTCAACTTGGAGAGGTTAGAGAATAATCCACGCAATTTAGGAAAGATACAGGTGAGTCAGTTATTGGAATCGATTGTGTAAATAGACCGGGGTATATTGATGCGGAACTCAACGGACACTGCCCCAGCCCAGGCCGGGTCAACAGACTCTTGTCAGTCCCCGCGCTATCAATGCCCGTTTTCGTCAGTGAAGACACATAGCACTTGAGCGGTTTTTCGACCGGGATTAATCAATCTGTGTTTTACATTGGCATCGAAATACGAACTATCCCCGGCCTTCAATTCGTAGACATCATCACCATACTCCAAACGAACCTGACCTTCCGTTACCATTAGGAATTCCTCGCCTTCATGAGGAAGCGCTTCCTTTCGTGCCAACCCCGGAGGCACATCCAGTAAAAACAACGCCATCACCTTGTTGCACACTTTAACGCCAGATCGGTATATTTAATCTTCGACGAGGGGCGGTCTCGCTCGACTCGTTTGCCTTCGTTCTTTCTGACCATCACAAACCGAGGTTGCCTTTCATCCAATCCTGAGACCAATTTTGAAACCGTCGTCCCAAGGCTTTTCGCGAGCCGCCCTAAAGCCGGTAACGATGGTGTGACACGGAAATTCTCAATTTTAGACAAAGTGCTGCATTTGAGGTCTACTCGAGAAGCCCATTCCTCCAAGGTCAACTTCTTCTCCAGTCGTTGGGCTTTTATTCGCTGCGCCAATTCAACCAAATTCATAGAACGCCTCTATTTATACTCGACGACCGCTCTCATTTAAAGTTTTTTTACGAGGCAACTGAAACATCGCATCCCTCCACTTTCACTGCCAAGGGGCCACACACTAAATTGAGCCACCACGTTCCTGTTAAATAATGCGACGCTTAGGTTCTATGGTCTTGATTTCAACTGAATCCAGGTAAGAATCAATGCCAAGATGTACTATGGTCTTGATTTCAACTGAATCCAGGTAAGAATCAATGCCAAGATGTACTATGGTTTTATTTCGATTTTTAAGAGATTTCTGGTGTGGATCGTCTTAGGGTTTCTGACCTTGGGCCAATCCGTTGCAACGCACGCGGTTGGGTTTACCGACGTGACGGTTGACGCCGGTGTTGATTATGTCCAGCAGAGCACTGAACCTCAATTCCTGTTTGAGCAGCCCTTTATGACTGGCGGGGCGGCGGCGGGAGATTTTGATGGAGATGGTTGGGTGGATCTTTACGTCACTCGCTTCGATGCGTCGGACCTTTTGTTCCAAAACCAGGGAGATGGCACCTTCACTGAGGTGTCCTCACTTGCCGGGTTAACGCAGAACCGGCCCACCAACGGAGCTGCCTGGGGCGACATTGACAATGACGGTGACTTGGATCTTTACGTAACGGCTATTTTCACAGGTCGATTTTTTCTTTATCAGAACGATGGAAAAGGTCATTTCACAGAAGTCGGTTTGAACCGGAATGCGGCCCTGGACTCGGGCGATACACACTACGGATTCAGCGTTACGTTTGGTGACTACGATCGCGATGGTTGGCTTGACATTCACACGACAGAGTGGGCCCAACATGGCTTTGTCGGTTTTAATCACTCCCGCCTCCTCCACAATCGAGGCGAAGCGATGCCAGGGCATTTCACGGACGTCACTGTCGATGCCGGGGTAGCCATTGGGTCTCTGGGTTCAGTGCGAGCTTTCACTTCCAGTTTCTCCGATTTTGACGAGGATGGTTGGCCGGATCTGGCCATAAGCGCGGATTACGGCACGAGTCAGTTGTTTTGGAACAACCGTGACGGCACCTTTATTAATGGGACGGAGGCGGCTGGGCTTGGAACCGATGAGAACGGTATGGGATCAGCCATCGGTGACTACGATGGTGACGGTCATTTGGATTGGTTTGTCACCTCCATTTATCAAATCCCTGATGACTGCGCCGAATGTCCATGGGGATTCAGTGGGAATCGTCTGTATCGCAATCTGGGAAATCGGCAGTTTACCGACCAAACCGATGCGGCGGGTGTGCGAAATGGTGACTGGGGCTGGGGGTCGCTGTTTTTTGACTACGATAATGACGGCGATCTGGATTTGGTAATGACGAACGGAATAGATTTTTCACTCCTGAACGATTTGGCGAAGCCCTATGAATCTGATCGCATGCGTCTTTGGCGCAACGAAGGCGGTATCTTTACAGAAGTCGGATTGGAACTCGGAATTACCGACACCGGTCAAGGAAAAGGGTTGTTGACTTTTGACTATGACCAGGACGGGGATCTGGATCTCTTTGTAGTGAATACGGCCGGACATCCCGTGCTTTATCGCAACGACCTGGGATCGGGCAACCATTGGTTACGGGTCAGCACCCTAGGTCGATGGTCCAACCGGGACGGGATTGGTTGCAGGCTGTCACTGCAAGCCCTTCCAGACGGCCCGATTCAGGTTCGCGAAATCAGAGCTGGAAACCACTTTCTAGGACAGAGTGAGTATACCGCCCACTTCGGTTTGAAAGAACAAACTGAGACGGTGCATGAATTGACTATACAGTGGCCCAGTGGAACGGTTCAAGTTTTGAAGAACGTTGAAATCAATCAAACTCTGGTTGCGATCGAACCTCTTACTTACCTGGCTTGGCAGCTCCGAGAGTTTGAGGCTAATGATTTGAACGACCCAACCGTCAGTGGTCGCACAGCTGATCCGGATAGGGATAATGTTCCCAACCAACTTGAATACGCCTTCGGACGGGAACCTCTGGTCTTCGAATCGAAACCACTGATTTCGCCTCACATTACAAAGGATCCCGGTGACCAACTGCATTACCTAACAATGACCTTTACCCGCATGATTTCCCCGACCGACCTCGACTATATGGTGGAGGTCTCCTCAGACCTTTACCATTGGCAGTCCGGCCCATCTTTTACCGAAGAAATGGATGTCATTGGATCTGGAAATCGGTTGACTCAACATGGCATAGTAAAAATTTTACCTCCCATTCAAAATGCCAACCAATTATTCGCCCGGATAAAGGTAATAATGCGGGATTGAGCATTGAAGCAATGCACCGTATCGAAATTCAGTGACAGAACGTTTTATAAGACCTACGCAAGAATCGAGAGAAGCATTTTTCACACAAGAAATTCAGGGTGAAATCATGATGTCGAATCTTCTGCGTTTCCGGAATATTGCTGATTATTCTGTAGATCCTGAGCTGGCGCCAAGCAAAGACATTTCAGGACGAGAGGCCTACCAAAAGTATCTAACCCATGCAACGCCGTTCCTAATCGAACACGGTGGAAGTCCGGTATTCTAGGGTAAAGGCAGCAAATATTTCATCGGCCCTCAGGAAGAACGATGGGACTTGGTCATACTCATTCGCCAAAGGTCTTCATCCGACTTCATCGCATTTGTTTCAAATCCAGGATACCTGGCCGGTACCGGACATCGAACCGCAGCACTGGAAGACTCACGCTTATTACCTTTGGTGGAATCCAAGAGTGTTAAAATCATCAAATAGACCATTGTACTCCGTATCAACCCCATTGTTGTTTCAATTACCAAAAGGGTTTTAGGGCTGATTGAAGAATATCTTCAGATTCTTTGTCTGCCGGGCAGCGGCTACGATATCGGGTCTCCCATCACCATTGAGGTCGGCGGCCTTGATGTCTTCAACCGCAAGCTCGCTGCCGGAAATTTTTGTTTCCCGCCACTCCCTGCCCTCTTTGTCGAGAGGGGTGAACAGCTTGATTCCCGGGGTACCGGAAGGACGCATGGCTCGCCACCCTACCACGATTTGATCGTAACCGACACCGAGGTAATCGGCGCAGGCAAGGGCATGACCATCTTTCAACTGATCATCAAGAATGGTTAACTGCCGCCATAATCCATTGCCATTGTCCGGTTCGACGTATACAGACGAGCTGTTGCCATGCATGGGTTCAATGGCGACGATGAATCGTTTACCATTCGGCAGGCGCCCGTCTCGAATTTCACCTGCGAACTTATCTGTGAGCTGTCGAGCCTTCCATTCGTCCTTTTGACGGTCGAAATGCCAAACTCCCTCCCTAGCGGCGGCAATCAACTCTTCCTCGGGATCGTCATCCCAGTTCACCGGATGAAAATTGTGTGACTGGTGCAGGAAATCACTGACGACATCCGTGGTCCATTTATCCCGTGGATTTTCCGGTTTGGTATATTCCAGCATTAACAGCCCCTTACCCTGGTCATTGACATTGCCCCGACCACGAAGAGGCTTAACCACCAGCGTGAACTGACCGGAAGGCCCTTTTATCCAATGCATGCGGTGGATACTGGGTTCATGATGCAATTCAACCGGCGACCAGGGTTTGGTGCGGTCTGCGGGAGGAATAAGGTAAAAAACGGCACCGTCCTTGACCGTCTCACCGAAATTCCATTGACCGCCGACAGCAATCTCACATTTGCCGTCGCCATTGATATCCCTGGCGGTGATGCAGACATTGTCCCGCTGTGTTAAGTCTTTGGCGATCACATGTTTTTCCCATCCTGGATTCTGGTACCATTGAATCGTCTTTTTGTCTGCCAAGACAATATCTGTTCGGCCATCCCCATCAACATCCGTCAATTGCAGGCCGTAGCCAATTTCAATTTTGTCGATTTCAAGCTCACGCCATTTGAACTGGGGAGGTTCAATCGCCAATGAATATTTTTTCATTGAAAACGGATGATTGTAGGTAGAATAAGAATAGCCTAAGAACAATAGATACACGTCCTAAGAAAACATCAATAAGTTTCTACTCCCATTCCGAAAAAGAACAAACCAAAACAAAACATCATGGCCCATTCGCTTGATCAATTGAAACAACATAGCCTCATCGTCGCTGATACCGGTGATTTCGCAGATATTCAACAATTCCAACCGCGCGACGCGACCACGAACCCCAGCCTGCTACTCAAAGCAGCCTCCATGGAGGAATACAGTGAGATCGTCGATAAGGTCATCGCGGACACTCGTCAGGAATCCTCCAAAATCAATCCCAATGTGGGATTGGCGATGGACAGATTGTCGGTGGCCTTCGGTTGTGAAATTTTAAAAATTGTCAGTCACCGCGTTTCGACAGAGGTGGACGCCCGGCTTAGTTTCGACCGTGTGAGCTCCATAGAAAAAGCGCGGACTTTGATTTCAATGTATGAAAATGAGGGAATCGACCGCGAGCGCATCCTGATCAAGCTGGCCTCCACCTGGGAAGGAATCACTGCCGCCCGAGAACTGGAAAAAGAAGGTATTCATTGCAACCTGACCCTGCTGTTTTCATTCGCTCAGGCTGTGGCCTGTGCTGAGGCGGAAGTGCAACTCATCTCTCCTTTTGTCGGTCGTATTCTCGACTGGTTCAAAGCCGACACTGGCAAATCCGATTACTCACCCCATGAGGACCCCGGCGTTCAGTCGGTGACTCGGATTTTCAATTACTACAAAAAGTATTCTTACCGAACAGAGATCATGGGTGCCAGCTTCCGCAACATCGGTGAAATCACCGAACTCGCGGGTTGCGACCTGCTCACCATCAGTCCCAACCTTCTTGAAGAATTGCAAAACAGTAGCTTAGAAGTGCCCTGTAAACTTCGTTCGGAAAATGCAGCCTCATCCTGTGATGAGGAAAGAATTTCACTGAATGAAAACGCTTTCCGCTGGATGCATAATGAAGACCAGATGGCCACCGAAAAACTGAGCGATGGTATTCGCCGCTTCGCCGCCGATTGCATGAAATTGGAAGCCGCACTTCGAATGAAATTTTAGAACAAAGTCGAGGATTCCAAATACACATTGGCGGATTTGATTTCATTGGATCGGGCTGATGCCGAATGCGTCGATCAAACCAGAATTTATGGAATTTCCCAGTGTTCTTCCAATGGCAGCTTCACGGGGTAGGGCTCGCTCTCCGAACGCGCCGCCTGAGCAGTGAAATTAAGCAGGAGCATTAGCATTGAGAAATCGCCCCGACTAGCTCAGTATTCATTACGGTATGCGGCGCGCTGGCACAGCACGCCCTACCCTCCTTAACTTACTGCCATTCGGTGCTGTCCACAACGTGCCGGTTGCCTTTGATTAAACCTGATCTGGTCATCAAACGGAAAGCGGCGACATCTTCGTGCACACTCCAGACTGTTGACGCGTTTGTTCAAAAAGCTCTGATATTCCGATAGGTTTATGGAGTACATGCGACGAATTCGGCGCATTGGATCAGGAGCGAGGCAAGAGGAAACAGCGAAAGAATTGCCACCTCCTCCTACTTCGACTCAAATCCCTTACGAATCGTGCCGTCAGGGTTGATCAATGGGAGCGGGTTTTTCACCCGACCAAGCGGTCGGCAACCCGGCCCTTTTCCTTCAAGTCCCAAATCAGAGTCCATTTCCTGTGCCACTGCCAATAGCGCCTTCACCAAATCCGGATTTACTGCGGACACATCATTTGTTTCACCAATGTCCTTGATGAGATGAAACAGCTGCTTCTTGGCCAAGTGTAATTTCCAATGCCCTTTCCGAACGGCTTGTAACTTTAAACCTCGAAAGTAATAAAACACATCATGCGCGGGAGCTGCGTCCACCTTTCCCACGATGTGCGGCCAGATGTCAACGCCATCCAGTTTGCGATTCGCCGGCAACTCGGCTCCCGCTAATTTTGCAAAGGTCGGAAGGATATCGATCATTCCGGTGATGGCACCCGTCGAGGTGCCGGAAGGAATGGTACCCGGCCACCATGCGATCGTCGGCACTCGCATGCCTCCCTCCCAGGTACTTCCCTTGTGGCCGCGCAAGGGTGTGTTCAAACCGCGACGAGTTCCTCCATTGTCCGAAGTGAAAATCACGAATGTTTTCCGGTCCAACCCCAGTTCCCGGACGGTATCGAGCACACGCCCCACGCTCCAATCCAATTCCTCGACCCAGTCGCTGTAAATGCCGTTGGGAGATTGGCCCGCGAACTTTTTACCCGGGTAAATCGGAAAGTGGACAGCGGAATGCGGGAGGTAAAGGAAGAAATGCCGATCCTTGTTTTCTCTTAAAAACCGAACGGCCTCATTTGTGTAAAGTTCAACAATCGCCTGCTGGTCATCGGGCAGGACACGTTTAAGGACCGTTTCATTCCGCATGAGCGGTAATGGCGGCTGCTGTTTTTTACCGGACCGGACTTTGCGCAAGGGTTGACCGAGACTGCTCTTGATGCCGTCCTCCACCGGGCCCATGTCATTTGAATAAGGCAGACCGAACCAGTAATCGAATCCCTGGCGCCTTGGAAGCAGTTCCGGTTGATCGCCCAAATGCCATTTACCGATAATCGCAGTGGCGTAACCCTTTGTCTTGAGCACCTCGGCAATAGTCACCTCATCCGGTGAAAGACCGTGATCGTATGCGGGAAACAGAACACCCGGAATCGGCAACGCACGTTTCGGATAGGAACCCGTCATCAACGCGGCACGCGATGGGGAGCATACTGGAGCCGCATAAAAACTGGTCAACCTGCGCCCCTCCTTCGCCATACGATTCAAGTGAGGCGTCCGGTTCAATTGGGAACCAAACGGACCGATGTCAGCATAGCCCAAATCATCGATGCTTATAAAAATGTAATTGGGATTCTTAGGTGTATCAGCCTTAGAAATGGACAAAGCACCAAGAACGAAAACGGTTGCGGTATAAAGAAAACGAACGGCAGTCATCATCATAGATTAGCTGCATTTCGACTTTCAATCAACACCTCAGATTCGCCAGAACGCTGAATCACCTCTAGGTGTCCTTTTTATATGAGTCAATCGGGCTGCGGATGGATCACTTTTGAATCTTTCGGAACTGAGCAATCAAGTGAGTATGTAATACTTCCATATGGGTAGACGGGTTCTATGCTCGAGTTTTCGAAATGGGTAAATATAAACATTTTTCTTTAAATCCAAATATATTTGTGAATCTCGCACCTCACTTTTCGCCATAACGGTATCGAACGTCGCCTAACCGATGTTCACGGAGATGTCATCAGGCACATTCTTTCTTAATGCCTCCAAACGGTGGGAAAGGTCTGGAACCAGTGTCCTCTGCCCTCGCCCTAAACATTGAATCACACATCGGCTAACCGCCGACTGGAATCTCCAAAACTTGATAGATTGACCCCCATCCGATCCATCAGAGACAAATACAGACTGCAAGCTCGGCGGTTTTCATTGCCGCGTTCCATATAATCGAGGATGCGACCTGAAGTGAGAGTTCCGCCTCCACGTCCAGCAAGAAGCATAGGCATATGATCCGCTTGATGTTTATCGCCATCGAATAAGTTCGAACAGAACAGGAGCATGGAATTATCGAGCAAAGAGCCCTCGCCTTCATTGATCTCCTTCATCCGGTTGACGAGGTAGGCAAACTGCCGTGTATGGAATTGATTGGTTTTCAGATACATGGCCTCCCTCTCAGGATCGTGTCCGTTGTGGGTCAGGTCCAGATGAAGGCTGCCTTGCACCCCTTCCAGAAATCCGAAATTCATTTGAGACAAGTCGTTATTCAGCATGCAGGTTGCGATGCGTGTCTTATCCATCTGGAAAGCTAGAACAATGAGATCCAACATCAACTTCATGTGTTCCGGAACGTTCTGAGGCAACGGGTCCGCCGGACGAAGCATGTCAGGAGCCGTCAACGAGGGACGCCATCCTTCAAGTCGTTGATCTTTTGATGCATGTTCGATGCGTTTCTCAACCTCACGAATGGATTCCATAAAATCGTCAAGTTTCCGACGATCGTCTATTCCGATCCGTTTTTTGAGATCTTTAGCATCGGTCATCACATGGTCCAGTATACTCCGATCCAGTCGTCTTCCTTTGCCGTCGCCGACCAGTAGGTCGAAGACACGCGCCGGATAGATTTCCTTCATAGCGGGCTTGGTATCCGACACCCATGAAACACAGGAACCATAGAGCATGGACAGCCCGTCCTCGAGACGAAGCTCCGTCGGCTCAATCCCCAGGATTAGACTCGGGACCGTCGTCTGACCTCCGATATGCTGAGCCATTACCTGATCCATTGTTCTTCCCGCACGAATATCGTTCTGGTCGGTACTGACCCACGCACCCGACAGAAGATTGGGAATTCGCCCCAGGTGAGCACTGCTATGTGCGACAGCCTGCTCGTTATACAAACCGCGCAGAAAAACAATGTCATCCAGATAAGGTTGTATAGGTTTCAGTCCCTGACCAATTTCCGTATTTCCACCAACTTTTCTGGCCCACCAATGAATGGGCTCGACACCGTTCGAAAAATAGAGACAACCGAATCGTACCGGTGCTTTTATCGCTACGGCATTTTTTATCAGCTTTCCGGTTTCCACCGCACGCAACGGTATCGATTCCAGCCACGGCAGCGACAGTGAAACCCCGGCAGCGCTCCGAAGAAACGCCCGACGGGACATGGAAACACCGGTTTGAGAACGATTTGCAGGTGTCATCATTATTTATCCTTTAGAAGTGCCACTCCAGCATTTTCAGCCTTGTCGCCGGAATAGGCCCGGCCGCGTTGATTGAGGAACTGAGTACTGTTGACAATCTGTAAAACTAGATTAGAAAAATGGTTATCCGACTGAATACTTGCTGTCATCTGATCCAGTAATCGGCGATCGGATACGAGTCCACCACGTCCCAAAGCATACCCCAGCAGCTTCACACAGAAATTACGGTGAAACAGCGCTTGCTCCTCCTTTAAGTAATCGCGCAATCCATCCAAACCCGAAATTTCCCTGCCGCTGTTGAGCACTCCAGCAGCATCAATAGCCTGCCCATCTCGATAAGTATCCCGCCAACGACCGATGGGATCGAAATGCTCCAATGCAAATCCAAGAGGATCCATTCGTGAATGGCAGTTGACACAGGTTGCATCGCTGCGGTGAGCTTCCAATCTCTCGCGAACCGTGAGGCCATCTGCCAGCACATCATCTGGATCGATCGAACCCGCGTCAGCAGGCGGTGGCGGAACGGGCGTCCCAAGAATTCGACGCAGAATCCAATCGCCCCGTTTGACCGCGCTGGTTCGCAGAGGGGCAGACGTGCCAGCCAACACCGCACCGAGTTGCAGCAAACCTCCCCGCTTAAATCGACGAAGGTCTTCGACACGAACCACTTCGTTTACGAGTAGAGAATCGGATTCTATGCCGTAGTGTTGGGCCAAGCGTTTATTGAGTAACGCATAATCGGCAAACAGGACTTCTCCGATCGGTCGGTCTTCACGGACAATGTATTCAAAGAACGATACAGCCTCATCATACATGGCCAATTTCAGTTCGTCGTCGAATTCAGCAAAACGTCCGGTATCAATTCCTCGATAATCATCGAAACGGTAAAACCCGAACCACTGACCGAAGAACTCGATGGCCAAATGGCGCGCTTTGGGATCGTTCAGCATCCGTCGCACCTGGGCCGCCAGCTGTTCGGAATTTCTAAGTTCACCGGCCGCCGCAGCTCGTTCGAGCTCTGTATCCGGATTCGAAGACCACAGGAAATAGCTCAAACGACTCGCGATTTCCCAATTCGACAAGGGGAGCACCCCCGAGCCCTCGGGAGGGGATTCCAGTCGATAAAGAAAAGCGGGAGCAACGAGAATGCGAGCTAGCAAAGAGCGAATCCCATCAGCGTGATTCAGTTCGTGTTCTTCACGTATACTGGCGTAGAAGCGTTTCAATCGACTCTCCTCGGCTTCACTCAATGGCCGACGCCATGCTCGTTTCGCAAACTGCATCACATCGTTAAGATGCCCTTCCTGAACCGCACCTAAGCGATGCTGTGATGCTCTGTAGTGGTTGTGAATGCGCTGGACTAATGCCTGGGATTCTTCCGAAAGTCCATCGATCCAACTTTGACTGATCGTTCCTACGTTTTGTCCTTCTGAATCCAATTCGAGCTTATTCACGATAAAATCGAAATACGTCTCGTGGTAATCGAATGAGGTCAGCAGATCTGTCCAGGCTTCATCAAGCTTCTCACGCGTCGAATCATCGAGAATGTGATCAGAGAGAAACGCATCGTCGCGATGGTATTTAATGATATAGTGAAATTCATTCCGCTCCGGATTGTTGTAGGAATTATCGAATGGTGCCGGAATCGGATCGCGGTCCGACGGCGTCGGTTCGCGCTGAGAAACCTGTGGCAGCATCCGTGCAAGCTCAGAAACCCCTGACTTCCATGTTTCCACCAGAGGCCCATTGGGATTCGCCAAAAGCGCTGATGATGCCCCGGTTGATGCTGCTGTTTCTCCTTCCACAATACCGTCCGAAACAATGCATCGGACAAGACAATCGTCTCCATTCTCAATATCAAGTTTGACTTCCACCGTCAGGAAGGCACCCTGTGATTCGGCGGGGACAGGAAATTCGATCGAAAGTACCGTGGCACCTGAGGTCATAAAATCTTCAGCCCCAATGGATGCTTCCCCGACGCCCTGCCCAAACTTCAGCCTCATATAGGACTCATCGGAAACAATTTCCTTCAGAGACTTTCTCACGGATCGTCGTCGTGGTTGCTGCCCTTTCCCTACCGCGGGTAGGGTACTGCGGAATAACACACGAGGTTGTTTCCACACTACTGCCGGCTTCGGATCTCCCCTGCTTTCCGCTGGAATGACTGTGATCTCCACAGAAGCCATGGTTGCTCCGACCGGCCAATTGATCCGCATTCTGAAATTATGATTCATAGTAGGTCGAAACGCACCTTCCGTCAGCACGGGGAACTCCTCATCATTACGCGAGGTGGCAGCTAAAGCCGTCTGCCAACCCGCCAGAAGAGTATATATATCCTTGCAGGCTGTCTTGATCGATTCTTCGCTCGACGAGTCTGAGCCCGCGAGGTCACCTGGAGCAGGAAGACTTCGCCACGCCTTTACAATTTCCGTGCTCGGAAACACCAATGAAGCATCATTGAAAACGAACCAAATGTGCTTGAGAAAGCGATGTGATATTTCTTCTTGATCAGCCAACTCCCCAAGGGTAAGGGAATGGGCCCCGATTTCGTTTCGATACCGATAACGCCACAATGCATAGAAAGCCTTCGGATACGCTTCAAGACCAAATGCTTCAGCCCCCTCTCCGGCACCGGTTCGAAATCCATACTCGCGATAGATGTTCTTTATTCGGTGGATCGCCGAAAGCTCCTGGCCCGTCCTGCCTGGATCTTCGTAGAAAGCGAGAGATCCAGAGCTAATGAGGGCATGGGATGCCACGGTTTTTGCAGCGTCCAGGTACCGTTCAATCGTCGAATCCTGAACAAACTGCACATCGCCCACATTGGAAAACCCTTCACCGCCTACGGCTTCTCCGAAAAAAGTCTTCTCTAAACCCAAATTCAATCCCGTGAGATTCTCGATAGTATAGGCGTATTCGGCGCTGGTCAGTCGCCGGAGAACAATCCGACCGGGATCGTCGGCATTCCGCCGAAACATGAGATCCAACTCCCCGCGAATAATTGAAATCAATTGCTGTCGTTGCAACTGGCTCGGCTGTGGTTTCTCCTCGGGAGGCATCTCGTTATCTTCCAACATATCCACCACCAGCTCCCAAATTTTAAAATCCTTCTCAAAGACAAGCTTATCAGTAAGCCCTTCCAGATTGAGGTCTCCTTTTTTTTTAGCTTCCCCATGACAATTAAAGCAGAACTCCTTTAAAGTAGGAATAACAACTCTTTCAAAATCTCCTTGAACTTCAGAAGAATCCGCTCCTCTCATCAAATCCGGGATCAGCATTAAACTCCCGAACAGGATCCATCGAATCCCCCGTTGAAACCGCAGTGAAAGCGAGTCACAATGGGTTAAGGCAGGAGAACCGTCGGACAGGCAGGTCCGACCCTTCCGCCTTGTCAGGTTTCTATTCAAACAGCTCATTACTTAACCCAGAGGATATCGTAAAGGACACCCCCTTGCCACCCTCCTGTCAATCATATTCAGTAAAGAAATTCAAGTAAATACACATGGACGTATGGAAACATCTGGTAAAGAATTGTTCTGATTCAACATCAAATTATAGATGAACAAGCTATGAGAGCTCCCCATACCCTATTCAAAAAGATTACAGTCGTCGGCTTGGTAATACTTCTGATCCATACGTCAATGGCTCAACATGCCGACCTCTCACAATCTGTTGTGAAAGAATCTCTTATAATTGAAGAGGTCAATGGGCAGGTTTCTTCGAAGGCAGAACGGTTTTCCCAACAATCCGAGATCGATAAAAAGGTTTCGATTCCAACCTCCGCCACCGGTCCAGATAAGGCTTTGGGGCGATCTCGAGGCGGGAACGGCACCGGTGAGGTAAAGATTTCCGGTGAGTTAATGCAATGGCACAAGGTCACCCTGACACTCGACGGTCCCTTTGCCCATGAATTGGACAATCGTCCCAACCCTTTCCGTGATTACCGCATGACAATTCGTTTCAAGCATGAATCCGGCACGCCGGATTACATAGTTCCCGGTTACTTTGCCGCCGACGGTAATGCCGCAGACTCTTCTGCACAATCCGGCACTCAGTGGCGCGCTCATCTCTCGCCGGACAAAACCGGCCGCTGGAAGTATACCGTGCAATTCGAACGTGGAGTCGATGCGGCTCTGAATCCCGCTTCCGAAGCCACCCGCATCCAACCCCACCATGGTACAAGCGGTGCCTTTAATATCCTACCGACGGACAAAACCGGAAATGACCTACGTTCCAAAGGCCGTCTTCAATATGTCGGCAAGCGTTATCTGAAGCACGCCGGCAATGGAGAATACTTCCTCAAGGCGGGTGCCGACGCCCCTGAAACCTTTCTGGCATACCGGGATTTTGATGGCACCCAGGCAGCCAGGAAAACCGTCCCGCTCAAATCCTGGAAGCCGCATATCAAGGACTGGCAGACCGGTGATCCAATTTGGAAGAACGGCAAGGGGAAAGGGATGATCGGGGCACTCAATTACCTGGCGTCCAAGGGTTGCAATGTTTTCTCATTCCTTCCCTACAATGCGGGTGGGGACGGCGACAATGTCTGGCCATTCACGGAACGCGAAGCCAAATTTCATTATGACTGTTCAAAGCTCGATCAGTGGGGAATCATATTCGATCATGCCACAAGCCTCGGGCATTACCTGCATTTCAAATTGCAGGAGACCGAGATGGACGACAACAACAGCGGTCACAATTCGCCTGAAAAAGGAACGGTTCCCACGTCGCTGGACGGGGGAGACCTGGGCCCCGAACGAAAACTGTACTGCCGCGAATTGATTGCCCGATTCTCTCATGAATTGGCTCTTAATTGGAACCTAGGCGAGGAAAACACTCAAAGCACAACCCAGCAGAAAGCCATGGCGCAATACATTCGTGACATGGATCCTTATGACCACTTGATCGTTGTCCATACCTTCCCGGACCAACAGGACAAGAAATACCTGCCGTTATTCGGGGACCAATCCGTCCTCTCCGGAATGTCTCTTCAAAACAGCCATATCAAGGACACTCATGTGCAGGTGGTGAAATGGGTTCAGGAATCCACTAAAGCCGGTAAACCCTGGGTGGTGGCGTTCGATGAATCCGGTTCCGCCGCCCATGGGCAGGTACCTGATCTGGGTTATCAAGGCTTTGATGGTCACGACAGCTCCGGCGAGATGATTTACACCCAGCACGATGTTCGCAAACAGACTCTCTGGGGCACTCTCATGGGAGGAGGTGCCGGCGTTGAATACTACTTCGGTTACAAGGTCGCGCAGAACGACCTTATCTGTCAGGATTGGCGAAGCCGGGACCAAAGCTGGGATTACTGTCGCCACGCGCTGAATTTTTTCCGAACTCTCCCCTTCCACAGAATGTCCAATGCAGATGTCATTGTCGGCAATACATCCAACGACAATTCCAAATATTGTTTCGCAGAAAAGGATAGGGTCTATGTCATTTACCTATCCGAAGGTGGTACAACGGATATTGATCTTTCAGGGGCCAGTGGGTCATTCAAAGTCACCTGGTATAATCCTCGAACAGGAAGCCATGAAGTCCAGGGCAGTGTAAAATCAGTCCAAGGCGGTAACAAGGTTTCCATCGGTACACCACCTGGAGATAAGAACATGGACTGGACGGCCGTTTTGAGAAAATAGCCCGATCAGTGGATGTTTTCATCATGGGATGTTTGGATTTTGTCGAACGAGTTGAACTTGAAATGAATTCAGAAAAACGAATTGTCGGTCTTGGTGAAATTCTGTGGGATGTATTTCCCGACAGACGTCTATTCGGTGGAGCTCCTGCAAATTTTTCGGCCCACGCCGTTGCGTTGGGAGCAACGGTGTCCATGGTCAGCGCCGTAGGTCGAGACGAACTCGGCACCCGTGCACTGGAAGAACTTCGAAACCGGGGTATTGATACCGATACAGTCGCCATCAAGGATTCACTTACAGGTACCGTCAATATCACGCTGGATACACAAGGAGAGGCAACCTATATCTTCGCATCGAATGCAGCATGGGATCATCTCAACTGGTCAGAAAGGCATGAAGCCCTGGCTTTAAAGACCGATGCGGTCGCTTTCGGAAGTCTCGGGCAACGCAGTCGATCACCCCGTGAATGTATCCGTAAATTTGTTGAATCCACCCCCCACGATTGTCTGCGGATTTTCGATGTCAATCTCAGACAGGATTTTTACTCGAAGGGACTGATTCATGATTCACTGTACTTGGCAAATATATTGAAACTCAACGACGAAGAATTGGAAATCCTTTTTCCAGCCCGAGGTAACAGGAACCTTTATGATCGGTTGAAAACCCTTTGTGCTGATTTCGATCTCAATCTGGTTGCCCTGACCCGTGGAACGGAGGGCGCCATCATAGTCAACAAACAAGAAATCAGCGAGTGCCGTGGTGTTGCAACTGAAGTCAAGGACACGGTAGGTGCCGGAGACGCATTTACGGCCGTATTGGCTCATGGTCTCCTGGCTGGTATTCCGATCGACCACATCAACCGTCACGCCTGCAGGACAGCGGCATTTGTTTGTTCACAAGCAGGAGCCACTCCGGAACTGCCGGAAGAGTTGAAGAAATTTTTAACGGATGAATGAATAACAGGGAGGGATCGCAGTCCCCATCGTACCGCTGACTCACTTGTTGAAGGAAAATGTCGGTGCGCCGGGACAGCGAGCCCCACTGCCATTCGGTTAAGGGAT
>DUCD01000253.1:17074-21830 GCA_012959985.1 Verrucomicrobiales bacterium | reverse complement strand
AGTAGAAAAAATGTAAAGATGTCGCGACTCGGAGGGGTGCTGAATTACTACGAACGGCAAGCAGCCTAAACCTGAAAGAGTTCACAAAAGGGAAGCGGAATGAAGGAGCGAAAACAAAAAAGTGGACGAATACGAAATCGGCACAATTCCTTGAGGGAAAATGAATCTAAATAACGTTCAATAAGGAACAAAAATGAAAGGAACGGTTTGAATTGCAGAAATCCGGTTCATTTTTTTGACTTCGATCTAATATTTGGACAGGACGGGGTGCTTGCGGAAAACGAAAGCAATTTCTTCTCAGCTCATAACGGTTTCTAATGCAGATTCTGCTGCGGATTATGGATCGGATTTATTGGATTTCAGGGGTTGAAAACTGTAAAACTGCGATATAATTGAGTTACACTTTGGACAGGACGCCCATGAAATCCGACTCGAGCCCCCGATAGGTCACATTCAAAGTCATTGCCAGCCCTCGAGTGAAAACGTGCCCGTCCCGGTCGCGACCGTTGCGACTGTATTGGGACGGGCATTTGCGCGGCTGAGGCTCACCCTGGACGATGCTCATTCCCCCGACACGGTGCGGAAGAACTCATCGCCGGTCCCAGCCACCGAATGGGGGCTGGATGCATTCGGCAGGTCAGTCCATGGGCCGGTGACATTAGTCGAACTTTGGAGTGTGCCACCTGTCCATGTGATCGTCACCGCGCCGTCACTCAACAGCGCGGATAGTGTGCTTGGTAGCTCCGGTTCAGTGAACGGAGCGAGGAAGAAGTAGTTGAGTCTTAGGTTGCCGCCACCATCCAGAGCGGTGAGCCTGAAGGTCTGTTGCCCGTCCGCGTCAAATGCCTTGAGATTGCCGTTCATCGTCAGCGGTATGGTTTTAAAGCCACCGGCAGTCACCCGGAAAGACCCGAGCGTTTCGACGGTCTGATTGGGCTGTGACGGGCTGCTGGTCACGATGCCCAGTTGGACTTCCTGATCCGTGGATGCGGAAACTCGAAGATACGCAACATAGGTTCCCGGCTCGATAGTCCGGGTGTAATTCTGCCAGTCGTCCGGATTCAAAGTTTCAACCACATAATCGCGAATCGGACCAAGGGAGCCCTCGGGCGCATCCGCAAACTTGGATCGTTGAGTATCGGTCGACACTAAGGTGTCGACTTCCTCCGTTTTGTCCGCGGCCGGTCCATAACGAAACAGACTGTCTAAGTTTGATCCATCATCCGAAAAACCTAGGGCATCGACGGCGTCCACGCCGGGAACGCTGACCCGGTCGAAATAGCAGCCTTCGATAATGCCGCCAAAATCGTTACAGAGCACAATATTGTCAAAAAAGCCTCCACCGGCGAAGTTGAATTCTTCCGCCTCGATGATCAGGCTTCCGTCTTCGCTGAAGGTGTCGAAGGAGACGGACACCACCCGTGTTCCGGTCGCGTTCGTCACCGTGATCTCGACCGAATATCCCATATTATCTTCCAGGCCGTCATAGGTCACCTCGCGCGCCTTGGGTATTCCGCTGATGGAAAGGGATCCGGACAGGTCTACCCCGTTGATCCGGACAATAACCCCGTCCTCGGGGATGTCTTCAGCCGAAGAGGCCCTGAAAGAGAACCCGTCGGAAGCATTCGCGAAAATCGTTCCGTCTGCCGGAGAAAGGTTGGACACTTTCGGCGGCGGCACGAGGTTGGATCCCGCCATATAGTTCACCGCGTTGAAAAACATGGTTTCACCGTCCGGGTCGAGGTCGAAGATGCCGGCGGTGGAGACTGCATTGCCGCCGATTTCGCGGCTACCGGAGAGAAAGAGCAGGCGATGTTCCGCCAAATTGTCTGTCTCGGCTCCCCCCGAATGCATCACCACGTCATTCTTCTGCCATTCGCCTATGATCATACCGCCGAAAGTCGGATCGGCATCGGTTCCGACGGTGGCCAGAATGACCCCGTTTCCACCGGGCTCAGCGGTGTTCACCGAGAGTCCACGTTGAACCACGCCGTTAAATTCGACGATGTGAGCATAGGGATTCACCATGGTGTTGAGCGCATCAAGTTCGACTTCCGCAAAGATGGGATGAGAAGGATCCACCACATTCAAGTGGATCGTCTCCTCAATATCATCCATGGACGTTCCCGTGGTAAAACCCATTCTGCTGCTTCGCACAATATAACCGCTCATCATCATGATCGGTGTCGCTATGTTGTTCCACGCGGTGGCAAGGTCGTCCCGGTAATGGGGACTGTTCACTGATCGGCTGATGATGATGAGGTCCGCGTCGTCGAGCACCGCAATCTCCGGTGGGGCTGTGGAGGTGAGGTACCGGGTCACTCGCGCACCGCTGGCGGCCAATAGTTCGGTGTACTCGCCGTCGGGAGCTTTGATGAATCCAGCCGGAAGGGCATCATCGGCCGGCGTGTCGCTGGCTGGATTGAAGCTGACCCAAATTATGTGTGGCGGGTCCTGAGCATGGGCAGGCGCCGGACCGAATCCAAACGCAACGGCCGAGACCAAGACCGTGAGGCCCGATCGTAATCCATGAGTCCATTGCCGATTCACTCTATTTCGAATTATCATTGATTTCATTATGTCTTATGGTTGAACCTCGGAGTTCAACTATCGAGTGGGGGAAATATCGCCGAATGCATGGATTTCGTCCTTTCCGATAGGCTGAGTCGATTCTGAGTTTGGTATCCTGGTCACGATCCTTCGAATAGACAAGTTGAAAAGCCTGTTCGCGGTATTTCAAAAGAGGTTCCTCCCTCAACGTAATCAAGAAGTGTGAAGGGTTGGCAATGAGCAAAGCCGATAGGGATCCTAAGCGGGGGCCCCCGGCATTGGTCTTATATCATGTATATGGGTGCATGCGGAAATCGAAGGCAATTTCTTCTCAGCTCATAACGGTTTCTAATCCTGCTTCAGATTCGGCTTATGGAACAGATTCGGGTTCGAATACCCTTGGGAACCTCAGGCATCCTGTTCCACCAAGCGAGGATCCGAATCGGATAGGCCGAGGACCAAAAGGGGGATTGCGATTTTTGGGGGAACCGAGGGAGAGTGGGGGACCTGCTGAGTCGACGAAGAGCGATGTGGGCTTTTCTGTTTACTGCTTCCTCCGATTTGAATAACGTCGCCACATGATCAAGAAATCCTTTATGATCGGTTTGGGCCTGTTGTTGACGCTGGGTTCACTGCAGGCAAGGGAATCCACCTAGTAATTTCGCAAGCAGCAATTATTGTGATGAATCGAACACCTGCTTCTTTTCGGTTTCCCGGATTAATCAGGATTGCTTAAAACCACACCATGGTGAGAAAATCCTCCTAATGCTAAGTTCGCTATTAGCCGAAGAAGTAGGGTGTGTGCGGGGGGCAGATTGAGAGGTCTATGCCTCCCATCAAGACACCAAAGAATCGGAATAATACCTTTTTCAAGAATGAGGAGAGCAATATCCAGTTTTCTGTGTCATCCGGCACTGTGGAACTGAAAATCAGCCAGTTATGAAACCTCAGATAATCGGTTCAGCTATTGTCCTTTTCTTCGTAAGTAGTGTCCGAGAGAAAACGACCTGTTTCAAACAATCGTGAAATTTCTGATGTTTCTGGACCGACAAATTGATCATCAACGACTTAAAATTTCCATTTTCTGCCGGCCGTCGGAAATTTGTCCCGATCAGAGCCTGTTCAGTACAGATCCCCCCCTCCGATGCCTCTTTCTTGCTACGAAACGCCTTTTTTCAGGCGGCTTCCTTCAACCCCTTTTTCTTCGCTGACCGGTCACTCTTTTTTGCCAACAGCCGAGCGCCGATTCGGTGCAGGTTGTAAGCAAGTATTCCAAAACCCACACAGCGTTTGAAGCCGTTGAACCCTTTATCCCGGCAACGGCTGAGTCCATGGTGCTCCAGACTGTTAATGTCCGATTCAATCGCACTGTGCCGGTTCTTGAACTGAATGAATTTCCGGGTCATCTCCCGCTCTTTGTCCTTAGCGCTCAACCTGCCTTTCTTCGGCATCATCACCAGTGGAACCTTCTGTTCCAATTCCTCACGGTCGGTGGCCCGACTGAATCCCTTATCAAAACTCATCGATGCAAACGCATCCTCTCCGTAGTTCTCAAAGAGCCGCCGAGCCATCGGCAGGGTCTCCCGGTTGTCTGCGCTTTTCTCCATCACCTTGTAATCAAGCACCAGTTGGTGTTGATCGGTGGTGATAAGTATTTTATGTCCCAGTTCCACCGGAGGGTGCAGTTTGCCTTTGTTAATCCATTCAGTGTGAGGCTCGAACAGGGAAAAGATTTTTCTTCGTGAGGGATCGTTTCCTCTTCAAGCATGCGGCACTTCACCAGATCAATATGCTTGATTAACATCTGATGAAAATACCGGGCCTCTCCCAATCCGGCTGCCTGAAGCTGACTGGTTACAACAGCCGATAATTCCTCAATATTCTCTGCAACCTTCTGCTCCAGTTCCCGAGCTTTACTCAGATAGATTCTGACGGCTTTGCGCAATCGCTCTTCTTTGTTTTTTCCTCCGCCATGTTTAATCCGGCCCACTTGTCGCATCTGGCCTTTGATCACTTTTTTCCAATACTTTGCTTTGCGCCAGCAATTGATTCCGAAACTCTCACTCAACCCTGTCAACAACTCAATGCACTTGCGTGCTCCATCCCATAACAAATTGATGTCGGTGGGAAAATGGACATTGGTTTCCAGAACGTAACTGTCAGTTTTGGCTTCGATTTTTTCGTCGTCTTTTTTTTAAACTCCTTA
>DUCD01000253.1:0-16934 GCA_012959985.1 Verrucomicrobiales bacterium | reverse complement strand
AAGAATCTCGCGCAACAGGGTGTCGTAATTGGCATTATGTTCGAGCCGATCATAGTCGCAGTCCAACCCGATACGGGTGATCCCCAATACCAGAATATGCCATAGATCCATCCCCGGGCGCCCCGTCTGCTGCTTGTCTCCCTGAACCTTCTGCTCCAGCGCCTGAAATATCTCCTCATTGACTTCAGGTGTCAGGAAAATCCACTGTAGACCTACCAGGATCGGAGGAAGTTCGTCCCGGCTTTTGAGGGGAAATTCAATCTGCTCAATCGGGGTCTGTCCCAATTGCAATTGATATTCGAATCGCTTGCGCATGGGGCTGTATCTTATCTGCTCAGAGACAATTTGACCAGTGAATCTTTAGGGGTAATCAATCGTTTTTCCGCAGATTTCTGATATAGAGCAGATTATTCGCTCGTCCTGATTGCCGGTTTGTCCTTGCAGCTAAGCCTGAATCAGGTTTTCACTCAGACACTAAGTATACATTTGAAGATATGGAGAGTGAGGTTCTGAGATCCAGGTCCCGATTCAGGCATTCCAGCGATAAGAAAGGGGGGTTTTGATACACTGACGAGCAAATTGTCTCAGTTTTTCAAAAATAATACTGCCCTTGGTTGGATCTATACCAGTGGCCATCAGGTCACAATAATTACTGAATTGACGGCGAGGCTTGTATTCATGGAAGATACCTCGGCCTTATGTCCAAGATCCAAAGAGCATTGATTTCTGTTTTTGATAAAACCGGCTTGCTTCCGTTTGCCCAAATTCTACGTGCAGCTGGTATTCAAATACTTTCCACCGGTGGAACGGCGCGCATGCTTCGGTCCGAGGGAATTGAAGTCGTTGATTTGAGCGATTTCACCGGTTTTCCCGAGATGCTGGATGGTCGGGTAAAAACACTTCATCCGAAGGTTCATGGGGGGCTATTGTTTCGGAGAGACTTGAACGACCACGTTGAGACGGCAGCGGAACATGGTATTCTTCCTATCGATCTGCTGGTGGTCAATCTATATCCGTTCGAGCAGGTTATTCGTAAATCCGGTGTGACCGTGGAAGAGGCGGTAGAAAATATCGATATCGGCGGGCCTTCCATGCTGCGCAGTGCGGCGAAGAATCATACATCGGTGACGGTTGTGACCGATCCATTGGATTATGCTGAAGTGAGTGACCAAATCCAGAGTTCAGGGAACACGCCTCTGGAGTTACGGAAACGCTTGTCGGTAAAAGTTTATGCCCGGACGGCTGCCTATGACCGGGTCATTGCCGAGCACTTCGAAAAGGCGTATTCGGTTACGGATGCGGAATCCGAAACCAGTTTACCGGAATTACTAGTTCTGGAATCACCTAAGACACAGGCCTTGAGATATGGGGAAAACCCTCATCAGGCGGCGGCCTTGTATGGGGATTTCAATGATTTTTTTCAACAACTGCACGGCAAGGCCCTGTCGTTTAACAATATTCTCGATTTGACAGCCGCTACTTCCACGATCTCCGAATTCAAGGATGAATCTCCGACGCTCGCGATTCTCAAGCATACCAATCCCTGTGGGGTAGGGCAGGGTGATTGCTTGAACACTGCCTGGAAGAATGCCTTTGAAACTGATAAGAAGGCACCCTTCGGTGGTATCATTGCCTCGAATACCGAGGTGGATGAGGCTACCGCTTCCTCCATCTCCGAAATCTTCAGTGAGGTCATTGTTGCTCCCGGGTTTTCTTCGGGTGCTTTGTCCATTCTACAGAAAAAGAAAAACCTTCGCCTTATTAAGATAGTCCAATGGCCTCAGGACGGTTCTGATAAGGATGTTCGATCGGTCGGGGCAGGGTCCTATCTTGTTCAACAAAAGGATCGGCAGATGGTGGGTGAGTCTGACTTGAAAATTGTGACAATAAGGCAGCCGACCGATGAAGAACTGCACGCCATGATGTTCGGCTGGAAAATTGTAAAACATGTGAAGTCCAATGCGATCATCTATACGGCTAATGATCGGACACTCGGGGTGGGGGCAGGACAGATGAGTCGAGTGGATTCCAGTCGAATTGCTGTATGGAAAGCTGGAGAAGCCGGGTTATCTCTTGCCGGAAGCGTCGTTTGCAGTGACGCTTTCTTTCCGTTTGCCGACGGTTTGATTGCTGCCGCTGAGGCGGGTGCCACAGCGGCAATTCAACCGGGTGGATCCATGCGCGATCAGGAAGTGATTGATGCAGCCGATGAGAGAGGCCTTGCTATGGCGTTCACCAGTTACCGGCATTTTCGCCATTAACTGTTCGACTCGGCCTTCAGACGTGCAAAATATTCCCTTGCGGCCTTCATGACTTTGGGTGACAGGAGGAGGGTGGCGACCATCGTTGGGATGGCCATCAATGCATACATGCTGTCCAGGAAATTCATGACCGTATCCAAGGATACCATCGCCCCCAGAATGATGGTAACGGCATAAAAGACATTGTAGTACTTTTTGGATTTTGAACCGAAAAGAAACCCGGAGCACTTCGTTCCGTAGTAGGAATATCCGATCATGGTGGAAAGGCTGAAGACGATGGCGCATAAGAGAAGTAGGTTAGGGCCGATCCCTGGTAGCGCTTGTTCAAATGCCTGGGAAGTGACCGTAATGCCGCTTGACTCGGTCGTTTTCCAGACGCCAGTGGAAAGGATGGCAAAAGCCGTGATGCTGCAAACAACGATGGTATCGATGAAGGGTCCCATCATGGCTACCAAGCCCTCTCGAACGGGTTCCTTTGTTTTGGCCGCACCATGAGCCAGGGTTTCGGTTCCGATACCTGCTTCATTCGAAAAGGCGGCCCGACGCACCCCCGTCTGGATTACCGTTCCGACGGCACCTCCAGCTACCGCGTTGCCCGTGAATGCGTCATTCAGAATCAAGGAGAGCATCTCTGGAATGGATGAGAAGTTCTTTAGGACGATGACGAATCCCATCAGCAGATAGAGAACCACCATCATGGGGACCATTTTGGATGCGACTACCCCGATGCGTTTGATGCCACCAAAAATAACGCAAGAAACAAATACCAGAGAAACGAAGCCCACGAGGGCATTGCCAAGCTGAGTCTGTGTTTCTGATCCGGTAAACCACCCCTGAGGGGCGTAAATCTGGTCTCGAATGATTTGTGTCAGTTGGTTGGCCTGGAATAAAACCAGGCATCCGAACAGTCCGGCAATACAGAAAAAAATGGCCAACGGACGAAATTTTGGACCGAGACCTTCCATTATGAAATACGGAACTCCCCCCTGGATATGCCCGGCGTCATCTTTTCCGCGGTAGAGAATGCTCAGTGTGCAGGTGAAGAATTTGGTTGCCATTCCTACGATGGCGCAAACCCACATCCAGAAAACGGCTCCCGGTCCTCCGGTAACAATCGCGATGGCCACACCGCTGATATTGCTGACTCCAACGGTGCTGGCCAATGCACTGCAGAGTGCCTGAAAATGGGTAATATCTCCGGGGTCATTCTTGCTGTCGTATTTGCCCATCGTGATCAAGATGGCGTGGCGCAAATACCAGAAGGGAATCAATTTAGAGAAAACCGCAAAATACACTCCACCACCAAGGAGTAATACCAGCAGGGGTGTCCCCCAGACTGTATCGGCAACGCCGGTGATGAATTCCTTCCAGAATGGTTCCATGAGATTGAGTGACATCTGCCTAAAGGATCAGCCTACAGAATGCGAGAGAAATATGGCATTCCCCATCTTGCACCGGAATAGAATGTCTCACATTCCCCTTGAATCTGCTTCAACTCTTAATCCCTCAACCCTATACCCACCGTGAGCAAGGTTTTCAAACAATTTAGATATATTCCCACAAAAGTGAGAATTATTAACTCATGCTATTTGAAGTTTTCTCGCAAATGCTAAGAATCCGATGACTACACAATACAGACAAGAAGATTTGTTCCGCTTTCCTTCTGCCCTTTTTCAAGCAAGTTTGCTACAGTCCAAAAATGATGTCAGACAATTAAAAGATGAACCACAATGAATCGAAAGGAATTTCTCAAGCTATCCACCGGTATCATCGGTGGCCTCGCCATTCCCGGCGCGTTTGGTGACTCGGCCAATCCTGCGGAAACGGATCCGGTGAAAAACCACTCGCTGGACAAGTCTTATCTCGAACTGGGGCTTACCGGCATGGCACGAGCCGAGGGCTGGTTCGATGCTCATTGGGGCGCGGGTGTTATTGCCGGCTATTATTTATGCACTGAAAATCGTCTTAACGAATCAATAACCACGGGCATTAAGAAGCCGTTGGACGCCGTCATTCGACTACGGTCAGCACAATTTGCTCCTTTCCCAAAGGAATCCGTAGACGAAACTTTGATCGAGGCGTTACCCCGAGCACTGCTGCCTGCGATCAAGGGTGGTTTGCGTGCGCACGGCCATGCGGTGATATTCACCTCATTATCCACGAAGGCCCTTCGGGATGTTCCCTACATGGCCCAGTCGGCTCTGATCGATGCGTTGTGCGGTCATAGCCGCCAGATTGGCAGGAAAAAACCGGAAAAACTCGAAGACAAGACGGCTGCTAAACCATACCCGGACTCCCAAGCCATGATCGAGGCCACCTTTGACAGTCTGATTCGGTTCAAGGGCCTGCTCGGTCGCCCCTCGATCCGGAGACCGAATTTCACCCACATGACGACTCATACTGAGGCTTTGGTTAACTTGGAAAAAATGGGGTATCCGGACTTGGCCAAGGAAGGTCATACCGGTCACCGAGTTCACATAGGCGTTCCCTTTCCGGAAATTGCCGGCACAACTGATGTGCCGGCGAATCGGGCCGCACTAGAGGCCGTCATGAGTGATAGTTATTGGAACAACAAGCAGAACCAGGGCCAATGGAACCGAAAGTGGAACCTGACTGACAATCCGAATGATGATTGGATAGCCAGCGGGCACCTGTTTAAAGTGCTTTACAGTTACCATCGACTGATCGGACGCATCAAAGACAAAGAGAAGGTGAAGCTCTGTAGCAGAATCCTTATGGAGCGCTACATGAATCCTGAAGTTCAAGGGGGTTGAGTTCAACTGCATGAGAAATTCAACAATTAAACTGTATAAAAAAGATGGGGGCTTTTGGGTCCGCAAGGTCGGATTCACTCAAAATTAAAATGAAAAAACTCCATGCCCTCTCCTTTTTAGTAATGTTGCCGGCATTACTGACTTCATGTGCTAATCATAGCGCATCCAATGACGCAGAAAACTCATTTTCGGATCACCGAATGAAGAAAATCATTACCATTCTACAATCCAAAGACTGAGGCAATACGGAGAGAGCGGTCGCTCTTGTTGAAGAATACGCAAAGAAGATTAATCTCAATATCTATATTCAGAGAATCGTTGTGAAGACTGAGGAGGACGTTGAACGTTACAAGTTCGTAGGTAGTCCGACAGTGCGAATCAATGGTCTGGACGTTGACCGGAAAGTTCGTTCAGTAACGCAGTACGGATATAGTTGACGGCTGATCGACTGGACACAGGGTGTGTCCGCGACAGAAAAAATGCTTCACGATGCGTTCGTCGAAGCAGAATGGATTGATGAATGAAGCGGTGGAATCTCAGGTCCCCGGGTAATTCCCTTATCCAATCTTTCAGCCACGGATATGCGATGAGGCTGAGCTGGGTCTGCGTTGTAGTTTCCCTGGCTGTTGGCGTGAATTGCCTTCAGTCCAAAGAAGACCTACGGAATCCCAAAACGAAACACTGGTCTTTGCAGCCTCTGGACCGTCCAGAGATTCCCGAACCGGATTCTGCAGCACAGGTTCTTTCTCCCATCGATGCCTTTATCTTTTCGCGGCTCGATTCTGCTGGCCTGAATCCTTCTCCGCCGGCTTCACGCGGGGTGTTGATTCGACGGTTGAGTTTTGATCTGATTGGGCTGCCGCCGACTCCTGAGGAAGTTGAGGCTTTCGTTCAAGATCCTGATCCCGATGCCTACGAACAATTGGTGGATCATCTTTTGAGTCTACCCCGATTCGGTGAACGTTGGGCTCGGCATTGGCTGGATCTGGTTCATTTTGCCGAAACTCATGGACATGATGAGGATGCCATTCGGGAGAACGCCTGGCCTTATCGCGATTATGTCATCCAGTCTTTCAACACCGACAAGCCTTTTGCCCGATTCATCAAGGAGCAGATTGCCGGAGATGTGCTGTATCCACAGGATCCGCAAGCCACCGTTGCCACTGCATTCCTATCCTCGGGGCCGTGGGACAGTAGTTCTCAAATGGGAATCCAGGATGGAACCATTGACAAGAAAATTGCGCAGTATCTGGATCGCGACGATATGATCATGACGACGATGTCCACTTTCGTCAGTCTTACCGTTCATTGTGCTCGATGCCACGATCACAAGTTCGATCCGGTTTCCAGTGAAGATTACTACGCTCTTCAAGCTGTGTTTGCCGGTGTGGATCGGGTGGATCGTCCATACGATGTTGTCCCGGAGGTTTATCAACGTCGGATTCTTCTCACGCGTGAAATTGCTTCGCTGGAAATCTCCTTATCGGAATCGAAAGAGAAAGAGAAAGAGAAAGATGGAAGTTGCGATCTTTGGCTTAATGATTCAGATCTGAATCCCCATCAGCGGCGTGATTTGATTATCCTGAAGAAAAAGGAATTGGAAGAACTTCCTTCACCCAGCAAAGTTTTTGCTGTTTCCAGTTCATTCGAGCCCAATGGCAATTTCAAACCGGCACTCAAACCTCGTCCGATTCATCTTCTACTGCGAGGGGATATTCATCGCCCCGGGAAGCTGGCCCGGGCAGGAGTGCCGGACTGTATTCAGGGTCTTGAATCCCGGTTTACGATACCGGATCCGGATGATGAAGGACTCAGGCGGAGTGCCCTGGCGGAATGGATTTCGGATCCCGGAAATGTTCTCACTTGGCGCTCGATGGTGAATCGCCTTTGGTCTCACCATTTTGGTGTTGGCATCGTAAAGACCCAGAACGATTTCGGGTTCATGGGCAGTTCTCCTTCACATCCAGATCTTCTTGATTGGCTCGCCTGTGAACTCAGAGATAATGGAGGATCCCTCAAGCAAGTGCATCGACAGATTGTTCTGAGCGCCACCTACCGGCAGGCTTCCAAACTGAATCCGGAATCAGTAGGTGACGATTCTACTGATCGGCTATTTGGCAGAACTAAACTTAGGAGACTCGATGCCGAATCTCTTCGGGATACGATAATTTATCTGAGTGGATCCTTGAAAACGGAAATGGGGGGGGCTTCCGACAGGCAGTTTCTGCTCAGCAAAGGCGTTCACATTACCCCTGTTCTGGATTATGTCGGATTCGATCCTGATCATCCCGACAACTATCGTCGCAGTATATATCGATTCATATTCCGCACCGTGCCGGATCCTTTTATGCAGACTATGGATTGTGCCGATGCATCGCAACTCACGCCTCAGCGTTCTGAATCCGTCACGGCTCATCACGCTCTGGCTTTATTGCACAACCGATTTCTGATCCGACAGAGCGAGCTTTTAGCCGCACAGCTTGAACGTCATTATGACGAGTTAACGGATCGAATTCAGCGACTTTTCCAATTGTCCTATTCAAGAAGTCCGGACTCGGAAGAGTTAGAGGCGGTTGGATCCTATGCTCGGGAATTTGGTTTGGCCAATGCATGTCGAATGATCTTCAACAGCAGTGAATTCAATTATGTAGACTAGTGTTTGTTGATTAGAAAATGAATCCTGAAAACGGCATCAGAAAATTGAGCCGACGCAGCTTTCTTCACGCGACCGGAGGAGCCTTTGGAAGTTTGGCTTTGTCGCACCTGCTTCTTCGCGGTGAAGAAGCAGGGGGTTTGGATTCGGTCAGACATCATCGACCCCGGGCGAAGCAAGTTATTCAGTTGTTCATGAATGGAGGGGTCAGTCCGGTGGATACCTTTGATTTCAAACCTCGACTTCAACGGGAGCACGGTCGACGGTTTAATCCAGGTGAAGGACAGAAAGTGGAATCCGTTACCAGCTCTCCTGGTTTCAAAGTGCTCAAAAGTCCCTTTGAATTCAGTCGTCATGGACAATGTGGCCGATGGGTCAGCCGTGTCTTTCCTCATATGGCAGGCATTGTGGATGAACTGGCATTCATCGTATCAATGACTTCGTCGACCAATGTTCATGGACTGGGAAGTTATATGCAGAATACCGGATTCACCCAGCCGGGCTTTCCCTGTATGGGCGCCTGGATCAACTATGCACTGGGAAACATTTCCGATAATCTGCCTTCATTTGTCGTCCTCCCTGATCCGAAAGGCCTTCCTTATAACAACCTTGGAAATTTCACCTCCGGATTCCTGCCTACTAAACATCAAGGAACCGTCATCAAAGCTGAATCGGATCATCCGATTCAATATCTCTTTCCTCCAAAAGAATCGTCGCAGATTACGCCTGAAGGGGAAGTTGCCGGAAGGCGTCTGCTTCAGCAATTAAATCGAAAACACCAAGCGCAACGAAGCGGTGATGATCGACTTGAAGCCCGGATTGAATCGTATGAACTGGCAGCCCGTCTGCAGTTGAGTGCTCCTGAAGTATTCGATCTTTCTCATGAGCCGGAATCCATCCGGAAAAACTATGGAATGAAGCATGAGACGACGATGGATTTTGCTCGTCGATGTATTTTAGCCCGGAGGATGGTTGAACGGGGGGTGCGATTTGTTCAGGTTTGGAGCGGTCCTGGAGGTCCGAAAAACAACTGGGACAATCATGCAGATATTCCGGTTGAACTTCCCTATATGGCAGATCAGGTCGATCAGCCGATTGCTGCATTGATTCAGGATCTCAAAGTGAGAGGAATGCTTGAAGAAACCCTGGTGATCTGGACGACAGAATTCGGAAGGATGCCCTTCAGTCAGCAGCAGGCGGGTCGGGATCATAATGGAGGAACTTTTGTCACGTGGATGGCCGGTGGAGGGGTGCGCGGTGGAACCCTTGTCGGGCAAAGCGATGAATGGGGTTGGAAGGCGGTTAACCCATTTTGGTGTTACGATCTACATGCAACCGTGCTTCACCTTCTGGGCATCGACCATGAACGCCTGACCGTTAGAAACAATGGCATTGACCGGAGGCTGACTGATGTTCACGGTAAGGTGATTCGCGAGCTTCTTGCCTGAGCTGTAACAGCGACCGATTTTCCAGCCTTGAATTCCTCATTGATCCAATCAGGTAAAATCGTTAAAAGCCTGACATGGATACTAAACGATTTGTGGATTTGATCGAAAAACTGATCGATTCAAAATTACATCAGCACCATTTTGAGAATACCGATGACCCGGATGTCGCCTCCCGACGGATGGAATTCATCGACGGTATCAAGAGTCGGATCAAAGGAGTAAAAACAGAGATGGTCGAGAAACTTGAAGAATTAGAGGATTGATGCTCCGGATCAATTCATAAACATATTCAGGCCTGCCGAGCCTCTCAAAAGAGAAGGCTGTACATAAGCATCCCCCCTCTGAGAGGGGGGGATAATGTGGGAAGTCTATCCTCCAGGGATAGGTGCACTCAAAAAAAAACGGCACCCCAGCCCGAAGGGGCGGGAGCGCCGTCAAATGGTGAATTTATTTTTGAGCGGTCCCTTAACCGAAAAGATCGAGTAGGAGACTTGTAACGGTTGGCTCCTGAGTGTTTTTTTCCTTTTTCTCAGCCGCCGCCTGTTCCACTTCCTTCTTCTCTTCCTCCACTGCTTTTACAACCGGACCATCCCATCCGCGGTTTATATCACAGAAGGGCAAGGCAGCTTGAAGTTGTTTTACCGCTTCATCCGTGACCTTGGTATTCCAAAGGTAAAGTTTTCTCAGGTATTGAAAATCCTTCAGATGGGTCAATCCTGCGTCTGTCAGAGGGGTTCCAAACAGGTTGAGATAGGTCAGATTAACGCTGCTTTTGAGGTTTGCCAGTCCGGGACCCTCCACCTTGGTTTTCTCAAGGTGCAGATGGGTAAGTTGAGGGAGATCCTTGAAACTCTCCAAGTGGTTGTCTGCTATTTCTGCCCCTGAAAGGTTTAGATAAATCATATTTTTACCCATTGAATTCAGGAATTCAAGATCGGCCGCAGGAATATCATCGGTATCGCGGAAGCGAAAATCAACCTCTACAAAATCAGCATTCTGAGCCACTTGCCGGACGGTTCCGCTGAATTCCTTTCCTTCAATGGAAGCGAGAAAATCTTTGATGGCTACCGGTTGCACCGTAATGGTCGGTTTGGGGGCTTCGGGTTCCTTCGGCCATTCGGCGCCTTGTTCCACCCATTGGCGGAGTGTTTCCTGTTGCTCCTTGCTCAAGGCATCCAGAATCGGTTGAATGTCCTTTTCAAACTCAACGCCTGTTTTGCCGAATCCTTCAGGCGGGGTGTCCGGCCAGATGGCTCCCTCTGCAATCCATTTTTGGATCAGATCCGTTTGCTCTTTTGTCAGGGGATCCCCTTTGGGTGGCATGATGTCCACATCGTCCGCCGGGAGGGTGATGAGCGTTAAAAGAAGACTTTCATCCGGTTTTCCTGGGATAATTGCATTTCCATCCTCTCCCGCCGCCAAGGCGATTTCTGACAAATCGAGGCGGAGGTCTCCTTTTTCTTTGTCGGGTCCATGGCATTTATAGCAATTATTCGCAAAAATGGGTTGGATATCCCGGAAGAAATCAATGGAGGTTTCCTCTGCTGCTTGAAGTGAGGCAGATAGCAGAACAACTGCACCGAAAGTAAGAGCTTGTTTCATCATGACAGAATTAGCTGAGCGGCATGGCGAAAGAGAATTATTCCCGTTCCGAACATTGTCTGATTAGGCCGCAAACTGGTGTTTTCTATTATCTAAAGGTTCCCAATGATCAACACAAGCCAAATCCATTCGGATCTCCTGAGCTTACCCTGTTCAGGGAATAAGTAGTCTTTATTTGCCGATACAGAAGGTGCTGAAAATAGTGTCCAACAGATCCTCTGTGGTCGTTTTCCCCACTATTTCTCCAATAGCCTGGACCCCGATCCGCAGGTCCATAGCCACCAATTCGAAGGACGAGTCCACTTCTAATGTTGTCAGTGCGGTTTCCACTGAATCCAGTGCGCGTTTCAAGGATTCCTGATGGCGTGAATTAACCATGACTTCGTTCATGTCTGCCTGAATTCTGCCCTGCCAGGCCACTTCTTCAATTTTGTCTTTCAAGGTTTCGATTCCAGCCCCACTGAGGCAGTTGGTCTTTACCAAGGAGGCTGCCTGTTCCCAATTCCCGTCGAGTAACTGGTGGCGATCCGATTTATTCAATATTAGAATACGGTGGTTGGGTGCAAATTCACTTAGGTATTTACGGTCCACATCCGAAAAGGTTTCTCCCGAATCCAGAACATGCAGAATGAGTTCTGCCTGTGTGGAGACTTCAAGGCTTCGACGAATGCCCTCTTTTTCGATTTCATTGTCGGTTTCACCGAGTCCGGCCGTGTCAATGAATCGAACCGGAATCCCACGAATGTCGGCAATTTCCTCGATCGTGTCTCGGGTGGTACCCTTGGTAGGGGAAACAATGGCTCGGTCGTGTCCGAGTAACTGATTCAGCAGGCTTGATTTACCCGCGTTCGGTCGTCCGATGATAGCCGTTCGGATTCCGTTTCTAAGAATTCGGCCTTCTGTTGCGGTGGCGGACAGTTTTCGTATCAACTCAATTCCCGATTTAAGGCGTTTAACAAGATCTTCCATTGTATCCGGAGCAATATCTTCATCCGGAAAATCGATATGGGCCTCTAAATGGGCGAGAACGGCCATCAGGTCCGTGCGAACTTCTCCGATTTTTTTTGATAGATTACCTCTCAATTGTTCGGTAGCCGCAGAGCGTGCCTGATCCGTTTTGGAATGGATCAAGTCTATGACAGCCTCTGCCTGGGTGAGATCGATACGTCCATTCAGGAAAGCGCGTTTAGTGAATTCTCCGGGCAATGCCGTACGTGCCCCGTTTGCAAGGCAAGTATCGAGAACGGCTTTTGCCGGCAGGATGCCCCCATGGCAGGAGATTTCGACGACATCTTCGCGGGTAAATGTCCTGGGTGCCCGCATGATGCTCAGCATCACTTCATCAATTATTCTACCGTCACGAACGATGTTGCCGTAATGAATGGTATGGCTGGTTGCCTGAGACGGAATCCCTTTGTTCCTGCCAGTCGGTTTGAAGCAGCTATCAGCAATGGATAGGGCTTCCGGGCCGGAAACACGAATAACTGCAAGTCCGCCCTCTCCGATGGGAGTGGCGATGGCCGCAATGGTTTGGTCGAACTGAATCAAGAATGATTAGGCGGGTTTGAAAGCCGAGTTAGAAATTTAATGATGGCAGACGCCCTTGGCATTTTCCGTGCCTCTCCCCTCTAGAAACAGCCGTGCTTTCTGGTAGCTCTTTTTGTGAAGAACATGGAGCAGTTCCGGATCTGTATTTTTGGGAAGCGTTGCCGTCAGAGAATCGATTTCACTGAACAACCCCATAAGATCCGGTTTTTCTGCTGAGGACTGAGAAATTTGTTGGACGGTTTCCTCCAGTCTGATCAAAGCCGACAAGATCTGTTTTTCGATTGTGCTCATGCTTCTGATCTTACGGGGAGTCGCCGATTACTCAAGGGGAGTTTGATTGGCTTTTCAGTATTTTCTTCTTAGTTTAACGTTGCATGTCATCTGAAGTTTTTCTTGGAATAGAAGGTGGGGGGACAAAAACCCTTGCTTTGTCGGCGGATCAAAACGGGGATCACTCGATTTGTGAAGAATTCGGCCCCTGCAATTTGCAGTTGATCTCAGATCGTAAGCTCCTCAGCCTTTTCCGGGAGATTCATCAGCGAATGCCTGTTCCGAGGTCGGTTGCTGTTGGTCTGGCAGGTGCTTACCAGAAAAAGCAGCAAGGACGAATTGTCCGGATTGCCGGGCAGGTTTGGAAAGGTGTGTCCTGTTATCCTACTCATGATTTGGAAACAGCGATTTATTCGGCAAAAGATGATTGGAGTAAAACCGAGAGAGCCAGGATTGTGCTGATTAGTGGGACGGGATCCTGTTGCTACGGTCGCAGTTTTTCCGGGAAAACCGCTCGAGCCGGTGGTTGGGGACACCTGCTGGGGGATGTTGGAAGCGGCTATGATATCAGTATTACTGCCGTAAAGGAATGTCTTCGACATTATGACCGGACAGGAGTCCTTCCGAAACTGGGACAACTGATTGCTGCTGAACTTCAGATAAACTCCCCGAGGGATTTTATTGAGTGGGTACATGCTAGCCATAAAGGGGAGATTGCCGCTTTGGCTCCGATTGTCTTTCAACTCCGAAAACGCCGAGATGCCATTGCTTCCAGAATTGTTTCGGATGCAGCGCAACGCCTGACGGAAGACGCTTTGGATTGTCACCGTCGCCTGGTGCGTGGTTCTCACGGGGTTCGGTTTCTTTTTGCGGGCAGCGTCCTGCTCCGGCAGTCTGGCTTTGCCGCTTCCATTCAGAGAAAACTCCAGCATCGGCATCCTCATGCAATTATCGAGAAGCTGGAACGAGAAAGTGTCTGGGGCGCTTGGAAATTGGCGGTTCAGCATTCAGGGTGCTCTTTGGAGGAACGGGGCTTGTTTTCAGGGAAAAGTCGATCAGGATACGTTTCGGCAAACTTCCTAATCGGGAAAAATGATGAGGAACCCTTCGAAGTGCCGGCGCAACGTGCTCCATCACCGACTGAGCAAAGAAATCCAAGGTCGAAAAAACTGGATCGTATGTCGGATATTAAAGGGGTTGAGTTGATGTTGAAGGAGGACCGTCTAATTCCAGAAGCCTTGTGGAAGGAGCGTCGAAAGATTTCCAAAGTGCTTGGATGGATTACTCAGGCCTTTGCGACCAAGGGCAGGTTGTTTTATGTCGGGGCGGGAACCAGTGGGCGTCTAGGTATTCTGGATGCCAGTGAATGCCCTCCTACGTTTCGCACGGATCCGGAGCAGGTTCAGGGGATTATTGCAGGAGGTAGCCGGGCCATCGTGCGTTCGGTGGAAGCGGCTGAAGATAATCCCCAGGCGGGGAAGTTAGTAATCTCGACGCGAGGCATCCATGCCCGTGATGTGGTGATAGGCATTGCAGCCAGTGGGCGAACTCCTTTTGTCTGGGGAGCTATTCAGGAAGCGGCCCATCGAGGTGCGAAAACCGTAATGCTTTGTTTCAATCCCCATTTAATCGTTCCACGGACATATCGACCGGACTTGGTGATTGCTCCCGATCTCGGACCTGAGATCCTAACGGGTTCCACCCGCTTGAAATCCGGAACCGCTACGAAATGTATCCTGAATATTTGGACGACGCTGGCTATGGTTCAATCCGGTAAGGTGATTGAAAATCTTATGGTTGACTTGAATCCCTCGAATATCAAATTAAGAGACCGAGCCATTCGAATTGTCGTGGACTTGGCAGAAGTGGACTATCAGGAGGCAGAAGAAACATTGAAGGCTGAGGGATGGACCATCAAGAACGCCCTGAAGCGGTTGAATCGAATCTGAGATTCAATTTAAAATACCGGATTTCCCTTATTCCGTCTCAGATTCTTCAGCAACGGGTTCAGCGGTTTCCTGTTCTTCCGTCGGATCCTCGGGCTCTTTGGATTTGGTTTTCTCGTCCAGAATAAGGACGCCGTGCGGAGGCAAATCGTATTGACCGGTAAAGGTGTTACCGGTGAGGAAGTCGTGCATCGGTTTATAAAAATTGATGCGGACATGACTGTCCTGGTGGTTCAGGAGGAAGAAAATGTTGACTCCATCCTTTTTACGCATGCTCACTTCCACTTGGTTGGGAACCTTCATCAGAGGAAATAGATTGTTTTCCTGCCTCAACCATTCGATCAGGTCGAAATAAAATTCCCGGTGACTCATTGTCCCGACGTAGATAGCTTTTCCCAGCCCGAATTCATTCATCGTCATCGCGGGTTTTCCCGCATAGAAATCCTTGCTGTAGGTAGCCAGAACCTGACATTCCTTCGGCTCAATGATGTCGCACCAGATTCTGGCCGAATTCATGTGAGAGGAGTGGAAGGGCGGTTTGACGATCAAGTGGTTTCCCTTGTCCTCTGGAATGGGATCGAATTCCACAACTTCCATACCGAACAAATCCGTCATGTTGTGTGGGCAACCGTCATCCGGAGCAATGTGGAACTCATCGAAGAGGGCTGTGTTGAAAGTGGCTACCAGGGTTCCTCCATTTTGGACATATAGCTTTAGTAGGTCGGCTTCTCCAGCGGCCAGCAATTGAAGTGACGGGGCGATGACCACTTTGTATTTAGAGAGGTCTTCACCTGGACGCGCAAAATCCACAGGGATGTTTCGGCTGTGAAGGGCCGTGTAATACAGCAGGATATGCTCGCGTTGATCGAAATTCCGATTGGGTTGCATCGGTTGTTTCTGCGACCACATATTTTCATGGCTGAAAAGGATGCAAACCTCTGCCTCGACTTTGGAGTCTTTCAGCAAGGGGGCCAGAAGTTTCACTTCCTCACCGATCTGTCTGATCTCATTGTAGGCTCGGCTGTCCGGCTTACCGTTGTGTGGCAGGACGCCGCCATAAAACTTCTCTGAACCGAATCGGGGTTGCCTCCAGAAAAAATACAGGATGCCATCCACACCTCTGGACAACAATTGATAAGTGAACAATCTGACGACCCCTGGACGCACCAGAGAATTGACATCCTGCCAATTGACGTGACCGGCCTTCTGTTCCATCACCCAGAATCCTTGACCTTCCTGCCCGGGTAAGGTGACTCCCGTCTTTTTCAAAGACCGCATCATGTCGATTTCCATGGCGTTCTCTGCGGATTGGCTTTTAACGGTCGCATAGCTGTCCAAGGCGACGAAATCCAAAGCTTCAGCAACATCGAAATGATCGTAATGACGGGATAATGCCCGTAAAATGGTCGTGATTGGGATGCTGGGTGTCAATTCCCGGAGCAACTGGGCTTGCATGTTGATGAATGAGAAAATGGTATCGCTTGAGAATCGCATCCAATCCAAAACCAGTGCTGGATTATGGACCGTAGGTGCGGCCATCGGCATCGGCATCTGGCTCCATTTAGTGACGGTTTGGGCCCAGAAGCGGGTTCCCATTCGGTCATTCAGTTTATCGATGGTTTCGTATTTCGCTTGGAGCCATGCGTGCCAGTCCTTTTGGCTTTCCTCATTGAAAGAGAATTCGGTGGTGTGTCCGCCGACCCCTGAATCGATTTGCCAGGCGATCAGTTGAGGGTGGTTGCCGAGAGCCTCGGCCATGGCTCTGACAATTCGTTGACAGTAATCCCAGAAAATATCGTTATTGAGGCAGGCGGCGTGCCGTGTTCCATCATGAAGGGTTAATCCCTGTTCGTTTTTCGGAAGAAGTTGGGGGTATTTTTCGGTCAGCCAAAGTGGAGGGGCAGCCGTAGGCGTTGCCAGAACCACCTTTATTCCAGATTTCTGCATGACATCCATAACCCGTCTCAGCCATTCAAAATCGAATTGGCCTTCCTCCGGTTCACAGAGTCCCCAGACATACTCTCCTAAGCGGACAACGTTGACTCCCGCGTTCACCATCAACTCCGCGTCGCGTTCCCATCTTGACTCCGGTTCTTCAGGAGTTCCTGCGTAAGGATAAACCCAGTGTTCTGGGTGATAACATACACCGAAATACATAGGATGCCTTTGGTAAGATTGTTTATGCAAACCTACTTCTTTCGAGACACGATTTCAATCATTAAATCCATGAAGCTGAGAAGATTGCCGAAAATCGGGTAGGAATCATTTTCAGTGGAAAAAATGGATAAAAACTCAATAATCCTCCGTTTCTGAGTTCGTGACCTCAAAGCAGGTTTCCATTACGCTACAGGGAGCCGGGAACTGCCCCTGGCGGCTCAAAAGAGAGACGAAATCATGAGCAGTAGCAAATTCGAAGGATCGAATAACAACTC
>DUCD01000252.1 GCA_012959985.1 Verrucomicrobiales bacterium | reverse complement strand
GCGGGAACCCGGCGAGAACACGATTGCAGTGGTGGATCGAATTTATGAGGGGATCGAACGCGAAATTCCCAAGATGAAGGAGCGTGGCGACATTCCTGCAGAAACCGAGGTGGAGCTGGTCAATGATCAGTCCGGTTACATTCGTTCCGCAATCCGAAACGTGCAATATGAACTGGGTATCGGGGCAATACTGGTGGTTCTTGTGGTCGGCTTAACCCTGCGCCGATTCAAACCGTCTCTGGCGGTGCTGATGGTGATTCCATTATCGATACTGGTGGGCATGCTTGGGTTTTATTTTACAGGCAACAACATCAACGTCATGACTCTTGGCGGCATCGCGCTGGCTATTGGCGCGGTGGTCAACGCCAGTATCGTGGTGGTTGAAAACATTGTTCGCCATCTGGACATGGGAAAGAACGGAACCGATGCCGCCCGGGATGGCGCGTCGGAAGTCGCTCCGGCCGTTCTCGCCGGCACGGTAACTACTCTGGCCGTGTTCATTCCCATTATTTTTCTCACCGGCATGATCCGTTATTTATTTGAACCGATGGCCTTGGCGGCTGTTCTGACCATTGGTGCATCGTATGTGGTGGCCATGACCGTTGTGCCAGCGTTCTGCTCTCGATTGATGACCAAAGGTCGTAAGGCCTCGTCGCAAGACCCCCAGGACAAATCGAAAGATCAAACTGAAAATGCCGGATTGATTAACCGACTCCTCCAATTCTCCATGCGATTTCGCGTACCTTTAATCGCAGCCGTAGTGGTACTGGTGGGTTGCTCTTATCTGTTGTACGACCGCATCGGGACCGAATTATTCCCCGCAGTCGATGCCGGGACATTTGAGCTTCGTGTCAAAACTACTCCAGGCACCCGCCTTGAAGAAACTGAGAAACTCGTTGAAAGAATTGAACAGACGATCGAGGAAGTGATTCCGGAAAACGAGATTCGCAACATCATCTCCAATATCGGGTTACCCGTTGGGAAAGGAGCGGGGTTCTCGACCGTGTTGAGCCCGAATACGGGACCCGACACTGCGTTCCTGATCACCAATCTCAAGCAGGCCGGTCGCACCACAAGCTCGCTCGAATATGTTGAAAGACTACGAGAGGTTCTGAAAGAACGTTTCCCCCAGGAGCAATTCCTGTTTGTCACCGGCGGCATCATCAATGCCACGCTCAATAAGGGCGTCCCCGTTCCCATCAACGTTCAGGTCTCTGCCGGATCGGTGGCCAAGTGTCGCACAGCAGCTGAAAAGGTGGTGCGAAAAATTCAGGACATTCCCGGTGCGGTTGATGTACAAATCGCTCAGGCACTGGACTACCCTCAATTGGACATTAAGGTAGACCGGACGCGCGCCGCGTTGATGGGGCTGACGCAGCGCGACATCGCCGAAAATGTCGTGACCGCGCTCTCATCGAGTGCCGGCATCGCGCCCATGATTTGGGTGGACCCCAAAACAGGCGTCGATTTCTTCATTGGTGTTCAGTACGAAAACAACGAAATGGAGTCGCTGGATCAGCTTCGCAACCTGCCGTTGTCGGTGAACACAGAAGACGGGCCGACCACCGTGCCGCTATCAAACGTGGCGAAGATTGATCGGGTCAACATGCCGGGTGAAATAGCGCATTACAACATCGGTCGCGTCAATGACGTTTACGTCAATGTCTCAGGCCGAGACCTCGGTTCGGTTGTGGCAGATGTAGAGTCCGCCCTGAAAACCGTTGAGTTTGACGAAGGCGTTTCGTACACGCTTCGAGGGCCAGTGGCAACGATGCGGGAAGGCGCCGTCACGCTGGGTATGGGATTATTAACCGCAGCGATTCTTGTTTACCTCGTGATGATGGCGCAATTTCGATCGGTTATCGACCCCATGATCATCATGCTTGCTGTTCCACTCGGGTTCTCCGGCGTGCTGGCTGCACTGTACCTGACCGACACAACACTGAACATTCAATCGTTGATCGGCGCGTTGATGATGATTGGAGTCGTTGTCAACAACAGCATCTTAATCGTCGACACCGCCAATCAACTCATGAAAAAAGGCAAGGATCCGGAACAGGCAGCCATTGAGGCCACGAGCATCCGTTTTCGTCCCATTGTCATGACTTCGCTGGTGTTAATTGCATCAATGCTTCCATTGTCGATTGAACTGGTTCCGGGTGGGGAAGCAATGATTCCACTGGCACGGGCAATGATCGGCGGAATGCTGGTTTCGACGTTTTTAACACTGTTCATCGTACCGTGTGTCTACAGCCTGATTAAGCGACCGGAACCCGTGACCACCACCGAAAGTACGGCGTAAGCCGAAAAGCAAACACCCGGCCTTCTCCTCTATCCCGGCCTTGTTCATCCCCTTTCGTCTTTAGCATACCACTCATCATCTGCCTCTTTGGGAGGAGCAATAGAAGATCCCATTCACATATTGAAACTTAAACGGCCCGAGGTTAAATCCGAGCCGTCGTGTGATTTGTTGTTGCGCTAACTTAGAACTCAAAGACGAAGTCCAATTGGAAAAAGTTGTTGGACTCGTCATCATATACGGAGGTCTCGGCCTCGGTGCGTCTCCAAGACAAAATCGCATGTACATTACTGTAGATTTTATATTTGCCCTGAATTACAAAACCTTCGGTATTGGTGCCGACTGCATACTCATTGGCAGCTTTAACTCCGATAGCTCCAAATTCTGATTCAGCGAATTCATCCCAAAACGCATCCGCTTCAAAAGAGCGATATTCGACTTTGGCCTCCCACTGACCAGCCTTTTTAGCGCTGCCATATTTAATGCCAGCAATGTAGCCATTACTCAAAGTATCGGCCTGTAGGTTATCAACCCAAGTGCCGTATAACTTAACCGGCTTGGAGCCCCCTCGGTAGGTGAAGGCAGCGTCCAGCATGAGCGGAGTATATCCCTGTCCGACAGTGTTACCATGACCAGTGCCCGCACCGGTCAGATCACTACTATCTATCCCATAAACCCCCAAGCCCCAGTCCATACCCAGCGTATCGCCCAAAGTAGTGCTGGTGGTAACTTGGCCCATGATGAGTTTGGACATGGATTTGCTTGGATCATTCTCCCCCTCCAGGAAATAAGCCCCTCCGTGAAAGCCCAGAGCTGTACTCCCCGCTTCTGTGTAGTAATGCCCCTCAAAACCCTCTGGCGTGATATCACTATCGAAAAGGGCCTTGGATAATTTCCAACCCGTCTTCTCAAAATTCGGATTTTTACCCCCATAGAACGCGAGCGCCTCGTTGGACCAGTTTGCATACGCCTGGTCCAACCCGAAATCATCTCGAGTAAAATCATTGGAAAAAGTCTGGTTGGAAGAAGTCGTATTTTGGCCTGTTGCCATTCGGAAACCCACCTTCATATTATTCTGCAAATCTGCAATAGCGCCGTAGCGGAAGCGGTACCGTAAACGATCCTCGGCAGAACGGCCATTGGACGCAGAATCGTAGGTATGGTCGTAGCGCAGGCGCAGGTCGCCTTTGAAGGTAATGCTGTCCACCCAGCTGTTGGGTTTTTCGGTGGCATCAGCGTTGGCTTCGTTGCGTAGCTCGGCGGCTTCGGCTTCGGTGAGCACACCTTTTTCCACGAGCTTTTTCAGGAGACTCTCGGCGGA
>DUCD01000251.1 GCA_012959985.1 Verrucomicrobiales bacterium | reverse complement strand
AAACCCTTCGGGCTCTCCTCGTCATCATGAATAACTTTGGAACAACTATAAGGGCTCGCTCTCCGAGTGCGCCGCCTGATTAGTGAAATTAAGCATGAGGATTGAGAAAACACCCAGACTATCCAATATTCATTACTGGTTGCGGCGCGCTGGGACAGCACGCCCTACCATCCTTAACTAAGTGCCATTCGAGTGGACCCCTAATCGTGCGTTCTCATTAATCCACCCAAAACCCCACGGCAATTTTTCTTTCTTTCAGGGCAACTTTTTAGACAGGAGAACCCAAACGGGTAGGGGGAATGAAAAGTTCTTCAATCCTCCAGATACCAAAATGAATGGGTGACGCGTTTGTTTCGACCTTGTATGTGCCACAGCTTTTTGAAAGCCACTCTTTCGACGTGGCCATCCAGTAGAGTTACGTTTGCCCCCTCGTTGTGAACGGTCGGACGTGCGAAGTTGAAAGGCGTGTCGGGATATTGCCGCATGGTATCCACCCTACCATCATGGTTGAGGTCGAGTGTGAATTTGTAGTTGGGATCCACTGGGGAATACACATAGTGCGTTACTGTGTCCATGAACATCATGGCGTCGGCAGGCTTTTTAATACGGGATACGTTCAATGGCGGGGTTTGATCACCGTAATAAAACGCACCGCTGAGTGGTTTTCCAAACGCGCCGAAGTTGGCGCCGATCCAGCAGTTCCAGCTTTTCGATGTTTGTTTTGATCGTGACCAGGGAACAGGGCCGAAACTCCCGCCGGGGCATTTGCGCAATTCACCTTTATAGACCTGTGTTTGACTGAAGAGTTTTCCTTCAGTCACTTGTTTTGCAATATAGGGTGCTAACTTCGCATGCCAAAAGGGGGCGTTGTAGTCTGAAGATAGATCGCCAAAGAGAGGGAGGCGATCATCAGAGTCGTTGAGATACATGGATGTGGCCATGCTCCAATTGCGCATATTCGATAGACATTTTATTGCTTTCCCTTTTGCTTTTGCCTTGCTCAATGCAGGTAGGAGCATACCCGCAAGGATGGCGATGATCGCGATGACCACCAACAATTCAATCAGTGTAAAAGCCTTGCCGCATGTGAGTTGTGTTCGTGGGGATGAGTTGGCGCGTTTCATCATGGCTCTGTGAACTAGGACGAGTTGATGTCGATCACCGTAGAATCGGCATTCAGTTCGACTGAAAGAATATGCCTGACGAAGTCGTGAAACTTCTGTCTTCGAACCTGGATTGCCGACTTGCCTCTGACTGGATTGATAGTTTTATTCTTGAAGATGAATCCAACAGATGCAATTTATTTCTCAACACTCAGAAAATCCATGGAGTGATTAAAAGTGCAGGAGGGATTAACCAATAAGCGCTTAGGCAACTGTAGCGTCGGCTGTCCTCTGCCGAAAACTGTAGCGTGCGCTGGCCCCAGGGCATTTTCAGTGGAACCCGTGGTATTTTCGGCTGGGGACAGCCGACACTACAGCAAATCATTCCCCGCACTGTTAATTGGACCCGAAAACTGTAGGGTTCGCTGTCCCCAGGGCATTTCCAATGGAACCCGTGGTATTTTCGGCTGAGGACAGCCGACGCGACAGGTATTGTGTTCAATACTCCCCTTATTCGGGTAGGATGGCTACATCGTCGATGAACCAACCGGCTTGGGTGATGTCGATGCCGGTGTCTGGATCAAACTCATTAAAGTCGTCACTGGTGAAACCAAACTCAAGGATGATTTTTCGGCCGAGAGCTGCTTCGGGAATTTTGATTCTGGATTCCTGCCATCCTGGAGTGGTTCCGGCACGTTTGCGTATTGGATCGGCGAGGAATTCATTGCCATTGTTGTCCAGAATCTTGATTTCGATGAAATCGAAGAAAGTGTCATTGATGACAGCCTCCAGATCCTGGAATCCCCAATAAACCAATGTTGCTTTGTCGACGCCAGTGAGGTCGATTACCGGAGAACGCAGAACTACCTGAGTCAGTAATTCATAGTCAGCGTCGAGATCTGTACCGTAGACATTTTCTCCACTGTGGGCCGAAGCTGGACCACGGGCATTCGTCGGCGTGCCAAGTTCCCATTTGGTGGAAGATCCCGCATTGAGGGTTGATGTGGTCCAGCCCTGAGCACCCGATTCAAAATCGTCTTCGAATAGCGGCGGTGGTGGAACGTGCAGTACCTGGTAGAATCCGGTTCCGGCAGCTGGATTGGAATCCGTATAGCTGCTGGTGCCCGAATTGGCGGTTACATCGGCCACCTTTTCCCATGCATTTGAAGGAGAAGCAGATCGATGGATTTCATAAGATTTTCCGCCGGTAGTATTCCAGTTAAATGAAAAACCCGAGTCGTCGAAGGTCGAACCTGAAATACTGAAAATATTGGGGACAAATCCTGTGTCGATGACACGGAGGTTGTCGATGTAGATATGGACATTTCCTCCGCTCCAGTTGCTGTTGTGGATTATTGTGAGCACAGGAGGCGTTTCCCAGTCGACGAGGCTGAGATTAATGGCTCGGGTACGCATTCCAAGGTCGTCAGCCCACGATTGAGTCAAATTGGATCCATTACCCCCTGCAATAAGTTGCTGTATTCCCCAACCGGAGGAGGTGGTTTCTCCGAGTTCGACAAACCAATCCCAGGCAAGGGTATATTGTGCTCGTTCTTCGGGCGGTAAATCCAATATAGCGGCAAATCTATCTGAAAAGGTGTCAATGGTTGCATCCGATCCGTAGGAACCATCGCCGGTCAGGATGATTTTCGCACTTTTGGAACCCTCTGTCACAAAGGCCATTTCTTCATTTGTAGTGGGTGCTTCGGCTCGTCCGAGTTCTATGATGGAAGCAGTGCTGTTCTCGAAGGAATCCAGAAGGGTTACTTCAGATCGGGTTCCCGGAGCCGGTTGAGTATCCACTAAGCGGATATTGTCGACATAAACATCCATCGGCACACTGATATTGGAGTTGAAAATGAAATTCAGGAAGGCTTGGTCTCCGTCATCACCGGCGAGGTTCATGCTGAATCCTTCGGGCGTTCCCGCTCCAAGTTCATAGGCCATCGTTACTGCAGTATTGCCACCCCCCCATTCGATTTGATCTCCATGAAGCCATCCTCCGATCTCCAACGGTTGGTTCGCCCAGCCTGATCCTTCCAATGAGTCCCAGGTGATTTCGTACATCAGGTAATAGCGTCCGGTTTCCTCGGTATCGATAACATTCTGGAGGGCGGTCGTTGCATCCGAGTCCAGTACCACCTGGAAGTCTCGTTGCCAGCCGCTCATGCCGCTGAAGCTCACTTTCAAGGCATTGGATCCGTCCGTGAGTTGCTCGTAAGTGTTGTCGTCCGATTGGCTGAATTCCAAAATGCGCCGATTGGCGTCCGTATCCTGAAGGTGAAAAACATTGTCGACATTATCCTCAAAGGACTCAAGCAGGGTGATGGTTTCAGAATGAGAGGATATCGTAAATAGGCAGCCGGCCAAGGTGAAGGCAGTTGCTGTTAAGCGTTTTTTCATACACCGATCCTAATGGATGATGTCTGGAAAAAACAAGTGGTTTGTGTGGGGGGGGAGCCGAGACTACAGGGTTTTATGCGCTTCAAAACCACGCCAGTTTTTTACGGTTGAGAAAATACATCA
>DUCD01000250.1 GCA_012959985.1 Verrucomicrobiales bacterium | reverse complement strand
GCATCCAAAGAATTCGGGGTTCGATGGGGTAGGCACTGGATGGACATAGTGCGGTATGCTGAATCGGTTGGGAGGACTCGGAATTATCCTTTTCCCTTTGCCTGGCGCTACCGTGATTATGTGATTGATTCCTTCAATTCCGACAAGCCTTACAACCAGTTCATCAAAGAGCAGATTGCAGGCGATTTGCTTCCATTTGATTCGGTTGAAGAACAAAACCGAAACCGGATTGCGACCGGTTTTCTGGCCCTTGGTTCACAGGATCTGAATGAGCGCAACCTGAATCAGTATCTCATGAATGTGGCCGATGAACAGATCGACACAACCAGTCGGGTGTTCATGGCGTTGACAACGGGTTGTGCCCGGTGTCATGACCATAAATTCGATCCTATTCCCACTGCCGATTATTATGCATTGGCGGGGATTTTCCGCAGTACAGATCTGAAATCCGGTTATATGAACCGGCAAGGAGGTAACAAGGGGCCTTTCAAGCCAGAGCATTTAGTTTCTCTGACATTGGATGAATCCGAATTCAGAATTGCCGGACAAGTCGAGGTTGAGGTCCCGACCAAAAAGATGAGGGGGCGATTAAACCGACTGAAAAAAGAATTGAAAGCCGTTCAAAAACGGGGCGTGAAAAAGAAGAGAGTCCCTCGGAAAAAAAATACAACAAAGGCTGAAAAAAACATCGTTGAACCCAATGCCGATTCATTGAGAAATGCGGGTCTTTCTCGTAGGGAAAAACAGAAACGGATTTCAGGGCTCAGACGGCAGATTAAAAAACTGGAGAGAGACATTTCCGGGCAGGAGAATGCTTTTGCAGTCAAGGGTGATTTTGCGATGGGAGTTTCTGAAAGGAAAAAGCCGATCGATTGTCGGATCAATGTTCGGGGTGATGCCGCGAATCTTGGTGATCGGGTGCCCAGGGGATTTCTTCGCGTGATTCATAATGAGAACGAAGTGTCCATTCCACCGGGACAGAGTGGGCGACTCGAATTAGCGGAGTGGATTGCATCTGAAGACCACGCCTTAACGGCACGAGTGATGGTGAACCGAATCTGGCACCATCTTTTTGGGAGGGGGCTGGTTCGAACCGTGGATAATTTTGGTTCTAGCGGGTCCGTCCCGACCCACCCTGAACTATTGGATCATCTGGCTGTGAAATTCATGGAGGATGGATGGTCCGTTAAAGGAATGATTCGTCGAATCATGTTGAGTCGAGCCTATCGGATGAGCAGTGAGCATCAGGAAAATAATTACGCGGTGGATCCGGATAATACCCTGCTCTGGCGGATGACCATGCGTCGCCTCGAAGTCGAAGCCATTCGTGATGCCATTCTTGCTGTATCAGGCAATCTTGACTTGGAACCTCCGGAAAACGGTTCCGTGGTTGCGGGTTTCAAACCCGGTGAAATTGGACGGAACAAAGGGACACTACCTGATTGGATTCAAATGAATCATCGGAGTGTTTATCTTCCAGTGGTTCGCAATTTTCTCCCGGACATGTTTGAGACATTTGATTTTGCTGAACCGAGTTCAGTGATCGGCAGACGTGATGTGACCACGGTTTCCACCCAGGCATTATTCATGTTGAATAGTGCGTTTATCCTGGAAGCTGCCAGGAACACGGCAAAGCGGGTGATGACTTCCGGGACCTTGTCCGCCCCGGAAAAAGTCGACTGGCTTTATCTGAGGGCGTTGGGAAGGCATTCGTCCAAAGCTGAGACCCAAAGAGTGCTGACCTATATCGATATGGCTGCTTCTGGAAAGAATGTGGTGGATGCCTGGGCCGGGTTTTGTCAGACCTTGTTTGCTTCTGCCGAGTTTCGATATCTACAATAACATGAATCACGAAGGTCCGACATTCGAATCGATGAACAAGACAGAAAATACCCACGGGATGATCAGTCGACGGGAAGCCTTGAAGGTCGCTTCCTGCGGATTTGGATACCTTGCTCTGGCGGGATTGAGTGCCGGCTCTGCGATTCAAGGTGCCGGCTTTCGAAATCCATTGGGGCCAAAGAAACCTCATTTTCGGAATCGTGCCAAACGGGTTATATTCATGTTCATGCAAGGGGGACCCAGTCATCTGGACACTTTCGATTACCGTCCAGAACTGAAACGTTTTGCCGAGAAGTTGGATCAGGGCAAGAAAGGTGGGTTGTTCCCGTCTCCGTTTGAGTTTCGTCCACAGGGGCAAAGCGGGTTGATGATTTCCGAACTATTTCCCCACTTGGCCCGTCATGCCGATGAACTGTGTATTCTAAACGGTATGAATACCAACAGCCCGGCGCATCCCCAAGCAACGGTGATGGTTCATACCGGTAGCACAAATTTTGTCCGCCCCTCGATGGGAGCCTGGATCACCTACGGTTTGGGAAGCTTGAACCAGGATCTACCGGGATTCATCACCATCAATCCGACCCCCAACCTGGGGGGGGCACAGAATTACGGGTCTTCTTTCCTGCCGGCTGCTTATCAGGGATCGCGGATGGGTGTTGGAAATGATGCGATGCGGAATATCGTCAACTCACAGTTCACTCGTGATGAACAGCGAAGGCAAGTGGATTTGTTGCAGTCAATGAATCGAAACCTCATCCGGAAAGTTCGTCGCAACAGTGAAGTGGAGGGGATCATCGAGTCCTACGAGTTGGCTTATCGAATGCAAACGGCCGTGCCGGGTGTCATGGACTTGTCCAAAGAGTCCGATGGAGTCCGTAAGGCTTATGGAATCGACCGGAAGGAAACTAATAATTTCGGCACTCAGTGCCTGATGGCTCGAAGGTTGGCGGAAAGCGGTGTACGGTTCATCCAGGTGACTCATCGTGGTTGGGATCAGCACCGGAATCTCAAGCAGCGGCTTGAGACGAACTGTTCTGCAACGGACCTTCCGATTTCCGCATTGATCGGTGATTTGAAACAGCGTGGACTTCTGGATGAAACGCTGCTGGTCTGGGGGGGGGAATTCGGACGTTCCCCACAGGGTCAGAACGGTGATGGGCGAAGGCATAATAACCGTGGGTATACAATGTGGATGGCCGGTGGCGGTATCCGTGGTGGGATGAACTACGGTTCTACAGACGATCTCGGCGGAACCGCCGTTGAGGACAAGATGCATATTCATGATTTGCATGCGACCATTCTGCACCTGATGGGGTTGGATCATGAACGATTGACCCATCGGTACGCCGGGCGGGATTTTCGGTTGACGGATGTAGCCGGTCAAGTTGCCCATCGCATTATTTCCTGATTTCCTGGCTTCCAGATCTCAGAAAGTCTGTAACCCGATCACCGGTTCGGGCGTCCTTTACTTCAATATTATAATCTGCTTACGTTTATATCCTATGAAACGACTCTTAATTCTATTGTTCCTCGTATTGTGTCTTGGCAATGTCCAAGCGGACGAAAAAATCACCCATGAATTCTGGCCTCAATGGCGTGGCCCCATGCTGAACGGTGTTTCTCCCAGTGCAAAACCACCGGTTTCATGGAGTGAAGAAAAGAACGTAAAATGGAAAATCAAGATTCCCGGACGTGGTTCTGCTTCACCGGTTGTATGGGGCGACTACTTGTATGTGCTTTCCTCCATTCCGACCGGAGAAAAGGTCGTTGTAACCGGGAATAATAATGGTGCTAACGTCCAGGGACGGGATCGATCTCGAGGTGATGGAAATCGGGACTCTTCCAGAAACCGCCAGAGAGGTGGTCGTCGGGGACCGGGGGGGCGACCGGAACAGGGTGCCTCAGGGAATCTCAGTCGCGAGGATTTTCTAGCCCGTTTTGACAAGGATAAGGATGGTCAACTCAGTGATGAAGAGCGCAGCGCAGCACGAGTAGAAATGCGTGGTCGAATTGGTGGTGGCGGTGGTAACGCCGATGGACAAAGTGGCGGAAGGCCTCAGGGGCGACGTGGTGGCTTTGGAGGAGGCGGGCCGGGAGGAGGTCGTGGTGGCCGTGGTGGCCGTGGTGGTCGTGGTGGTGGCATGGGGAACACTCCAGACGAAATCCAGAAATTTGCATTGATCTGCATTGATCGGAAATCCGGAAAAACCGTTTGGACCAAAACGGCGGTGGAAGAGCTTCCGCACCAAGGGCATCATCCGGATCACGGCTGGGCTTCCGCTTCTCCCATTACCGACGGGGAACATATTTTTGCCTTTTTCGGATCCAGAGGACTGCACGCATTCGACATGGAAGGGAACCTGAAGTGGAAGACCGATTTGGGGGACATGAAGACGATATTCGGTGAAGGAGCTTCTCCGGCACTTTATGGAGATACCCTTGTTGTCAATTGGGATAATGAGGGAGTATCTTTCATTACCGCCCTCAACAAGAATACCGGAGAAACTCTGTGGAAGAAGGATCGGGACGAACCGACTTCCTATGCGACCCCACTGATTCTGGATCATGACGGATTACTACAAGTTATTGTGAGTGGGCAGAACCGGGTTCGCAGCTATGATCTGAAGAATGGTAAAGTATTATGGGAATGCACTGGACAAACCAGCCGCCCAACGCCGACCCCCATTGCGGACAAAGAAAAGGTTTATGTGATGAGCGGTTATCGGGGCAGTAACCTGAGTGCGATCCGGCTGGGGAGTTCCGGTGATATTACCGACACCGATTCCATTGCATGGAGCTACCACCGCAACACTCCCGATATTCCATCCCCCGTCCTTTCGGGAAATCGACTCTACTTCTTCTCCCGTCGAAACGGCATCCTTTCCTGCTTCGATACCAGGACTGGAATGGCTTTTTACACAGAAGAACGTATCGAAGGATTAAGAGACATTTATGCCTCACCGGTGATTGCCGACGGAAAAGTTTATCTCGTAGGGCGCAACGGGACCGTGGTCGTCATCAAGGATTCCGACCAGCTGGAGATCCTATCCACCAATCGTCTGGATGAAGGATTCGATGCTTCACCTGCTGTCGTAGGTGAAGATATCTATCTGCGTGGTCAGGAATATCTGTACTGTGTTTCCGAAAGTTAAATTCTTTTTCTTTGGTTCATGAAATCTCTGTTTACCTGTTTTTCGGTCACTACTGTTTTTTTGGTGGTCACATTTGCTCAGCAAGATGCACGGCCTCAGGGCCAGAACCGTTCCCCGCGTCCGGATCTCAGAGGCCCTCCTGACCGCACAGAGCTGATCAAAGAATTCGACAAGGATGGTGATGGACAGTTGAATGGGACGGAGCGGACAGCGTTGCGGGAATCATTGCAATCCCGGTTCCCTGGAGGCTCTGCGGGCCGACAGGGAGGGCGACCCGGAGGAGGTTCGGGCTTTTTTGGCGGTCCGGGCAGACAGGGAGGACCTCCTGGGTTCGGTGGTCGTGGGGGAGGGCGAGGTGGACGTCGACAGGCCATGAAACTCGTCGGAAAATTCGATCAGGACAAGGATGGGAAGCTCGATGCCGGTGAGAGGGCCAAGGCCCGTGAATTTGTAAAGGAGCAACGGGCATCTGGGCAAGGTGGACGCGGAGGGTTTCGTGGTGGTGGTGGCCGAGGCCGGGGGCGGGGAGAGGAGACTCCTCCTGAACCGGGGGTCCAAGTCGAGCTTGCCGATGTTAAGCAATACTCAAGGGAGGGACTGTATGATGAATCCGTTCTCAGGACCTTGTTTCTTCAATTCGAGGACGAGGACTGGCTTGACCAGTTGAGTGATTTCTATCGAACAGATGTTGAAGTGCCTGCCGGTCTTACGGTGGACGGGAAAAGTTATTCAGATATAGGGGTCCGAATCCGGGGCAATACATCTTCTTCAACCGTATCCCCGCTAAGGAAACGGTCCTTGAATATCAGTGTGGATTACCATGATGACAAACAACGCTTAGGTGGATATAAAACCCTGAATTTGCTGAATGCTCATGCAGATCCGACCTTTCTCCGTGAATTCCTTTTTGATCGGATTGCCCGACAATATATTCCTGCCGCCAGGGCAAATTTCGTCCGGGTCGTGATTAACGGTGAAAGCTGGGGGATCTATGTGAACGCCCAGCAATTCAATAAAGATTTTCTGAGGGAGTGGTTTGGCACGAGCAAGGGGGTGCGTTGGAAGATGCCGGCCAATCCGAGGCAGGCAGGTGGTTTTGGGTATGAGGGGGATAACCTGGAAGCTTACAAATCCAAATACCAGTTAAAAACCGATACCGATGATGAACCGGCTTTCAAGGACTTGGTTTCGTTGTTCAAAGTCCTGAACGAGACGGCTTCGGATCAGTTGGAGAATGCATTGAATCCGATTTTCAACCTGGATCGTGCCTTGTGGTTCATGGCTTTGGAGAATGTTCTTATCGATAATGATGGATACTGGACTCGTGCCAGTGATTTTTCGTTTTATCAGGATAAGGAAGGACGTTTTCATATGATCCCTCACGACAACAATGAGACCTTTCGTTATCCTGGAGGGCCTACTTATTCCGGAACAGCGAAGGGAACGGATTTGGATCCTTTGTATGGTCAGGATCAGGAAAACAAACCGGTGATGAACAAGTTGATGGCAGTTCCAGCATTGAAAGCCCGATATCTAGCCCATGTGAGAACTATCGCAGAAGAATCCCTGGATTGGAATCGGCTGCAACCCGTGGTGGAGAAGGCCCGGGACTTGATTCGTGACGATGTTTTATCCGACACCAGAAAACTGGACTCTAATGAAGACTTTCTGAACGGAGTGACTGAGGATATTGGTTCAGGTGGCGGGTTCGGGGGCGGTAGAGGTCGTGTTACCCCCGGTCTGAAGCCTTTTATCGAGAAGCGAAGGCAGTACCTGTTAAGCTATTCAGCGATCGACAAACCAACCCCCTTGATAGAATCGATTTCTCATCGTGGAATCCAGAGTGGAAATATCAATGGCAATCCATTTTCGGATGAAGACGTTCGAATCACTGCAGAAGTGGATGAATCGGTGAAGCCTGATTCGGTTATCCTGTATTATTCTGAAAAGAAGGAAGCCGCATTTTCAAGCAAGCAAATGAACCGGAGTGGAAAGGGCCGTTATCAGGTCGAACTGGATTCGATGCCGGCGGGTTCAGAGATTTTTTATTATGTGGAAGCCAGAGCTATCAAAGATCATGGGACGACAAGCTTTTTACCTTCCGGGGCGGAGTTTGGGGCGTTGAGCTTTCGGTATGTTCCCCCGATTGCAGAATCCAGCCCGATCGTCATTAATGAAATCATGGCAATCAATGAGTCCACTCACAGGGATCCTCAGGGGGAATTCGATGATTGGATTGAGTTGGTGAATCTCAGTGATCAAAGAGTGGATATTTCGGGTATGTATTTGAGTGATAATAAAAACAATCCTCGGAAATGGCGTTTTCCCGGAAATACTGCGTTAAACCCGGGAGGGTATCTGATTGTCTGGGCTGATAATAGCAGCAATGCCGAATTCGGTTTGCATGCCAACTTTAAATTATCAGGAAAGGGTGAAACAGTTTTCGTATTTGATCGGGATGAAGCGGGGAATGGACTGTTGGATTCCGTTGAATTCGGTCTTCAGGAAAAGGATCAATCTTTTCGTCGATTTCCCGATGGAAAGGGTTCCTTTTCCAAGGGCAGGCCGAGTCCCGATCGTGGGAACAATTAAGGAGAGAGACGTTGGGTAAGAAGACCCGCGGCGCGCTGGGGACAGCACTTCGAACGTTCTGGAAACTTGCGGCGCGCTGGGGACAGCACACCCTGCTCGATTTCAGAAATCACCTTCGGCCAGGAGGGTCACGACCTTGATGGCTAAATCCTCAGCTAGCATTGGGCTGACTTGGCGGTCAGAACTGGGCAAATCCGTTTCGACTCTCATGGTGCTGGAACCGGTAACCGGGCCATCCAGAAGGACTTTTCCACTGATCTGGTCTGTGGCTTTCACATGGGCCGTTATCGTCACCCGATAATCCCGATAGCGGAGTGTATCGCTGGGTTGAGTGGTAATGCCGGCCCGGTAGTAACTCAAAATGGTTCCGGAAACCACGATATCACCTTCGTCCTGAGTGACCAGTTGATAAGTGCCATCCTGTTGAACACGTTTCCTCAGTGCATTATTAACCGGGACGTCCAACCGGGGAATCAAGGTCTCATTCCTGAAAGGGTGAAATGAAATGGAGCGGCTACCGGCAGAAAGGCCATTGGTGGGGCCTAATTGATATCCGGCACAACCACTGTTCAAGCCCGATATCAAAGCGATCCAGGCCAGACCGACTGCAAATCCTGAGAATCGTATTTTCAATGCTATTTCCCAGTGGGGATTATTCTATCTAATCCAGCACAGTCGATTGAGAGCTTTTCAATTCCTCGATCTTCTGACGAGCCGTCTCTGCATAATCGGATTGGGGATCCTTTTGTAAAACGGCGTTATAATAGATCAAAGCACCGTCCCTGTTTCGACGTTTTTCATAATATCTAGCAATTTCCAGACGTCCACGGGCTTGTTCCCTGCGAAGGTCACGAATCATTTCCTGAATGGCTTCTTTTTTCTCATCCTCCGGGTAAAGAGTAAGGTAATCCGAAAAAATCTCCATGGCCTTAGAGGCGATGCTTTGGTCGTACTCCGCGCTATTGGCTTGTATGTGATAAGTTAGACCCGCTTGATAAAGGGCTTTGGACGCAATGGCTTCATTGTCATGGTAGAGATCCGCCGCTTTCTGATAAGCCGCAATCGCCTCATTGTACTTTTCCTGTTTGTTGCCCAGAAAACCAGCTGCTTCTTTCTCCCGGGCCTCACCGATGTTGAGTTGGGCCTGAGGTGAGATTTTACTGTGTGGGCCGTTCTCGATCAGATCCTGATACATCTGAGCCGTTTTATCCATTGACTTGAACCATGGAATTCGTCCCCAGAGCTTGAACCTCTGCCCTTGGAGGTATCGGTTGGCAATATCGAACTGACGTTCAAGGATTTCTTCGTAATTCTTGACGTTCGGGTGTTGGTTCAGTGTTTTCTGGTATTCCTTGAAGGCCTTTTCATCCATTTTTCTGCCTTCATATGCCTCCGCCATGATGAGTCTGACTCGGGCGGAAAAGTCCGAAAGAGGCCATCGGTTCAAAGCGCGTTTCGCCGCTTTGATAGCAAGCTTGTAATCACCGACCTGCAGGGCTTCATTGGCAATTTCATACTGGTCACGAGCCCGGTTTTTCTGCCAGTCCCGGCCACTGCCGACGGCTTGGTAGGACCAACCTTCCCCCGGGGTGAAAACCAAGGGGGCCGGAGATTCATTAACCGTAAAGAGGAGAATGATCAGTATGGGAAAGAGATGTCGACAACACCAAGTCTTCATGGCTGAAAATTAGCGATCCTGCAGCCGTTCGTCAAGAAAGGGTCCCTGGAACTTACGTCTTATTTTCCGACAACCGGTATTCAAGTAGAAAGTTCTAAAGAAATTGAAGACCATGAATAGAGAATCATCAGGCCCGGAAAATGATCATAATTCCGTAATCAGATACCATTTGACGGGTTCCTAGATCGAGGCGATCGTAATTGAACGGATGAACATGGAGGGTGTTTTCCTGTCCGATTTTTTCCAGAACTTCTCCGGCTATCTCATCGAATTTGTCATGTCCCACTTCCACGCAATCAGAATGCCGAATGGTCTTAACGCGGATTCTCTTTTCAGTATCTTTGGCGGATACCTCCAGACTTGGCAAAGCTTCTTCAATCAGGCTTTCAACCGGGCCGTCGTGCTGGGGGACGGACCAATGCTTTTCGTCCTTGGGATGGGCGTCGCTTTCATTGGAACTGTGAGGAAGTACATTCTGAGGTATCGCATCAGGTATGGTCAGCATATTCGAACAGGATGGGCATTCGATTTCCGATCCGGCTCCCTTTGATTCGGCGACAAGCTCCTGCTTACAATTTGGGCATGTGAAGCTGAGATCCATATATTATCTCCGTCTTTGACGGGTGTGGAGTGATTGGTTGACGATTTCACGAGGCTAACTGTTTCTTGAATGGATATCCAGTAAAATTCTTGGGAATAGGAAGATTCACATTTCCCTCTAATTCCCGGCTCTTACGATTGTGTTATCCGAATCCCGGTTCACTCGGCAACACGGTGGATTTTTGCCCCCAGAGCCCTGAGCTTTTGATCCATTTTTTCGTACCCTCGATCGAGATGGTAGACACGACTGATTCGTGTCGATCCGCCCGCCGCCAATCCCGCAATCACCAGAGCTGCTGAAGCTCTGAGATCACTGGCCATTACGGGGGCTCCTCGAAGTCCGGTGCCTCCCTTGACAATAGCGCTGGGGCCTTCAATGGCGATGTTGGCTCCGAGTCGTCCCAATTCGCTGACGTGCATGAATCGGGATTCGAAAATCCTTTCCGTGATGATGCTGATGCCGGGAATCAAGGTCATCAATGCCATGAATTGGGCTTGGACATCGGTTGGGAATCCTGAATAGGGCATCGTAGTAATGTCTACGGGATTGAGTTCTCCTCCCCCATTGCAGACTAATTCGGTGCCTTCCTGGGTGATATTGGCTCCGCATTCCTGGAGTTTGTCCAGAACCGCATGCATATGGTCAGGACGGGCACCAATGATTCTTACGTTGCTTTCCGTGGCTGCTGCACAAATGACGTAGGTAGCTGCTTCAATCCGATCGGGAATTACCTGATGGTCGGTTCCATGGAGTTTTGTGACCCCGTTGATTGTGATGGTTGGACTACCTGCTCCGGTTATTTCGGCTCCAAGACCTTTCAGAAAGTCGGCAAGATCTACGATTTCAGGTTCACAGGCCGCACTCTCGATGACGGTTGTGCCCTCAGCCAAGACGGCGGCCATCATGAGATTCGCGGTGCCTAGCACCGTGGGGCCCGCACGGCCACCCAGAAAAATCCGGCATCCTTTCAACTGATCAGTTTCAGCTGAGATATAGCCTTCATCAATAACCAATTTGGCGCCTAAAGCCCTCATTCCCTTGAGGTGCAGGTCCACCGGCCTTGCGCCGATAATGCATCCGCCGGGCATCGATACCCTGGCTTCCCTCAGTCGTCCCAGAAGAGGGCCCATAATGCAGATGGAACCGCGCATTTTCCGTATGAGATCGTAGTTTCCAACGCATTTGATGTTTTTGGCGTGGATCGTCAGAGTTGAATCTTCAAATTGAACTTCGGCACCGAGCGAGCGAAGGATTTTTGCCATGAAAACCACGTCGCTTAAATCCGGCACACCGGTGATTCGGCAGGGTTCTTCTGTCAGAAGAGCGGCTGCCATGATGGGCAGTACCGCGTTTTTCGCGCCACTGATTTTAACAGTACCTTCAAGAGGTCTGCCTCCCTCAATTATCAGATTATCCATATGCTATCGGTGTCCAGCTGAAAAGGATTAAGGATTGGAATCAGGAATCATAGCTGAACCGCACATTCTTTTTGCGATGATGATTCGAGGACGATCAGTATAGTCATTCAGGATGTTATCCACAATCCAGTTTTCCGATTGCAGGATTTCTACAATGTCGAGCTCTTGTCCATCGCCGAATTCCATCATGAGTATTCCTTCTTCCGTGAGGTGTTTTGTAGAGCCGGAGGCCAGAATTCGATAGAAATCCAGCCCGTCACTTCCACCGTCCAGTGCTGATATCGGATCGTGAAGGCGGACTTCAGGCTCCAGATTCGGGATTTCATGCGATGGAATATAAGGAGGATTTGAAACAATGAGATCAAAACGTGAATTCCCGTTCAAGGAATCGAAGGCATGGCTTTCGATCAGTTTGATGCGATCCGTGAGATCATTGAGTATGAGGTTCTGTTCGGCTGTTTTCAGTGCTTTTTTAGATGCGTCGAGCGCAGTGACTTGAACATTTCCAGTATTTTGAGCGATGGCGATTGCCAGGCAGCCACTTCCCGTCCCAAAGTCCAGGATCTGTAAAGGGTCGAAGGATTCCTGAAATTCTCTGATTAAGTAATTCCATGCAGTTTCAGCCAGGATTTCGGATTCAGGGCGAGGGATCAGCACTCCCGGGTTTACTTGGATAGGGTGACCACAAAAGGAAACATCTCCCAGAAGGTGTTGCAGGGGTTCTCTTTTTCCACGTCGTATTACCCATGTCCTCAAATCGTTTTCCTGAATTTCAGTCAAACGGGTTTCAAATTGCAGGTATAATTGAAGGCGGGGTTGCTTCAGAATTCTCTCGAGCATCATTTCCACCTGAAGACGAGGGGTTTCCACTCCTTTGCCTTCAAGAAACTCCGCACTCTTCCGGATGGCCTCAAGAATGGTCACTTCCATCGAATAAAGAATTTATCCTCAGCTTGCAATCGAAAGTGCGGGTATTTAGCGATCACCCAATCCTTTTTCAATAATCTTGATCAGAATCCTTCTTCCTTTTATTGTCGGAGCAATGAAGCCGCAATTCCTTCTGTCCACTGTCAGTTTCCTTCTTTTATCAGTCGGAACCCCCTTGTTTTCCCCGCTTGAAGCAGCAGATCAATCGATGGTCCTTCGACTGCAAAACCAAAATAAAGTCCTTACGGGTCGAGTCCTGGGGCTTTCGGGGGATCTCAGAATTCTACAGGATGATCAGGTGGCATTGAAAAAGCAGATCAATGACCTGACACGACAAGTCAACTCATTGACGAATCGCCTGAAAACTGTCGAAAGAAAGGCGACCTCGAATCAATCCGGGAATTATGTGACCCAGGAGCAATATCAATCACTGCTGAAGAGTATTCGTGAAGTGGACAGTAACCGGGTAAAGGATCAGCAGCTGATCCTTAATACGCTCAGAAAACTGGGAAGCAACGTTAAAGGGAGGGGCACAGCTTCTCTGAACTCCCCAGGGAAAAAGCCGCGATTAGCTCAGATTGACCCGTCTAAATACAAAGCATTTTACGACTATCCTGTCGAATCAGGGAATACACTAACAACCATAGCAGCAGCGTATCGGAAATCTGGAGTTCCGGTAAAGGTTGCGGATATTCTGGCTGCCAATCCGGGGCTGGATCCTAAAAAACTTCAAGTGGGTAAGACCATCAAGATTCCCCATCCGAAATAAACCCATAAACCCGGTTTGAAAAGTCGCTCCGGCATCTGTGTTTCCAAGGTTGTCGATTATTAAGATCCTGAAACTGTCAGTGTGATTCTGAATCAAATACCAGTTCTGTGGGTGCAGTTGGGATGCATTCTTGGCGTGATTATCGTTAACGTCGGGGTTTTGTATTTTTACCTGAATCTTGAATATCTGATCGCAAAGCGGGAACTTCGGATTGAATTCAAAGGGATTCGGATACGAATTATCCCTTTCAAGGACATCTCTTCCATATCAAAGCGCCGGATCACATGGGCGGAGAATTGGAGAAATACGTTTCGGTCCCGAAAAAGAAGGTTGGTAATTCATCGGAAGCGAGGGTTGATCAAGGATCTCATCATCACACCGGAGAACCGGTATGCCTTTAAGCACCGATTAGAAACGGCAATGAAAGGACTTCGGGATGGCAATCATCCAACTGGTTCGGGTAGTGATTCCGACTGATTTTCTTAAAAATATCATTTTTTTGAATTTATCACTTGTCAATCGCCGATTGGTTGATAGATTCCTCGCTCTTTTAAGCATGAAGAAAGACATCCATCCTGATAGTTATAGACCGGTTATCTTTAAAGACATCACCAACGGAGATGCCTTTCTGAGCCGGTCCTGTGTGAAAACCAAGGAAACGATCCAATGGGAAGACGGCAACGAGTATCCATTGCTGACAATGGAAATCAGCAGTACTTCGCATCCTTTCTATACCGGATCTCAACGATTTGTCGATACCGCAGGGCGCGTTGACAAATTCCAGCAACGTCTGGCCAAAACCAAAGCCGCTCAGGAAGAGGCTTCCAATTTCAAAAAACGGAAAAAGTAGTCATTTTTAAAACGCCCGTGGACCCGTCGGAAACTTTCCAGTCTACGGGCGTTTTGTATTTAAGGCCCAGTTTTAATATCTCCAGTTTAATTATTCCTACTTGTAAGGAATTCAACGAGTTATTTCACAATGGATTACGGGGAGCATATCCGCCGATTTGAGAAACGGCTATCTGAAGTGGAATCCGCTCTGAGTGACCCGGGTGTTTTTCAGAATAATCAGAGAGCCCAGGAACTTTCAAAAGAGTTTTCCTTCCTGAAAAAATTGGTCTCCACTGGGAAGGATTACCGGAAAGTTACCCAGGACCTCGCTGAAAACCGATCGCTGATGCGAGAGGAATCCGGTGAATCGGAGATGGCCCAAATGCTTGCCGATGAAATTCGTTCACTGGAACAAGAGGAAAAGCGCTTGGGCTTGGAGATTCAGGTAGGGCTTCTTCCCCCCAATCCTACGGACTCACGCAATACAATTGTTGAAATACGAGCGGGAGCCGGTGGATCGGAATCCGCACTGTTTGCCGCCGATCTATACCGGATGTATACAAGGTATGCTGAACGGATAGGATGGAAAATAGAGGATCTTTCAGCCAGTCCTTCTGATCTAGGTGGATTCAAGGAAATCATTTTCGGAGTTACCGGAACCGAGGTTTATAAACGCCTTAAATATGAGAGTGGAGTGCACCGGGTACAAAGGGTTCCGGTAACAGAAGCGCAAGGGCGGATCCATACCAGTACCACTACTGTGGCGGTCCTTCCGGAAGCCCAGGCGGTCGATCTGGAAATCAAACCCGAAGAACTGGAAATTTCCGTCTGTCGGGCCTCCGGTCCAGGAGGGCAGGGCGTGAACACCACCGATTCTGCCGTTCAGATTATTTATAAACCCACCGGAATGATCGTCCGCTGCGCCGATCAGCGATCTCAGCAAAAAAATAAAGCCAAAGCGATGACCGTACTCCGGTCCCGGCTTCTGGAGAAGAAGGTTTCAGACGAAAATGCGAAATACGCGGCCGAGCGAAAAGCCCAGGTTGGAACAGGAGAACGGAATGAGCGGATTCGGACCTACAATTTTCCGCAGAGTCGAGTTGCAGAACACCGGGTTGATCTGACTCTTTACAGCCTTCCCGCCGTGATGGACGGAGATCTCGATGAGATCATCAACGCCTTGATGGCCGATGATATCGAACAGAAAATGGCTGCGCTGGAATTGGGGAAAAGTTAGTTGAGATCATATAGGGTAGGGCGTGCTGTCCCCAGCGCGCCGCGAGTCTGCATATCAAAGGGGCACTAGTCAATCGGCGCGCTGGGGACAGCACGCCCTACCGGGATTGAAGGTGTGTCCACCAAGCTCAGGGCACTTCAATCAACGATTGTCACCGTCCAGAAGATTTCCGACCGCTCCGAGAATGGACCCTTCTCCTTTACCGCCTCCTGAAACCTGAGGAGCTGCAGCAACGATCCTTCCGGCCAGTCGGCTCAAAGGAAGAGATTGCATCCAGATATGCCCCGGGCCTCGCAAGGTGGCGAAGAACATCCCTTCTCCGCCGAAGATGGCCGACTTAATTTTGCCGACGTATTCGATGTCGTAATTTACAGACGGTTGGAACGCAACCATGCACCCTGTGTCGACGCGGATGATTTCTCCCGGTTCCAAGTGTTTTTCATGCAGAGTTCCGCTGGCATTGACGAAAACCCAACCGTTTCCCTCTAGACGTTGAAGGATGAATCCTTCGCCTCCAAAAAAACCGCTTCCCAGTTTTTTCTGGAAAGCGATTCCGACGCTCACCCCCTTGGCGCCACACAAAAAGGAATCTTTCTGGGCGATCAATTCACCGCCCGCTTCTGCCAAATGAATAGGGAGAATCTTTCCAGGAAAAGGGGCTGCGAAAGCGACACGCCTTTTAACGTTTGCCTGGTTGTAAAAGACGGTCATGAAAAGTGACTCTCCCGTTAAAAGTCTTTTCCCTGCTCCGATCAAAGAACCGAGAAAGCCTTTGTTTTCCTGGGAACCATCCCCGAAGATTGTCTCCATCTCGATACCGTCCTCCATGTACATCATTCCACCTGCCTCAGCGACGGTGGCTTCCCCCGGATCCAACTCGATTTCCACAAACTGCATATCATCTCCGTAAATCTGATAATCGATTTCGTGCATTTCCGACATGTTGATGAAGTCCTTTCTATTGGGGGTTGTTTGAGCGGTAGTTGTTGAGTGACCCGGTAAAACTATCTCATGTTTTCTCTCTTTTGCAAGCCACCGGCAAACCCTTCCCTTCATGTGTGACTAAACTGCCACTGAACGGTCCCTTAATGGAATCATCGAAGCGGACGGCATCATTTAATCATGAAGAGGCTGTTCTTTAGCGAGGAGATCTATAGCTCTGGTCGTTGCGAACCCAAGAACGACACACACCAGGACAATGATCACATTTCCGGATGTTATTTCTGCGGCTGCACCAAACGGATCCTTACGTCCCGGTTCACGAAATGGATATAAAGTGATGACGGAACCCAGAAGCAGGCCTAGTAAATAGCCCAGCGTCCCGATTCTGAATTTTGCGAACAGAATATTCAGAACATTTGACAAACCGGCGATGCCGGTGAGCACACCCAGCCCAACCGGTAAAATCACTCCGAATGCCGGCCCCATCATGGCACCAACCTTCAGTCATAGGGATATATAATCCCAGGATCAGTAGGAGGTAAGAACCGCTGATTCCCGGCAGAACCATCGCAGCAGAGCCAATGATTCCACCGAGAAATAAAAATAGAAAATTTGCGGGCAGATCTATTTCGGACAAAGCTGAATTGATGACAAGTATTGAAATAAAACCGGCCATGGCGGTACCGGTGCCGAGCCCCGTGAAGCGACCCATTTCTCGGCATAATGTCGGCACGCCACCCAGTGTTAAACCAATGAACAGGGCGAACATAATATGCTGGTGATAAGTGAGCCCCCATGTGATTACATCCGCACTGGTGAAAATGGCAATCACTGCAGATACGCCAAAAATACAGAGAAAAGATATTACCGGCAGAGTGAATTTAAAACGCGTCACTGCGGCAACGGAATTTACAAATTTTTCATAGAGTCCGAAAGCAAGAACCATTGTTCCTCCGGAGACACCAGGTATAATATTGGCTATACCCATTGCCGCTCCACCCAGAATAGTCCGAGGCAAAGATGTTTTGTCAAAAAATGGCTTTTTTTCAGGATTACCGCTCATGGATTTTTCTGATTTCGACTGCAGTAAATTCCAGTCCTCCCAGAGATTCATTGCGAATCAACTCAAATCATTGATCAAAGAAATGATTCACGATCAAACCAAAGGCCACAACAAAAATAATGAATGAATAAAACAGTGAGGGACCACTTAAAAATAACTTCGGCCCAGCCCGAAGGAAGGGGCGGGGCGGCGTCATGCCGCCTGCGGCATGACGCGTCGATTGAATCCCCATGAGGGGATACGGCCTCTTCGTGCCTTGCATCCGACAAGACGGCGCTCCCGTCCAATGGTGAATTTATTTCTGAGCGATACCTAAGGGCAGATACAAATACCCTGTTCGACTTCCCCTGAGTGTGGGATTCATGGTGATTGTTACTGCTGTATAACTGATGTAAACCAAAATGGGGTTTTCAGTTCTGCCAAAATGCTTTTGGAAATCGGTGTGCGGATGACGTCTCATTGAACTCCAGAATGCAGAGAATGAAAGTTTCATCATAACGGGAAAAAAGTGAATACAGACTTGGCTACTTTGAAGAAATTACAGTGAATATTGAAAAGATTTTGAACTATCTTTTCACCTTTTCATGTCGGAGATCCCGGACAGTTGAAAGAATCAGGATGCCCATCAGGGCGCTCAATCCCGATACGATCCAGATAATGTGGTAGTCGGCAGTGATTGTTGAACCGACCGTGTCCCAGTCGACATTCGGATTGACCCACTTGATACAGAAGCCCATGAAAACCAGAGCGGCTGTTCTTCCCGTGGCGTAAAAAATATTGACCGCTCCGGTGAGTTGTCCGATCTGTTCTTTCGGGTAATGTTCGGACATGAATGCCTTGTGAGTAACCTCCAGCATCATGTCCCCAAAACCGAAACAGAATGCGGCCACGGAAAGCCCCGTTGTTGTCCCGGAAAAGTAGCCGACGATACAGCCGACGATAACTGCAGAAAAAGCGGATTGAAGAACCCGATGCTTGGCAAATCGTTCGACCAGTAGTCCGAGAGGGATTCCAGAGGCCAGCGCAATGACGGGCATGAGTCCCCAGGATCTACCTAACTCTTTTTCAGTGAATCCAAGAGTCTGAATCGCGTAGAGGGCGATGGACCCCACGACGGCAGTACGCGTAAATGCTCTAAGGAAATAGGCCATAGCGATTCGAAGCAGCATGGGTTGTTGAACGAAATCCCGGACATAGCTCATCGGGGTAAGTTTGGGCCTGTCTTTCCATTCCACCGGTTTTTCTTTCAGGAAAAAGGCGGCGAACATGACAAATACTATTTGGCATGCCGCGGCCGTGAAATACAGCGGAAGACCGAATTGCTCTTCACCGTGAGAATCTTTATATCCAGTGACCCAGGTCATGCCCACATAAAGAACCAAAAGGAATCCGACGTTTTCCATGGTCTTGACCCAGCCAAGCATGAAGGTTCTTTGTTCCGGTGGAACAAGGTCTGCAATCAGGGGTTGGTCCGAACCGTTCAACATGTCCTGGAAAAACTGCAGCACCACTACAGCGATAATGAGGATCGCGAATGAGGAGATGAAAGGGATGCATATCAATGTCAGGGCAACCACAGGAGCACAGATAATGAGAAAGAAACCTCTTCGTCCCCAGCGGGTCCAGATCCGGTCACTCCAAATTCCCACCAGGGGTTGGGCAATAAAACCGAAGGCAGGATTGATTGCTAATATGAGGAATATGTATTGGGGATTGTTTGTGAAGAGTTTAATCGTCAGAGGTAACACATAAACGCTACAGGCTTCAGTTATCGAAATTCCGAAAAACAGACAGCCGAGAACCAACATTAATCTCGGTCCCACGCGTTCTTTCGTAGCGGGTTCAATCGTCATGGCCATTTTCTTTGTGTCTGGCAATCGGTCCGTCCAGCAAAGGATCTCCTGTTTCCTTCATCCACTTCTTCAAACGGTCGCGCAGTTGGTTCCCAATAGCTTCAGAATCCAAATCTGTGATCCGGTTGTTTTGTTCCAGGGAATCGTCATCCATATAATACAATTCTTCTTCAGGGCGATTGGACCAGATCGATTCGTCATCCGTGATTGAGATTCGAGTGGGTGAATTGTAGATGTCGGAAGGCAGGACTAGGCGGGGACGTTCGGCAAAATTCCGAATGTATTTGTGGGTTGCGGTTCGGATGCACCGGATTGGGTCATAGTGTTCATGATAAGTTTTTTCAGCAAAGATACAGGGATCGATATCTTTATCCGTCTGGCTGTCAGGGTTTGTCATTTCACTCAGGAAACTTGTGCCTTGAACGGCCTCGGGAATCTCAACACCAGCCGCTTCCAGCAATGTTGGCATCACGTCAACATTGGAGGTCAGTCTCCGAAAATGACTCCCCGGTTTTATTTTCTGAGGCCAACGTGCCATCAATGCGACCTGGACTCCTGGATCATATAAGGTTCCTTTAGCGCGTGGAAATGGCAGTCCATGGTCCGCCGTGAACAGGACGATGGTATTGTCCATGATGCCTTTTCGCTCCAGGGCCTTCATGATTCTGCCCACGCCGTCATCCACCAGACCTACAGATTGGTGAAGCTCTGCAAACTCTCTCTGGGTCGGCGTATTGCGGGGCAGGTAATCGGGAATCGGCAATCGCTGTTTTTCCAACTGATCCGCCTTTTTCTCCTGGGCTTCACTGCCACAGAAGGGTCTGTGAACTTCCCAAAATCCGACGTGTAGATAGAAGGGAGTATTGGAATCCGCTTCTTGTTCTATCCATTTTTCAGCTCGAAAGGATGCCACATCCGCAAAACCTTCCGGTGAACGGTCTGTGGTGGAAACATCATTGGAAACCGAGGTGAAAGCACCCAGAGTCCAGGGATGAAGATGCCAGACACCGATCAGCCCCGAATGATACCCGGCCTCTTTCAGAACAGCGGGCAGAAGTCGTTCGTCTTCATGCATTTTCCAACCCCAGTTGGCCAGACCGAACTGGCCGTTGGAATGGGGGTATCTTCCGGTTACCAGAGAAGATCGGCTTTGGCTGCATCCCGGAGAGGTGACAAAGTGCGAATCAAACAGCATTGATTCCGAGGCCAGGCGGTTCAGATTCGGTGACTGATCTGCCGCGTTCCCATAGGGACCAATATGACAGCCTAAATCATGTGAGATCAAAAGGAGAATGTTCGGCCTTTTCATGAGTTGATCCTTTCAGAGCAGTGGGTCAGTAATTCTACTTCTCACAGCAGGTTTGACGAGCTTCATTTCACTTCCCGTAATCTTAATCGCACCGTCAACGCATCTGACAGGGCGGGTCTCTTGTTTGAATAAGTACAAAAAAAGGAGCCGATCAGGCTCCTTTCAGAAATTACAATGAAATCCCAGGTTATTGGATTCTAGCGGACGTTCTCTCGGCCAACCAAAGGACGTCGGAATTATTAGGAGAAGAGGTATTCAGCCGCAGGGTACCGGTGTAGCTGATCGGGGCAATGGATCTCGGATCTCTCCATTTTCGTATCTCACCGTGACCATCAGCAAAAGAGAGACTGCCTGCATTGTTGTGGTAAGGTGCGGGGACGTCGACCCAGCGTGTCGAGCGAGGTGTGGTTGGCATCGCGACACCGAATCCACCGTCATTGATGCTGTCGGGATGTTCATCGATAAAGATCCAGGTCTTCGACGCGCCGGGGACCGTGAGATCGGCTTCCTTGGAGTAAACCCTCCAACCGGCAGAAGCGGGTAACCATCCACCCCGAGTGGGACGTCCGTTTCGGTCGGTGCCGATAGCCTGACTCATGGATACGCTCCGTACCCGTGGCTTGATTTTGCCTCGAACCTTGACCGAGGAACGATCAGCCGGGCATTTGTAGATCCCGGCTGCTTTGGTATAAGGTGCCAGTCGTGCACGCTTAGGATTCAGTAGATAATCAATGTCCCAATTATCCTTGTCGGCGCTGAAGTTCATCCATCCTTCGATCCACCCTCCGTAGGCATTGTCTTCATTGACCACGAATGTTCCATTGTTGTCATCCGCGTATAGCTGGAAAGCGAGTTGAAGTTGTTTTAGATTGTTCAGGCAGGAGATGTTCTGAGCCTTGGTTTTTGCTTTGCCCAGAGCCGGTAGAAGCATGCCCGCCAGGATCGCGATGATGGCAATGACCACCAATAACTCAATTAGGGTGAATCCGAAAGGATTAGAAGGTTGTTTCCGATTGGTTTTCATAAGGCAATATTCCAATTTTAATACTAAATTCAAGGTGGTTCAACTCAATTAATACTAAATTCAAGGTGGTTCAACTCAATTAATATTAAAGATATCAGGCGGTTTTGCCAACTGGGCGTTTGGATGCCCGATTGAGGTATGGCTGCCGATTCCCTGAAAAACGAGTCTTGAGACTATATGGATGATTCTTCCGGTCGTAAATCTGTTCCCCATTCGGTGGACGAAGAGGGATGTTCATTCAGATAAAAAAGGAGCCGATTAGGCTCCTTTTAGAAAATTTCAGTAAGTTTCAAGTTATCGAATTCTCGCAGATGTTCTCTCGGCCAACCACAGGATATCGGAATTATTGGGAGACGCAAAATTCAGCCGTAGGGAACCTGTGTAACTGATGGGGGCAATGGATCTTGGATCTTTCCATTTGCGAATCTCACCATGACCGTCAGCAAAAGAGAGGCTGCCCGCGTTGTTGTGATAAGGAGCGGGGACGTCGATCCAGCGGGTTACGCGAGGTGTGGCCGGCATCTCGACACCGAATCCGCCGTCATTAATGCTGTCGGGGTGTTCATCGATAAAGATCCAAGTTTTTGCCGCGCCGGGGACAGTGAGATCGGCTTCCTTGGAGTAAACTCTCCACCCAGCGGAAGCAGGTAACCTTCCCCCCCGGGTTGGACGCCCGTTTCGATCGGTGCCGATGGCCTGACTCATTGACACGCTGCGTATCCGTGGCTTGATTTTGCCTCGAACTTTAACCGAGGAACGGCGGACGTTCTCTCGGCCAACCAAAGGACATCGGAATTGTTGGGAGAAGAGAAATTAAGATTTAGACTACCGGTGTAGCTGATCTTTGCAATGGATCTTGGATCTCTCCATTTGCGAATCTCACCGTGACCATCTGCAAAAGAGAGACTGCCCGCATTGTTGTGGTAAGGGGCAGGGACGTCGATCCAGCGTGTCGAACGAGGTGTGGACGGCATCTGGACACCGAATCCACCGTCATTGATGCTGTCGGGATGTTCATCGATAAAGATCCAGGTCTTCGACGCGCCGGGGATTGTGAGATCGGCTTCCTTGGAGTATACCCTCCAACCGGC
>DUCD01000249.1:19833-22333 GCA_012959985.1 Verrucomicrobiales bacterium | reverse complement strand
GCAGTTCATCTGCTGCCTGGATTTCAGGAATTCAGAAGTAAGATCTTGAATGCAATGGTATGTTCCGGGTTCAGGAGCATTCTCAATATAGAAATCAACCGCTACTGAAAGGGCGAGCTTTAGAGGTTTCAATTTTTTCCAGCAGACAATAGCCTCCATACGAAGTTCTGGCGACAAAACGAAGGCTTCTTGACCAAACTTGATTCTGGCTTGTTCAGAATTCTCAATGAATTCCCTGGCCTCTTTTCGACTTTGACAATAACGGCGTTGACGATTGCTTCCGGTATACCTTTTTCCAAGGGATACAACCCAGTAGGCCTTCTTTGATCGTATTTCTTTCCTTGGAACAATCATTCTCATGTGGAATGGAGTGAATCAACCAACTTCAGATCACCGTGGATCCGGTAATTCTCCATCCTCAATCCGTTTCATGCAGAGCAGCACGTCTGTCATCCGAAAAATGGTCCGTCGATTACCTTGTATGATCGGTTTTATCCAACCACTTTTTCGACAGCGATACGCCAAATCCCAACTGCAAAAGATTTCGGGAAGATCCCCTGCCCTGATCCAAATCCTCTGGGAATGAAACTTGGGGATCCAACGAGGATCCTGATGAAGTGGCTGTTCAGTTTACATATATTTTGAAAGATAATAATAAGTCTAAAGTGGTATTTTCTGAAATTTTAAGACAACGCATGCAACACCTTGGTTTGTCGCAGGTTCAGTTGGCTGAAAAATTTGGAGTGAGTCAATCGGCAGTTTCCAACTGGCTGAAAGGAACGATTCCCGGAAGCAAAACTCTGTGGGAGTTATCTCGTTTTTTTGATGTCCCCGTTGACACTCTGCTCGGGAAGGGAAAATCAAAACAGAAAGAGCAGCTCACAAATCTATCACGAGGTGAAGAATTCACTCCCCAACAACGATCATTGCTGAGGAAATGTTTTCAATCCATCGAAGGGAAATGCCTTGCTTTGCCTGAAAGGGAAAGACAAATCTACGTCAGGTTTCTGGCTGATCTTTTCCTCGACCATGACACCAAATAACGTCTTTAGCCCCGAATCGTAACTCCGGATTCTTGTTGAAAGACGCCCTCTTGACCAAAGACCTCATTCCGGAAGTCCGTCCCAAGTGAGGATTCCCTAAATCCGCGATACCCTCCGGCGATGACGATCAATGATTTTCAGCGCACTTCGATAAAACGATTTCCTTGCCCAACGAGAGTTTCGATCCGGGGCAACAGTGGTTCGAACCATTTCAGCAGCACCCTGCGGCTGGTGTTGCCGATGCGCAGCCAAACGATTACCGGGCTGGATTTCGGGCTTTGACTTTGACGGTGAGGGAAGTCCTCGTCTTTGGTGAGAATCACTGCTCCATGTTCCAGGGAATAGGCCCAAATCGACGAGTCTTCGGCATCTCGCATACCGATGTCGGCGACGTGCTCAGCAGTCTGGCCAGCGATGGCGGCAACTGGGCATCAATGATGAAGCGCATAGTTTACCGAGCAAGCAGTACTGGATGGTCCGCTTCGCTAGCGGCGTATGCGAGACAAGCGGCTATGTCGACGGCTTCCAGATAGGGGTAATCTTCGAGGATTCCCCCTTGGAAACATCGGCCGCGAGCAAATCGAGCACACCCGACCCTCTCGATACTCAACTTGGCATTCGCCGATCGAAGGTGTAGAGTATCGGTATGATAAATGAGAATTTGCTTTCACGGATTGTAGTCGATCCGGAGGTTTGCCACGGTAAGCCTTGTGTGCGCGGGTTACGCTATCCGGTTGAAACCATACTGGAGTACCTTGCCGGGGGGGACTCGGTGGAGGATTTACTCACCGAGTTTCCCGATCTGGATCGGGATGACATTCTTGCCTGTCATGAATATTCGCGCAGGATACTGGCAGCAAGGAGTGTCCACCTCGCGCTCAAATGAAATTCCTCGTGGATGCCCATCTGCCACGAAGACTTTGCACATTATTAGCAGAGCACGGTCACGACGTCGTGCATACTCGGGAACTTTCCGCAGGTAATTCGACCAAGGACAGGATTATCAATCGACTTTCCCTTGAGGAACAACGAGTCGTCATTTCGAAGGACAGCGACTTCTTTTATTCGCATTTGCTTCAGGGACGCCCCTGGAAACTCCTTTTGGTCCGAACGGGCAATATCTCCACACGCAATTTATGCATCCTACTCGAACGGAATCTGCCGATGATTGAAGACTCATTGTTGAAGCATACACTTGTAGAAATTGATCAATCTTCAGTGACCCCGGTCAAGTAGCCTTCAATGCTATAAATTCACAAAGTTTTCCGAAATCTCCATCTTCGATGGTTCACCAATTTGTGCCGTAAATTCAGCTGAAGATGTCCGTCATTGAATCTCGGTCTCATTCTTTAGATTTCTTCCATTACTGGAACATCCTAACGGTGGCAGCACATCGGGGTCAGCTGTTCCGATCTAATCATCTCATGCAACAGGGCGACAAATGGGCGACTCTTTCC
>DUCD01000249.1:18819-19694 GCA_012959985.1 Verrucomicrobiales bacterium | reverse complement strand
CAGGTTCAAATCCTGCCCCCGCTACCATCGTGGCCCTTCTAAGCACTTCATATTAGGAGTTTTACAGAAAACCCACCGGCTACGCTGTTTTGTGCATTACAGGGCAATATTGGACCTTTCTAGGCAACGCCAGCACTTAAGTGGCACTTTTCTCTTCTAGAAATCACCCTTTTAAGGTTTCTCATACTGGCAATCCCACCGATTCCTACAAATTGGGCTCTATTACCGGGTATGATTTACCTAATTTGAGGATTCTCAACCTTCTGCCCCATCGGCATCTTAGCCTGAAATTCCATTCACCCAATGCATGGGGCATCAGTTACTGGTTATCTAAATCTGGCCGGACTGGACTCCCCTCCGACCGACCATCTTGTTCTGCTGCTACTACACAGACATATTCTGATTCTACTGGTTAGTCCTGAAACAATTCCTGTAGTCATTGGTCTTGCAGCATCAGAGCCGATTCTGATTACCGGTTTCTCGTAATACTACATGTCCAAGTCTTTATTTGCTCACGGGGTAAGTTGGAGGAGGATCTAACAAGCCCATTTTCCTGTCGGCTCGTTCTTCTCGGTAAGACAAATACAACCAAACTTGCTGGGTGCTTCCGTCATCAACTGTTAATTTCTATGCTGCCTTTGACTCGTAGACCATGACAGTTGCAATCAGCTGTCTGATTCTTTCCACAATTATGAAAAGAAAACGGATGGTGAAGATTTCTCTGAAGGAAAGTCTTCTTTTTGCCAGCCCGGCTTGCATCGCCGGCGTTCTCGTTTCTTTGCCAAACTTCAATGATTTGTGGGGACGCAGGAAATTGTAATAACATCGTACAATCTCCAGCTGGTTCTCCAATTGTTCCTGGAGTCGGGCGTGGC
>DUCD01000249.1:11090-18699 GCA_012959985.1 Verrucomicrobiales bacterium | reverse complement strand
ATGATTTCTCTTCGTTCCACTTTTATGATTCGATTGTTTCTCCGCGTCTTGATTACCTGAGCGTAAAGGCATCCCGCATTGAAGATTTTGTTGATGGCTTTTTCGTAGAATTCAAATCCGTCCATCACGATTAGTGGGCGTTTGTTTCCTTTTGATTTTTTCTGAACTTGCCCCAGTAGTTCGAACGTGTTCCAGTAACTGCGCCTGCCCACTACCGTCGCAGGCCATAGCCGTGACCACACTTCCATAGCCGTGAAGATCCAGATCGCTTTCTTTTTATTCCCTACAAATGTGCACAACTCATCAGCCTGCAATTCCTTGATTTCAAAACCCTTTAGAGTTTTGTTGCTGTAATTTCGACATGACTCCCCTGCTCGTTCAATCCATCGATGCACCGTATTCCAAGCGATTTTCTTCACTCGTGAAATGGCTGACTTGTTGACTCCTTCCACGCTGAGCATGGCAACTTCGTCGAACTTTGATCGACTATGTTGTAACCGGTAATACGGTGTTCCCTTGGTCGAACAGAAGGTCTTTTTACAAACGCAGCATCGATATCTTCGACGTTTCCCGGCTTTTGATTTGCAGAACCCGTGAGGAGCAATCTTTTGCGGACCACCTTCACTTTGGCTGGAACATTCTGAGTTTGGACATTGGAGATTCTTCACAACTACCAAGAAGATAGAACTGTAATCCAAATATTCCAGCACAAATCTCACACCTCGAACAAGTTACGCTTTAAGCTTTCACAGTTGATGACGGCATCCTCCTGTGAACGTTTACCCGAATTCAGCGTGGTATGTAATTAGCGCAATTATGCGTGGAAACCGGATCGGAATTCCTATAGGATATGGACGTGTTTCAATCGGGTACAGTTCGGATTGGATTGGCGATCCTGGTGGTCTGGATTTTTCCAGGGCAGTGGGTTCTCCTTCATGGAAAAGGGATCCATCGGGCGGCAACCCGGGATGAGCTCTGGGCGTTGCAGCCGCTACCGGAAAGATCGCAACAAAAGCAAAGCGCCGATTCCGATGAAAACCCGGTGGATGAGATTCTGGGGCATGAATTGAAAACCCTGTATCTTCAGCCCTTCCCGGAAGCGGATCGCGCGACGCTGCTCAGGAGATTGAGCTTCGATCTCATCGGTTTGCCCCCATCGCTCGAAGAGCAGGAGGAGTTTTTCAATGACTCTTCCGATTCGGCGTACGAAACCCTGGTGGACCGGTTGTTGGAGAGTCCACAGCATGGAGTCCGCTACGCCCGGCATTGGTTGGATGTGCTGCGCTACACCGACATCGATGAGCGAATGCCGGCCGCTTCCAGTATCTATCTCTGGCGGGATTGGGTGATCCGCGCCCTCAACCGGAATCTTGCCTACGACGCCTTTGTCCGAACTCAGATTTCCGGGTTTGAAAGCAGAAAACGGACCACGATTTCGGCGACCGGCAACCGAAGAAAAACCCGACCTCGTCCCGATAATCAATTTGCACTCGGGTTTCTTTCCCGAGGGGCCACCTCGCAATCCAACGGCGATCACGCCTTGGGGCTTTCCGCTGTGGAAACCATTTCCTCCGCTTTCCTGGGCATGACCGTTCAGTGCGCTAAGTGCCACGACCATTTTTATGATCCGATCTCTCAGGAAGATTATTACCGGATGAAGGCCTTGTTCGATCCTCTGGCACTTCGGGAAATTCCCTTGGCGGAGGTCGGTCGGATCGTTCAATACAGTGATGACTTGCGGGCGTATGAAAATAAAAAGTCGGAGTTGGAAGCGATCATCGATGATCTGATCAAGCCCTATCACCGTCGTCTCTACGATGAACGGGTTTCCATGTTGCCGGGTGAAATTCAGGTCGTCATCCGCAAACCCGAGTCCCTCCGGTCGGCGGATGAACAGAAGATTGCCGACGACTATTTTCCCGTGCTCCGAATCGATGTGCCGAAAATTCGGGAGATCATGCCGAAGGAAGAGCTGGATCGGTACGACGACTTGCGGAAGCGCCTCGGTAAAATCCGCGGACCGAAGTCCCTACCGGTATTTCTGACGGTTCATGAAGATCCCAAACGATTGCAACAGGTCAGTTATGTTTTGAACACCGGGGATCCGAGTCGACCGGATACCGATCATGAAGTCCGGCCCGGCTTTCCCTTTGAGCCCGCGCAAATCGATTTCCGAGAGGGCCGCAGGGAAACGTTTGTCGATTGGCTGACCTCCAGCGATAACGCGCTTTTTGCGCGAGTCGCGGTCAATCGGATCTGGCAGTGGCATTTCGGGAAAGGACTCCATGCAGCGGCCAGTGATTTTGGAAGTCTTCCCGCTCCGCCGAAACTCCGCGCCTTGTTGGATCGTCTTGCCTCAGAGTTCATTCAGCATGATTTCGATATGAAATGGCTCCATAAACGCATCGTGATGTCCGGGGTTTATCGTCGCGCTTCAGCTTCCAAATCGGATCTTTTTCGGAAGAACGATTCGATTGATCCGAACAATGAAACGTACTGGAAATTTCCGTTGAGGCGGCTGGAAGCTGAACTCATCCGAGATGCCATCCTAACGGTGGCCGGGCGTTTGGACCGGAGTCAAGGGGGGCCTTCGTATGTAGTGAGTGAAAACCCGATTGCCGCGAATCGACGGGCGATTTATATGAAACGTGGATTTCAATCGAACGGAAACCAACTGCCCGAATTCCTGGATGCCTTCAATGCCCAGGACGGACGTGAGTCCTGCGCCCGTCGGGAAGAAACTGTGACCGCGCCCCAGGCTTTATGGTTGATGAACAATCCATTGACCGATCAGGCAGCCGATGCCTTCGGATCCCGGTTGGAAAAACTGGCTGGCGACGATCCGGAACGGGGTGTGATCGCCGGATTTCGCATTGCGCTCGGAAGAGTGCCCGACGAATCCGAACTCCGCACGGCTTTGGATTATTTGAACCGGGGTCCGGAACCCTTCAAGAGACTTGCCTGGATGCTGATCAATCTGGATGAATTCATCTACATTCGATAATCAAATGAGCGCCGACCTCCACAGTCATGTTCGCCGGCCGGTTTCCCGACGACGCTTCGTCTTTGAAACAGTCGGTGGTTTTCTCGGCACCTCTTTGAGCGCGTTGTGGGCACAGGATCAGCCACCCGGTTTCACCCGCGGAATCCGTCAATCGGAACCCAGAGTTCGCTCCGTAATTTTTCTCTTCATGTGCGGTGGCGTCAGTCATATTGACACTTTCGATCCCAAAGATCAACGATGGGCCGGGAAATTCATCGATGCGATCGGGTTCGGAGACAACCTGGCGTCGATGAGGCGTCCAGTGATACCCTGTCATCGAAAGTTTACCCGCTATGGGCAATCCGGTATTCCGGTTTCCGATTGGTTTCCACAGGTCGGGAGCGTGATCGACGACATTGCGGTGGTGCGGTCCATGTATTGTCGGGAGTCCAACCATTTTCCGGCGGTGATCGAAATGGCCACCGGTTACCGGGGGCGGCAGTTGGAACATCCCTGTCTGGGCGGCTGGGTGAATTATGCGCTGGGAACGGCAAACCGCAATCTTCCGACCTTTGTCAATCTCGGTAAGCCGACTTCACCGGTTCAATTGACTGGCGGATATCTAGGTGCCGAGCATTCCGCGACTCCCTTTCAATCCGGAGCCACACCCATTCCCAATCTGCAACCCACGGAAAAACTCCTTCCGAAGGATCAGGCCCATCGTCTCGAGACCTTGTCTGAATTGAACCGGGGGTTTAGACAACATTACGAAACGGAACGCGCGATCGCGGCTCGTCGGCATGCTTATGAACTGGCGGGCCGGATGCAACTTTCGGCGCCGGAAACCGTCGATTTCTCTCGGGAACCCAATCACATCAAGACGATGTACGGCATCGACGAAAAACAAACCGATTCGTTTGGACGTCAATTATTGTTGGCGCGGCGGTTAGCCGAACGCGGTGTGCGGTTTATTCAGGTCTGCCACGCCGGCGGTGGCAATGGCGGTTGGGATTCGCATGGCGATATGAAAAGCCATGCCCCCTTATGTCGCCAGACCGATCAGCCGATCGCGGGACTGCTTCGGGATCTCAAGCAGCGGGGCCTTCTGGATACGACGCTGGTGGTATGGACCAGTGAATTCGGACGAACCCCCTGGTCGCAGAACACCATAGGTCGCGACCATAATCCGAAGGGATTCACATCCTGGCTTGCCGGCGGCGGGGTTCGGGGAGGAATGGTTTACGGGGGCACGGACGAAGTGGGCTATCGGGCGGTGAAGGACCGGACTTACATCGCTGATCTACAGGCGACCATCCTACATCAGTTGGGATTGAATGCCGAACAGATGGAAGTGGAGATCAACGGGCGTCCGGTTCGCCTCGTCGAGCGATTCGCCGAACCGATCCATGGCATTTTGGTAGGGTAGGGCTCGCTGTCCCAGCGCGCCGGGGCTTTCCCGTTAAAAGCCTGTCCCGAATGGCACTAAGTAAAGTCATTTTGTTCCGTCCTGATTGGTTTCCCATTGTCCGGGGTCGACGCCCCCGGCTTCAGGAACAAAATCATGTCCAGGGCCTTTTCAAACTTGAATCTGGCCGCGGTGAGGCCGGATTTGACATCGTTCCGGTCATGTCAATCCCAGACCCAATTGCCCAGAAATTTCATCGAAACCCCGTCTTACTTAGTGCCATTCAAGCCTGTTCCTATAATTTCTCGTCTGTTTTACAGCCCCGGTGTCATTTAATTTGAATCAACGCGTTCATCCAAAGCTAAAAGTTTTATGGCTGGCATGGATTGTCAAAAGTAATTAACATTTTAATCCATTTCAATCGGAACAGATCTATGTCAACCTACGTCAAACTAGGTGATCAGGCCGAAGGCCCGCTTACGGACCAGGAAATCGAAGAACGTGTCCGCTCCGGAGCAATCACAATCACGACACCCGCATGGCGAATCGGCATGGCGGAATGGACAACCATCCAGCAGCTTTTCCCAAAACTGGTTCCCTCCGCTCAATCACACGATCCGGGCCGGCAAATCGCGGATGATATGGTCACCATCAATCGCGTGTTTAATGCCCTTGAACCCTCGACGCCACAACCCGACGCATTAGATCGTCTAGACGAACTGGCAGCCCCCTTCGTCCGTGCATTCACCAACCGTTTGGGAAAGAACGCACGGACCACTCAGAACTTTTTCGCCCATCGCGCGGTCACCTTGGGTATTCAACGACTGCGGTTGGATATCCTTAAAGGGGCTTCTTTAAACGCAAGAGGTGAGGAGTTTATCGCCCAAGCCACCGCCTATCTCGCAACCATCGCCATCTCAATTTGGCGTCGTAGAGGATTTGAAATACACGGACAAATCCACTTTGAAGTCGGTGCCCCGGGAAATCGCGTTGAGTTAACCGCGGAACGAGTTCGAGAAGGCGGACGCGAAACATGCACTCAAGACTTCCTGAATGACATGCGCACGTTCCTGCTGCGTCCACCCCAAATGTTGCCTTACACACGCAATCAAGTGTATGCCATGGAATCACTGACCATGCCATCTCCGGAATCGTTGTATCTTTTTGGATCATGGATGATGAGTTGCCCCCGCGCGACTGGCAATTGGCCGGCGGGCTCCAAAGTGGGATGCCTTGAAGAAGATTTCGAACCAGCCCGCCAATTGTGGGTGGACGATCTTCATGACGATTGCGGACTTCAGAAAGATCACGAAGGACTACGCAACTTATCGTACTGGATCGTTTTTCCTCCATACGGATGGGAAATGAATGACACCCAGGAATACAATATGATGACGATTTTCAATCAGATTTCGGAAAAGAAAATCGTCCCCCATGATGAAGCGATCGAATACCTCAGAAACTTGCTGGACTGTCAGGCCATGGAAATCCGAAATCTCGCAGCTCGATGTCTGATGGTCTATCGTGTCGCGCCACGTCACGGTAACGACAGCATCCACTACGAACAGGCCCTGAACATGCGCGATTACTCCAGGGCCGCCGCAACCATGGCCAAGCATCAATCCCAAATTGAAGGAGTCGACAATACCTCGGAATGGCAAGCGGAAATTGATAAACAACGGCGTCAATGGTTTGACGACACACCTTCGACCTTATCCCATCGGACGGTCGCGGAATCCGATCCCGAATATCAGGAAATGGAAAAGAATCCTTCGAAAACCCTGGAAGAAGGCATCCAGCGTCTAGAGGGCTTGATGAGTCGTTATCCGGAGGATTGGGTGCTCAAAGCTCTCCATGCCTCGCAACTTCTTCAGGGGCCGGATCCGGTCCGCGGAGAATCCGTACTGCGGAAGCTGATCCAGGATCCTCCGGATACATTGGAGGGGCATTCGCGATTGGGAACATGGCTCAAGTATCAGAATCGTCGACCCGAGGCCCTGGCAGTCTACGAAGACGCGTTAAAACGTTGGCCCTGGAGCGCCCAGGCAACCGATGCGTGCGCATGGATTCTCACCGATGGCATGTTTGAGAATTGACCTTGTCCGCACTACAATTGCATGAGTCACCCTGACTCGTCCTGTCCATTCCTAAGGGATTTTTGTTTGCCGTTGGGTAGGTCCTCGTCGAGCAACTGAAGGGCTACCCTGTCTGTGCTCTTGAATGAGCTTCCGGTGTTTTCTGATCGTCTTTATTGCCAATCGGGACGAAGTTTTTCCAGTGTACTGGAAGGAAGGCCATGGCACTTCTTGAATTTCTTTCCGGATCCGCATGGACAGGGGTCATTTCTACCTGTTCGCGCATAGGCTGAGGATGGCAATGGCAATGCATTCGGTGGATCGTTGTCACTCAAGATACGACCCTGATAGAGTGGATTCACGATCTTGCCATTGTTAACAATGGGTTGTAAGTCGCGAGCGTGTTTAGCAAGAGGAAAAACGAAACCATGAGACTCATGAATGCGCTGTGAGCAATGGACCAGGTCCTGGATCGGTAAGGAGTCGCCATCGGTGCCAAAAAAAATGGAGGCTCCCAGACCCGCCTGAACTACGTAAGCATTTTTGAAGCACGTCGATGCCGTCGCGATTTTCTCTTTATAGAGCTTGTCACCGGAGAGCACATTGACTGAAAAGACTCCACCCTCTGCTAGATGTCGTTTGCAATGCACGCAGAACTCTTTGGTCGCCAATGAAAAAGGACTATTCACTGTGGCTCGAAATGCATCGACAAATAAGATGTCATATTGAGCGCAGGATCGGATCTTTTCGAGATATTTTCGACCATCCGTAACCGTAACCTTAAGGCGATGATCAAGGACGATTCCAAACAGGGATTTCGCTACCTCGACGACATCTTCGTCTAGTTCGGTGCATTCGATTTGAACATTGGGGAAATAGTGGTGAAAAATCATCGGGACTCGCCCCGCTCCGAAGCCCAGAACATAAATGCGTTTAGGATCGTTGCGTCAAAGGAGGGCAAGCATCATTGCTTGGGTGTAGGGAGAGACGAGATTCAGCGGATTTTGGACATCCATCCGCGAGATGACAAGGTTGCTGCCTTCTCCATAGAAATATAGTTGTAGTTCATTCCCGATTTTTTCCACACGCAGCTGTTGCATCGAGTGGGGGCGGGAATGAATTATACCCTGGCTGAGCCCAGAATGA
>DUCD01000249.1:8796-11080 GCA_012959985.1 Verrucomicrobiales bacterium | reverse complement strand
ATTCCCGATTTTTTCCACACGCAGCTGTACCCTGGCTGAGCCCAGAATGAAAACCGGTCCGAGAACGTATCGCTTTGTAATTTCTGGCAAACCAGTCGTTGTCACTTGAAGGCATTTCGCTGTGGAGTGTCCTTGTCGTTTTCAGGGTTCCAATGAGTTTCGACCGAACCGGTTGCACTAAATGGCGGTATCTCTAATCGACTCATTCCAGGTCAGGTCCAGAACGATGGGGTAATGGTCGCTTGCCTCGGCAGAATCATCGAGCTTCAATGGATACCCGGCGAGGCTCTCTGGGGACACTTCGGTCGAATTGAACACAAAGGATTCTTTTTCAATGAGTGAACTTCCGGACATCAGCAGATAGTCCAATCGACCGGGAGCGAAGCGACCACGCGGATTTCCCCAGGTTGCGTTGCTGCGATTGTCGAGTCGATAGGGATGGAGTATGGTTAGATCGGATTGGTCGAAGTCGAGACCGGCACCGAGCGATTCGATAGGCTCGTATCCTCCCACAAGATTCAAATCGCCGCCGATTACAATTCCATCAAACTGACCCGATAATATCGCCTTTTTTATAGCGCGGTTGATCAATTTAACTTCCAAAAGTCTCGTTTGATCTTCCTCGCTTCCGATCCGACCGCAGCATTTCAGGTGCAATGATGCAACGAGAAGGCGTCTGCCGTTGCTCAAAGTAACTTTGCCGCCGAGCGCACGAACAAACCAATCAGGACGGTCAGGGCGGGCGATGAGCGCAATGTCACTGACCGGTTCGATGGGGAGTCGCGTTGCGATTCCGCAGCCAATCGAACCACCGCTCTGACTCAAGATTAAATGCCATTCCTCGTTGCCTTTGCTGACTCGATTATTGAGAAACGACAGAAGAGCGGTGGACGATTCTGCGGGAGTCAACTCTTGGAGAAGCAGGACGTCGGGGTCTATCAAATTGAGAATTCGCTCATAGACGGCAGTCTTCTTGAGGATGGTTCCGAATTCGACGTTCCATGTCATCAATCTCAGGGTGTCGTCCTCCTTGGCCGTTACATTGCCGAGTCGGGGGCGATCGAGTTTACCGAATTGGGTGGCTGTCAATACATGGTTCATCACCTCGGTTTCGTCCGTGATGATTCCGCCTTTCGACGTCAGGATAAATTTCAATGCAAACGAGCGGCCCTGAAAAAGCGCTGGAACACCCGGAAGCGACGAGTGACGGCTCATCGAGAACTCAATATGTTGTGAGGCATAAGTTGGTGCCATTTTGAAGCCGATATCCCCATGGCCGATCGACCGTGATTCGGTCTCTGGATTCGGTATATCAGTCGGCGAGATAACACCGATTCCCATGCCGCGCTGGGTCGGATCACGCTCGTTCGGCGGCGTGAACTGAACGATAAGATCGACGCCTGTCATGCGGTCCTGCACCACACCGGTAGTCGGCCTGCCATCGACATCGACCAGCATGCTCAGGGAGCCGTCGAGGCCTTGCACGTTGAGATCGCGATCGATCGAAATCATCACATGAACGTAATCGTGATCGTGTTGGGTACGGACACGGCCCAGATCGAACTCGGCTCCGGGAGCGTCGCCCTGATCCTCCACTCCTGTGGCCACCGATTCCCAGTCTTCAAAAAGACCGTCGATCACGATTCGAGTTGACGAATCCGAATGATCGGACGACTCAATATTCTGTCGGTCGATGCAGCCGCTGTAGAGCAGTGCATTCATGACCGATAAGGCGCAGTAAATTACTTTTTTCATCTAAGAGGATTTCAAATCGTTCCACTCATTCCGTATCTTCGCTCCTGGATCCAAGGTTCTTAGAGAACGACACGTCATTTCAAGGATCTATTCGTCTAAGACTTCCTGCCCATTCACGAACCGAATTTTCCACAATTCAGTGCACTAAGAAAGATACACACCGGTTGATCACTGAAAGGAAGGTTACAATACCGTCCTGATCGTGCAACCCATCTTCTCATCATGCGGAAAACCTACCGTTTATGGAAATATAAATTTTTCCGGATCGAGTGGAAAATGATCTTGTGGGGCCAATTTAATAGGCTGTAATTAATTCAGGCCGCTTTTCTGCAATAATAGTTCAACATTCCGCCGAAATCACTCTGATATTCTATTGCCCCTTCCTCGGTAAATTCTTGTAGCGTCAGCAGCTTGTTTTCGAGGCCTTGGTGATTGCGTCGCTCATTGTAATATTCCACTTATACTGATCGGCATCAAGTTTTCGGAAAATCCCAGGGGCTGAAATTGTCGGACGTGATGGGCTGGAATA
>DUCD01000249.1:0-8654 GCA_012959985.1 Verrucomicrobiales bacterium | reverse complement strand
CTGTTCTGCCCGGCATCAAGTTTGTGAAGAATTCCGAGGTTTAAATCCGAAAACTTGATGCGTAAGAGTATAACTTCGGATTGTCACTTCAAGATATCTCGGGTTCAGGAAGATTAACTAATTCAGGCACTCGTACTTTATCGATTTGACGGACCTTTCCGCGAATGTGTAGCACCGGGGTGAGCGCGGCGGGCAAAACGCGATTTCGATCCCGATCGACTTGAGAATCTCTTTTCTCCCAGCCAGATTTCCAAGGGGATGGAAGACGTGCGCCAGATGTCGACCCTGAGGGAACTGAGGACGACATTTGAAAACCGGATGCCATCTTCCGCGTTCCGGCCGCAGGTAGAATCGAAGGACCTGAAGTAAATCGACGAAGCCGGCCTGACTTACGGTTTGGTTTCATCCAATGGTTTCCAACCACTGCCCGTGGTCCCGCGATTTGTCTGCTTCGGTCGATCGGTCCTCACCGCTGAGAACCGGACTTTTCCTGTCGGGCTTGAAAGCATCGACCCCGCGTGTGGCAGCGATATGTATCGAGGCTTCACGTATGGAGCTATCCAATGATTCATCCGCCTCAAGCGAGGCGATCACTTTTCGGGAAAAAGTCAGTGGTTTGAGGCCGCTATCGCCCACCATTTATCTTTCAAGGAATAGAGTTGATCTAGAATTGTTACTGGTTTCGCTTGATCGTGTAGAGGGTGAGGTTTGTTAAGTCGCGTTCGGGTTGTGCAACCAAGCGACTCGTTAGGTAGCCGACGACGAAGCAGGTTGATATGCCGATAATCGTGTAGAGATATCCGTTTACTACGGTGTTTTTCCAGAGGTGAAACATCACAGCCGAACCCACCAGCGCACCTGTCAGCGCGCCCATGCCATTCGCACGTTTAGTTAGAACGCCGAGTGTGAACAGGCCTCCGAGTACGCCCATAAACAGCCCGATGACTTTGATGAATGTATCCAGCATGGATTTGATATCTGGATTGAGGAAGAGGAGGGCGGCTAGTGTTCCTGTGCAGCCCAGGAGTAGGGTGAGTCCTTGTGCAGCGCGTAAGTAGCCTGCTTCACTTTTGCAAAGGTTCATTGGGCGCATGAAATCTGTGACGATTGTCGTGGATGTGGAGTTCATGCTCGTCGAGACGGTTGATTGTGCGGCTGCGAAAATGCCGGCTACCATTAGTCCGGCAAGGCCAATGGGTAGTTCGGTCGCAATAAAGAGGGGAAATACTTGGTCAGTTGTAATCGTTGGGTCGAGTTTTTCGGGATGTGATTTATAGAAAGCGAACAGTGCTGTGCCTAGCGAGAAGAAGAGTACAGATGCTACCATCGATAGGGCGGCGTTCGTCCAGATGGATTGAGCAGCGCGTTTGGTGTCGGGTGTGGTCATGTAGCGCTGAACGACGGCCTGGTCAGCGGTATAGGAACTGATATTTTGGCCAAACGCTCCGAAGATGACGACCCATATAGCCATTCGGGTGAAGCTATCGCCTGAAAAATCCACATTGATCATGTGAAATTTGTCGTGCTCGATTGACGTTTCGATGAATCCACTGAAGCCGCCATCCACGCCGGAAATCAAGTATGCGAAAGCTACAAATGCCCCGCCGAGTAATACGAAGGTTTGGATGGTGTCGGTCCAGATAACGGCTTCGACTCCGCCCATGGTGCAGTAGAGGATGCTGAGCACACCGATGATCAGTACGCAATGTGTTGGCGAGAGCGGCGTTGCCACGGCAAGGGCGAGCGCTGTCAGAGACATCACGACCGCCATTCGGAATATGTGGAAGAGGGTGAAACTCGCACTGCCGAAAAGGCGTACCGCGCGGTTGAAGCGTTTTTCCAGGTACTCGTATGCACTGGTTGCGTCGATTTGTCTGAAGAAGGGAAGTGCGATGTATACGGCGATTGGGGCAACTCCGAGAATCATAAAATTGCCGACTAGATATACCCAGTCTTGCGCGTAGGCCTTTGAGGGAACCCCAGTGTAGGTCAAGGAGCTGAGCATGGTGGCGAAGATGGAACATCCTGCGGCCCACCAGGCCATCTGTTTTCCGCCGCGAAAGTAGTCGTCCGTATTTTTGTTGCGGCGTGCGAAGTAAAAACCAACGCCTACCATAGCGGCGAGATAGATGAACAAGACTAAGTAGTTGACGGCGCCAAATGAACGCGAGAATTCTTCCGGGGCTATGGACCATATTTTTGGTGAGCGAACTCGAGGGCGTATTTCGCCACTGGCGATGACTATTTTTGAGTCCCATAGAATCGGCACAGTTGTCACATGGTTGGAAGGAGTCTTTCCTGCGGAAGACCAGGTATCGGTAATGGTGTGATAGACGAATGCCTCTTTCGGAAAACCGGGGTGGTCGTCTTTTAGCATGGAGGCTTGGTCCCATAAACTCCCGTCCGCACCGCCGAGAATGAAGATATGGCTTTGCCCCCATCCAATACCAGTTCCGGCCATGACAGATTGGGGGGCGTCGGCGCATGCGCTCCATTTTTGGGTGGATGGGCTGTAACGGTAGACATCTTTCAGAAAGTCGACCGATTCTCCATTCTGTCGGCGACCACTGATTACGTAGATTCCGTCTTGAAAACCGTCATGTTGTGCTGCGGTGATATTGAACGCGCGTTCGGGTCCAGGCCACGCGGAAAGTTCAAGCCATTCGAACGCTTCGGGTTCATCTGATGCTGAAAGATCAAGCGACCAGAAGTTTTTCATGGCACTACTTAACTCTGCCCCATTTAGTCCTCCGGCAAGATAGACGACATCGCCAATCATCGAAGCGCTGCCAAAGGCACAGGGTTGTGGGAGGCTTGGGAGAGACGATTGAGTTAGTTTCTTACTGACCGGATCCCACGATAGAAGGATTACATCGTCAAAGGTTTTTTCGCTGTCATTTCCGCCCATGAGGATAACGCCTTGAGGAGTCGATACCGCCGCAGCGTAGGCTCTTGAACTCGGAAGCGTCCCGCCATCCATCCAGGTGTATCCATCCGAGGTTTTCGTCAATACATGAATTTTGTCATGCCAGACTTTGTCAGTCTCCCAGAGAGGTTCATTGGGGAAATTGGCGCCACCGGCGACTATTAGAACGTCGTTGTGGACACCGACTGCAGGGCCCGCAACGCCGACCGGGTTGGGCAAATCCGGGAACTCGCTCCAGTCGAGGGTAGCGGCAAAGCTCTGCGTAACGAACTGCATGACTATGGCGATTGATAAGAAACCTGCGGAGAGAAATTTTGATAAAACTTTCATGTATGCTCTTTCACCAGTCTGCTTACTTAAACAATTCACCACTCCCCGCGAGTGCCGAATTCAGCCTTAGCCGCATTGCCAAAATCCTGTCCAGCTTGCTCCAGCGCTTGCAGGATCTCTTCGCTGGTCTTTCCTTCTACATCTCGGGCTGCGGCGATAACCGTTTTACACTCGTTGGCATCCATGAATCGAGCGGCTTCAAGCAGTCCCGATTGATCTTCATGGGGTACCGCTATGAACCCATGCTTGTCGGCATGAATCAATTGGCCGGGCTGAACTGTACGACCGAATACGGTCACCTCGCATCCCCATTGAATCGGCCAGGCGTTCGCATGTCCGACACAGAGACGCTTCGCGAGCGCTTTGAATCCCGCATGGTTCATTTCATCGAGATCACGAATCGCGCCGTCAGTGATCGTTCCGACACACCCCAGCGCCCGGTGTGCATTGCTGTTTACCTCGCCCCAAAAAGATCCGATTACGTCGGGCTTGTCCAGATCCTGGAGAACCACAATTTTAGGCCCTGGCACGGACGCGACATAACGCCGATATTCGTTCCAGCCGTCCGGATTGTTTTTTGGGTGATCAGGATTGCTGGGTTCGCAGACGACGGTGACGGCATATCCAACCATGGGTCCCATGTGCGGCATGAAGTCTCTGGTCTCTTCAAAATTAAACCCGTCAGCAGCATTATTGTGCTTGGTAATCTGTTCCCAACCGTTATAAATCGTGGGCGTATTCCAACGTTGTAATTCCAGCAGATCTGCATGGGCAATTGAGCGTTCCTCGGGTGTCTCTCTCATTCCTGTTTCCAATTGATTGTTGCTATTCACTCATAATAACCATTTTCAACCCCCATTGCAAATACCCTTGATATGTGCTGAGTCAGAGCACAAATGTGAAGCGACTGGAACTCCTGTTTGTAACTGTTAAACCTACCTTGACGAGCAATCTGAAACCCACCAGCTCAATAGGTGCCAAGCCTAATGGTCCGGGAATATGTATCGGAATTGAGAGTGCGCACAATCCAGGACCACAAAAATCGCTTACGAAAGGGCGCTTGGATTCAATCTAGTCCTTTACATCGAGAAGTTTCGGGGCTCTTTTTCATCGGCGAAGTAATGAACGTGACCGGGTGGCTCGGGGGCTACAACTTTCAGCGGGCATGGGCATCCGCCGTTACAGCATGCCACGCGGTGTAGCCCTTCGGATCACACGAACATCAACACTCGTCAAGACAATCGGATATGGCCGCAAGACTGCCGCCTTCAATCTTTCGATGCACCCTCTAACAACCAGTCAATGCTGAACCGCGCTATGGTCAATCGATCGCCGGCAAAATTGGCCTTTTCACTTCGACCGTAAAAGCACAGTATCGCGCCGGTCGGCGTAACGTTGATGTCGCTGTAGGCACTGAAGCCCGACTCGACCGAGCGCCTGTGGGACCAGGTTTGGCCTTCGTCATTGCTCACACGTACGGTTACATTGCGGCGACCTCTTGGCGTGTCTGGATTCGAAAACAGAAGTAGGTTTTTTCCGCCGTAGTTGTATCGCGTTAAACCAGCCATACAAACGGGGTCTACGAGATCTTCTTGAAAAATGGGATCGCTCCACTGAGTCGCGCCATCGGGACTTGCCACGATAATTCGTCGCCGTGCTTTCGATTCGTTCCGCACGTTGAGCATAACCCGCCCATCCGTCAGCTGGATCGCCACCGTCTCGTTCGGATTTACAAACTCATCGGTACAGGGGACGGCGATCTCACTCGCCTGCCAAGTGCGTCCTGCGTCATCACTGAAAATCGTCGCCGTCACACTCGGGCGGTGCGCATTACCTCCCGTCCCCGTCGAAAGCCATACGGGAACCAGGAGGCGACCGTTCTTCAACTGAATGCCATGGTTCGGGCCCGTGGCGAGCACTTTCCAATCGTAGTCCTTGCGAAACGGTTCGAAGGCTTTCGTTATCTCGACCGGCTTGCTCCAGGTAATTCCGTCGTCTTCGCTACGCTGATAGAAGGAACGCATGTATTCCAGACAGAAAACCAAGTGCACGGTCCCGTCGCGATCGGCGATCATGACGGGATTGTTGTAGGTCACCGTATTGGGATCTGTACTTTTCAAGCGAAGAGAGAAAGGGTTCTTTGTCTTCGGACCGTCCACGTGTACAATTTTTTTCGCCTCGTCCCATGTCATTCCGTCGTCTGTCGAACGGCGAAGCAAAATATCGATGTCGTCCCAGTCATTACCCACGTTCTTGCGTGCCTCGCACCAGGCGAGGACTGTGCCCTTTGCGGTCACTGCAATCCCGGGAATGTGATAAAGGTTGTAGCCGTGATCACCCATCTTGAAAAGGTCCGTTTTTACAATGTCACCTGCCGCAGACACGCCCGTTGCGGGCAGAAGCATGGCGGTTACCCCAACGAACAACCAAGAAATTATCGCACTAGGTTTCATGCTATCGGTCCTTCCTCATGTAGACATTTCCCATGGGGACCAGCCTGCGCCCATTGCGGGCTGGTCTTTATCATCGTATGTGATACAACTCGATTTTTCAAGGCCATTTTTTCTGTCATGGTCCCTCTTGAGGTCGTTCACGGCCCAACAACAGCCATCGGAGACAAACTTTCCAAACAGGGCCTTTACGAGTCCATCCTTGATCCCAGTGCCGGTATTTCGCCAACTTATCAAGCCATTGAATTGAGGGTTGCCGACGAGCGGGAACTTTCCGGATTCATCACGAGCGAAACGGAGGTGGAAATTATCCTTCGTCAAGTCGGTGGCGTTGAAGCGACACTCTCCAAGAAAGACATCGTTTCTCGGAATGCCGGTTCCCTTTCACTCATGCCCGCGGGATTGCAGGCATACTTGACGGTGGATGAGCTGGTTGATCTCATCGAGTATCTTACATCGTTGCTTCCCTGAGGGCTTTCCCGTTAAAAGCCTGCCCCTATAATTATTTTTTTTCGAAGAGGTGATTGAATATCATCCCTTTAGGCTCTAAGGACCCGGCATAACCAATCCGGCGGTCGTATGGGCTGAGCAATAAAATGACTCAGGAAGCGTTCTGTGAGTTCTCACACATCGTTTTCAGATAGTGTCTAATATCCGTCAAAACGTTGAGCAATTGAGCATCGAATATTGATTCTTTCATCCTGGTCATGGTTAGATCACATGATCATGAACTTTCCCGCGATCTACCCTCGGTTATTCAGGTATTTACTATTGGTGACGGTTCTCTTTGCCTGCGCGCTCAGCGCGGCAGACTGGCCGATGCGCGGAAAAGACGCCTCGCGCAATGCCGTCAGCATGGAGAAAAACGCGCCGCTTGACTGGGAGGTTGTCACCGAACGCGGCAAGGTGCTGGAGAAGAAATCGAGAAACCTTCGCTGGTCGGCCCAACTGGGATCGGTCACCTGGTGCGATCCGGTGATTGCCAATGGCCTGGTCTGGGTGGGGACCAACAATGAAAAGCCCCGCGATGAAGGGGATAAGCAGGACGCGGGTGTGCTGATGTAGTTTCCGCGAGCGCGACGGCAAGTTTCTCTACCAGCATGTGTCCCCCAGAATGAAGGAGGGAAAAAGAGTGGACTGGGAGTTCGGCGGCTTGGCCTCTTCGCCGCTGGTGGAAGGCGATCGGCTCTGGTTCTGCAACAACCGCTTTGAAATCATCTGCCTGGACATCAGCCAGCTCAATAGGGGCGGAGATAAAGCGCGGGAGGCCTGGAAGGTCGATACGATAAACCAGCTAGGCGTGACTCCCAACGCCGTGATGATCGGCAACAACGCCATTCACTGTTCAATCGCCTCACACGGCTCCCTCATCTACGTTCAGACGGGGAACGCGCGATACATGGGCAAAGTCCCCGCGCCCGAAGCGCCCAGTCTGATTTGCCTTGAAAAACTCACCGGCAGGATCGTCTGGACGGACAACTCGCCCGGCAATGGTATTCTGGAGGTCCAACACGGCAGTCCACTGGTGGTTGAGGTGGATGGCGGCGCCCAGGCCATCATGGGACAGGGCGATGGTTGGCTCCGCTCCTTCGACGCCCTGACAGGCCGGCTTCTTTGGGAGTTCGACATCAACCTCAAGGAACCGGGACCCAAGCAAATCCAATATGGGAACTGGAATTATTTTATCGCGACACCTGTTCTTTACGAAAATCGAATCTACGTCGCCAGTGGACGGCATGCTGACTGGCGCATCGGCAAGGGTCGGTTATGTTGCGTTGATCCAACCAAACGGGGAGACATCAGTTCGGAGTTGGACGATGGATCAGGCCGAGGCAAACCGAATCCCAACTCGGGCCTTGTCTGGGAGTATCTCGGCTCGGGCGCGGACCCAATGCATCGCATGATGGCCAGTGTGGCCGTTCACAACAACCTAGTCATCGCCTCCGATAGCACCGGTTTAATTCATTGCTTGGATGCCCGAACAGGCAGACCATACTGGACCCACGACGCAAAGGGTCGCATCGCGTGCTCGCCGCTGATTGTCGACGACAAGGTTTATATTGGCGACGAGGACGGCGACTTGGAGATGCTGGCGTTGTCGCGGGACAAAAAGCAGCTCTTCGAACACGTTTTCTCCGCTCCGATCTATTCCTCTCCCGTTTATGCCAATGGCGTTCTCTACGTGGCGACGTTTGAGTATTTGCATGCCATCAAGCAAAAAGGCAGTGACACTGAAGGGTTCCGATAGATTGGATCCAATCCGGAGCGTCTGCCATGACGCCGGCATTGATATCAAGCAACTTATTCTTGAGGTGAGCAAGCCCACCCGGACGCTGATCCGGCAAGTCCGTCTTCTGCCCGGGATCCATGGACAGGTCGAAAAATTGAAAGCGTTTGTAGGTGCCGGCATTGATTTTCGAGTAGATGGCACGCATTCGTCGGGACAGTTCCTCGTCATCGATGGATTCAGGATCGGGAACCTGCAACAGCAGGTGAAAATGGCTCCTCATGATACAGTAGGTCAGCACACGAAATCCCGAAAAGACCACCTGATCTCTCATGGTCTTTCGGGAATATTCCTTTTCATCCTCACCGAATAGGAAATCCCGGTTAACGATCCGGCTCATCGCGTGATCGAGCCGAGTTCCACCTCCTTCATTGATAAAACACCTGGGAAATCTCATGACATCGCCTCCTTGTAATAACGATACATTATCCTTACCTCACCGTTTCGGAGATGTCCATGGCTTACCCATTAAAAGCCTGTCCCGAATGGCACTAAGTTAAGGATGTGGATCGATGGAATTTCTGGGCAATTGGGTCTGGGTTTGACATAACCTGAACGATGTCAAATCCGGCCTCAGCGCGGCCAGCTTCAAGTTTGAAACGGCCAGAACGATGTCAAATCCGGCCTCAGCGCGGCCAGCTTCAAGTTTGAAACGGCCAGA
>DUCD01000248.1:3283-3701 GCA_012959985.1 Verrucomicrobiales bacterium | reverse complement strand
TTTGAGGTTGCCCGGCCGCTGGTAGCCCGGGGCGGCCTTATCCTGGCTGATAGGTGTGACTTGGTAGCCGTGCTGCTCGCCGTGATGAATGACTTGAGATCCGAAATGCCGGCCTGAAGTGGATGCAAAATTCTCGTCAACAAGGTCCGTCGCGGGTGGGCTAGTCGCCGGGGAGGTTACGTCCTCGGTCGCGACCGCTGGAACAGCCACCCCCGCCCCGAGCACGGACGTCATCTTAAGGAATTCGCGTTTGCTTAATTTATCCATAATCTAGGCGCCATTTGCCAGAACCGATGGTGGGGCAATCATTGAAATTACGGCTGGGACCGAAACGGCAATCTGCCACGCCAAACTGATATCGAATAGATGGCTAACTTTGTGGCTAATAAATGTCAGGCGCTCTAGTGCGATGACGAAT
>DUCD01000248.1:0-3213 GCA_012959985.1 Verrucomicrobiales bacterium | reverse complement strand
CGGCTGCAATCCGTTGCCTCACCGGCCTTCTTGGTGTCGGGTTTGATTTCCTCTAGTTTATTCAAGAGAGCCCTCGTTTTTGGCGCTTCTAATCCAAACTCCTTTGCATATCTCAAGATCGCTCCTGCAAATAGATCTCGCTCGTCTGCCTTGCTCTCAATTTCGAAATCGCGCTGGAAGGATGTCTTGGTCTCATAGGGAAACGTCGCTCCTTTCGATATTGCTGCCTCTGCCATATTGTCGGGGAGAGAGACGCCAGCTTTATCGGCGATCGAAATGATCTCACCTATTACACTCGAGACTTCCCTCCTCAGAGATTCATTTTCCAGCACTTCACCGATCACCTTTCCATGGGCTGCGGTGACAATGCCAAATGAAGCTATGAAAGTGAACTTCTCCCAAATGCATGTCTGAACGTCAGTCCTCCATTCGTGCAAGATATCAGCTTGCCGAAGAAGCTCCAGCAACGAATCGGGCTTGAAGTCTGAACGATTCGGGTCCGGTCCGAAAAGAATTTTACACGCGCCACCTCTCTGGGAAACGACACCTGGCTTCTCTATGTGGGTTCCGACATACACGCACGCAGGCAGGACAATGCCATCATTGATCACGGCTCTGATCCGGGAGTGAATATCTGCGCCGTTCAGTAAAGGGAGCAGTACTGTATTTTCCGATACGTGATCTTTGAGCTGAGACAAAAGCGGGATCAAGTCGAATCCTTTGACGCACAAAATGCAGAAATCGAGTTCGGGTATAGAGTCCAACGTATCTGTTGCCAGGTCTGGCCTGCAGAGTTCTTCTCCGTCTTTCTCTGTCTTGAGTACAAGTCCGTTCTCCCTAATTCTCTTTAGGTGCTCCCCGCGTGCGAAGAAGGTGACACGGGTCTCTTCATTCTTATTCTGGCAGAGTTTGCCTCCAAAAAATCCACCCACTCCTCCAACACCGAATACTCCGATGTTCTTCATGATTTTCTCTCCAACGAATCGAGATGCTCTAGCAAGTCGCGATCCTGTTTGGTGATTTCCATGTATTCTGTTGTTTCTCTACTGATGCCGAGCAGTGTTGATAGTAATCCAATTTGTCGCTACTAACAAGGATAAGATCACCGTGTTGAAAGCAACATGAAAGACGTTTTACACTTCCCGCAATGGAGGGATGGTTTGTCCGGTTCTGAGGTGTTGAAGATCAGCCGTTATTTATTATCATATTGAAGGGGTAGTTCAGTTTTTTCAAACGATCTGATATCCGGGACAATGTGTATTAGGTCCGGGAAATTATTCATTGGGAGGGAAGAAAAAGTATCCGAACGCACATCACTCAATGTCGGTTGGGGGCGGGACTGTTGTTTCTTGGAAAAGGTAACAGAACTTATTCAGAACCGTAAAAAAGCTCTGGTAGAAACAGGGAAATCCAAGGGACAAAAGTTACCAATAGCAGCACAAAAAGACTGATTGCCAGAAATGGAAGGCAGGCTCGACTGATCTGGCCTAGAGTGATTTTTCCGATGCTGGAGGCTACAAAAAGACAGACACCGACCGGTGGAGTGGTGAGGCCGATCACTAGGTTTAACACAGCGATGACAGCAAATTGAATGGGGTCCACCCCGACACTTACTGCAACTTTTAGAAGGACAGGGAAAAGAATCAGCAAAGCGGCGATGGTTTCCATAAAGGCCCCAACCACCAAGAGGATTACATTGATCAGGAGCAGAATTATTATTTTGTTGTCAGAAATACTCAGGAGAGTTTTTGCCACCCACTGTGGAATCTGTTCGCTGGTCATTATCCAGCCGAATAGATTGGCGAATCCGACTAGTAACATCAGGGAAGCCGTCGTGATGGCTGATTGAAGCAGGATGTCGGGCATTTTTTTGATGTCGAGTTCCCGATAGATGAATGCTCCGACCAGGAATGCATAGAGTGCAGCAATCACCGAGGCTTCGGTCGGGGTAAAGATGCCCCCGATAATTCCGACCAAAATGACAACCGTCATCATCAGAGCCCAGAAAGTTTTTTTGAAATGCCGGCATATTCCCTTAAGGCTCGTTCGATCTCCTTTTGGGTGACCTCGCTGGACCGATATTCGATAAGATACCAGCATCAGGCCTAATCCGAGTAACAGTCCGGGCAACGCGCCGGCCAGAAACAATTTACTGACCGACAAGCCGGTCAGCGTGCCGGCAATGATCATCGGTAGGCTGGGGGGGATGATGGGGCCCACCGTCGAGGAGGTGGCGGTCACGGCACAGGAGAAATCTTCTTCATATCCTTCCTTTTTCATTGCCGGAATCATTACAGCGCCCACCGCTGCTGTATCGGCTACGGCTGTGCCGGATATCCCGGCGAACAGCATCGAGGAACCGATATTGGCCAGGCTGAGTCCTCCACGGATATGGCCGACGACGGCATTACAGAATCCCACGATTTTCTCAGTGATACCGCTCTGGTTCATGATGTTTCCCGCCAGGATGAAACCGGGAATGGAAAGCAGAACAAATACATCGATTCCTGCATACATTTTCTGGGGGATGATGATCCATCGGATATCACTGAACAGGACATAGGAGAATGAGGCCAGTCCAAGGCAGAGGGCGATCGGGAAACCCAACAGCAGGGTCAGAAAAAAAATACCGAACAGGAGGGTGATCATGTCCGGACTGGTTGACGGATTTTCCTCAAGAGTGTAGCGGCTTCCAAGGCAGAATAGATGCCCGTAAAAAGGAACAATACCAACATGCTTGAGAAAACGTAGGACATGCGGATTTCCAAAATTGGCGAAGTCTGGAGATGCCCTACGCGGATGAATAGAATGGATTGCCATGCGAGAATTCCCATGAAAACCGTGATGATCAGGTGGCTGACTATTCGCAGAATCCGGTTTGCTTTCAGAGGGAGTCTTTCAACCAGGACATCGAATCCTATCAAAGCGTGATCACGGACAGCCAGTCCTCCGGCAAAGCTAATGGTGAAAATGAAGAACATGCGGGCGGCTTCTTCAGTCCACGCGGGTGTTTTCGGGAGTAGAAACCTGGCAAAAACCTGAATGAGCACTACCGTTCCCATGGCACTCAGGCATAGCAAGGAAGCCCATTCCAGCGTGCGGTCGGTGATCTGACGAATACGATGGATCATTCGATGGCATTGATTCGCTGGTATAAACCCAGTAGCTCCGGTTTCAGGTTTTCTGTTACCGCTGTTTTGGCGACCGTCCGGA
>DUCD01000247.1:19734-22370 GCA_012959985.1 Verrucomicrobiales bacterium | reverse complement strand
ACCAAGGAGAAGGACGAGTCTCGGGATAAGGAGCTTCATTTGAGGGCTTGGCCTTCCATGAAATTTGGGTTGGGAAGCATGGAGTCCGCGCCGACACGCTCTTTCCACGCGTGGAGTTCGGTGAGTAGTTCCCGTGCGAGGTGGGGCTGTGACTCAGTAAGGTTGTTGGCCTCGCTCAGGTCATCGGTGAGGTGGTAGAGCTCTGTTTGACTGCTTTCGAGAAACTCGATCAGTTTCCATGGTCCTCGGCGAACAATGGAGACGGGGGCACTGTGAGGGTGTTTGTTGTAGTGAGGATAGTGCCAGAAAAGGGAATCGCGTTTAATGGATTCATCCCCCTTTAGTAGCGGCGCAAGACTAACTCCATCGACATGTTGATGGGGTCGTTCCAGCAGAGTCGCCATCTCTAGAATGGTGGGATAGAGATCGTTGGTGATCACCGGGGTCGGGTTAACGCTGCCCGGGTTTGACACACCCGGGCCAGAAATGATCAGTGGTACGCGGATCCCGCCTTCGTAGTGAGATCCCTTGTTGGCCCGTAGAGGCGCATTGCTGGTCGCGCCCGCGAAACCGCCGTTGTCCGAGGTGAAAATGACGAGGGTGTTTTCTTTCAGGCTAAGTTCGGTGAGAAGCTTCATGATCCGGCCAACCCCATCGTCGACGCTCTCCACCATGGCGGCGTATGCTGCCTTGCCCTGCTGATCGTTTTTCGGAACGGCCTCATAGCGTCGGATCTTGTCCGCCTTTCCTTGCAGAGGGGTGTGGACGGCATAAAACGGGAAATAAAGAAAGAAGGGGCGGTCCTTACTATTGCGAATCAACTTCACGGCTTCCTCTGTAAGGCGCTCGGTCAAGTAGTCTCCCTCCTTTCCATCCGGTAAGGTTTGCTTGAGCACCTTACTGTCGGTAGTGGGTACGGTCCATTTCCCTTTAAAAGGATAGAAGTAGGAGCCGGGTGCACCGTGTTCGCTTCCGGCCACATTGACATCGAATCCATGCTGTTCGGGAAGAGAAAACGGAGGGCCTCCGAGATGCCATTTGCCGACATGGAGGGTCGTGTAGCCATGTTCCCGCAGGACCTCAGCGAGGGTGAGTTCTTCCAGCGGCAGAGAGCGGATAAAACGGCCTTCTTTCATCCGGTTTTTCACTGGATTCCACCGGCCCGCGGGAAGCCATTGGGTCAGGAGAATGCGGGCAGGGTATTTGCCTGTGAGAATGCTGGCCCGGGTGGGGGAGCAAACGGCGCAGGCGGCATAGGCATCGGTAAAGCGAACACCTGATTCCGCGAGGTAGTCGATGTTCGGGGTTTGATAATAATTACTGCCCTGGCATCCGAGATCCTTCCATCCCAGATCGTCGGCAACGAAGAGCACCACATTGGGGGGGCTCGATGGCGCCGCATTGACGGTAACCGTGATGTGAGAAGCCAAGACGCTGCAAATGAAAAATACTCTAAACAAATTCTTCATTGGATTCTGTTATGCTCTTTTTTGATCAAAGAGCCATTGCCGGAGTTCCCTCTCAACATAAGCGTGGTAGCTTGCGCAATCAACTGTTAAAGCCTATCACGTAACTTGCGCGGGGTGAGAAATCTTCAAAGTGGGATGCCTCTACGCTCAAGTAACCAAGACACGAAGGAATATTCGATTTATCCAAGTGGAACGAAGAGAAATCATCGGAACCGAAACCTAATACGAAGAGGCTCACCACGAATCGGAAGACTCCAATACGCTCAATGGCGGAAGCGCCAGATAGTCCGCTTTCCGGAACGTGGGGTTTTGTTGCGCATGGGAGGTTGCAGCCCGTTGAAAATTGATGACTATTGCCGTAGTTCTTCAACGGGCTCGCATGGCATGCCATGGAATCCAACGCTCAGATCCTACGGTTTCCTGCGCTATTCGGCCCGGTTTTTCCATTCAGATGTTTGTGGTGTCGACAAATGAGTAAGAATTGGGTATAATGAACGCCTCCTTTAGCAGAGGTCGATGCTCAGAATTGGATCGGGGGTAGACACGTCATGATCAGATTACAAATCCCAGAAACGGGAGCGGTAAGCTCGTGAAACTATGCCAAACTAATGGCTTCATTCCAAGGCACTGCCTGCCCCGTGCCGTGGGAGTCGTCTGCTTGAGCTTCGTTTTGATGGTCGGCCTGAACAGGGTTGCAAACGCGGCCTCACTGGGGGCCGGGCTCGGAACGCTGAATCTCGCCGGTGCGAATAACGCAGTCGACACCTCCACGAACGGCTCTAACGATCAGTCGCGCCAAAATGTGGACAAATCGTTCACGGCAATGCTGGATGCGGGAACTTACAATGGCACGAGCTGGTCTTATCATGCGGGTCAAACCGGGAGCGTCATCCCCTACCTCGCGTTCGCCAATGGAGCCGGTGGCTACGAGATTGTCTCGGTGGGTGCCCAAATCGATATTGACGGGAGTGGCCTTAACGTCGATGTCACGTTAGCCTTCGATGGGAATGATTTTACACTGCCGACTTCCACCGAGATCTTTGCCGCAATTGCCAATCCGCCGGGGATCGGCAGCCAAAACCCGATTATGACAAATCTGTCCAGCGGAGGGCGCATGGACCATAATAATAATGGCCAGGGCGAAATCGTCCTGCCGGTCGTCGGCGG
>DUCD01000247.1:14922-19724 GCA_012959985.1 Verrucomicrobiales bacterium | reverse complement strand
GGAGGCGAGGTATGCTGAAGTGGGTGAGGTTTGCTGTGATTGGAGGGGCGGTAGGTCTGGCGGTTCATATGTATCGGCGGAACGGTTGATGGGTTCGGGCATGCGAATCTGTCCCGGTCTTATGCTTTCTCGATCGAAGTCGAGGTCGTTGAAAGGGAGGTCCAGGTTTCTCCAGACATCTTCAGTACCTTGGCAAATCAGGGGGCGAGAGTAGGAACACTGACAACGCCCAAGGGGGACCCTGGCGATAACTTCACCTACGCGCTCATCAGGGGTGTTGGAGCCACTGACAATCGCAAGTTCCAGATTGTCGGGAACGAACTTCTAATCGGGCTCCATAACTTCAGAGGCATCATTGACGGCACCGAGTTCTCGGTCCGGGTGCAGTCAACAGGTTCACCGTCGGGCCTGCAGGAGGAGGCCCGTCTCACCCTCACCGCTGTGGCACCGTTTCGGATCACCGCCTTCAATAATGATTTGGATCAGCGCAAAGTCTCTCTCTCATGGAACTCCAGAGAGGGGAATTCCTATCGCGTTCTCGGTTCCATGAGTCTCTTGCTTCCCTTTATTGAACTTGTTGACAGCATCTCATCCGGTGGCTTGGTAACGTCAACAGTAGTCGACTTGAGCGTTTTTTTTCCGTTGGAACTGCCGGACCAGTTGTATTTTCAAATAAAGGAAGCTGAGTAGTCAAAACCCCAGAGTCATGGCGTAAACTGATTTACTGACCTCTATTTCTCTCTAAAGAATCCCCTTATGAATTTGATGTTTTCCATACGCAACCTCGCGGCAGTTTGTCTGGTAATCGCGTGTTCACCTCTTGCGCTGAACGCCGACACTCCGGACTCCGTAGTCGTCTTCAACGAGATCCATTACAATCCTGTCGGCACCCATGAAATCGGCGAATGGATCGAGCTGTTCAACCAGATGGGAATCAAGTCGGATATCTCGGGCTGGCGATTGGCGGGTGGCGTGGACTACACCTTTCCCCAGGGCACGATCCTCGATCCGGGTGAGTATCTGGTCATTTACAAGTCTCCGGGTCGCGGACAACTCGGCCCGCTTATGAAACACCTCGCCAACGACGAGGATCGTATCACTCTGATCAATCAAAGCGACCGTCTGATGGACGAGTTGGTCTTCGGTGACAGCGGTCGTTGGCCGGTCGCTGCGGATGGTTCGGGAGTCACGCTCGCAAAGCGCAAGCCCTACACCTCGGCCAAGCCACCGGAAAACTGGAGCGCATCCGCGCAGCTTGGCGGGACGCCCGGGACGGAGAATTTTCCAGGCGCCGACACACCTCCACCGACTACGACAGTTTCACTGTTCGGGCTTGGGAGCATGTGGCGCTATAACGAATCGGATGTTGAGCTGCCAGCGCACTGGGCGACCACGGCGCATCCTGTTTCCTCCGTCGGGTGGATGTCAGGGCCCGATCCCATTGGGAACGAAAGTAGCATCACCACACCGATTTCGACTCTGCTGACGTTTCCGGGATTCCGTGTGCCCTACGTGATCACCTACTACTTTGAAAAGGCATTCACACTCACAGCCGGGCAGGCCGCCGGCCTGCAGTCGCTTCAGTTGCGGCATCTCATCGACGACGGAGCCGTCTTTTATCTCAACGGTGTTGAGGTATTCCGGTTGAACATGCCCGCCGGACCGATTCATCCCGAAACGGAAGCAGGCAACGAGGTCGAGGTCGATCTGCTCTCGATCGCCATACCGATACCCGCAGGAGCGGCGGTCGCGGGCCAGAACAGACTTTCGGTGGAATTACACCAGGACCGGGTTGGCAGCAGCGACATCGTTTTTGGTGTTGAACTGGATGCCGTTCTCCAAGGAATCGTTCCCGGCGCAGCGCTTCCTCTTGTTCTAAACGAAATGCCGTCCGCCGCGGAATCGAATTTCTGGATCGAACTGATCAATGACGGGCCGGCCTCAATTGATGTCGATGGCATCGTGCTATCCGTCAATGGCGATCCTGAGCGCGAATTCACTTTACCAGCCCAGTCGTTGGCCCCTGGTGTTCTGCTTCTTCTGACTGAATCAGAACTCGGTTTCCGCCCCACTGACGGCGAGAGGGTTTTTGTTTATAACCCCACTCGTACGAGCGTCACAGACGCGCAGGTAGTCACTGGAAGTTTGCGCGGTCGCGCCGAATCGAGGGAGATGGCCTGGCTCTACCCGGCCACCGCCACACCGGGAGCCGTCAACGATTTTAAATTCAATGAAGATATTGTCATTAGCGAGATTGCCTACAACCCGCCTGCGCTCCCGGCCACATCAGGTACGCAGGGTACATTCGAGACCCCCTCTCTGATCGATTTCGGCGAACTCTGGCGCTACAACGATGGGGATGAAAACTTTCCCGCAAACTGGGCAACGGCCGCCCATGCCATCGGGGGCAACTGGAAGAGCGGGGCAACGGTCATCGCACAAGAGGCCTCTGCGCTTCCGGAGCCGGTCCGTACCCCACTCCAGAATTACTCTTCGGCTACCGTTACCTATTATTTTGAACGGGAGTTCGATCTCACTGCGCAGGAGTTGGCCGTTCTCGAGTCGATGGTGATAATGCATGAAGTCGATGATGGGGCCATTTTCTATCTGAACGGTGTGGAGGTCGGACGATACAACATGCCCGAGGGAGCGGTAGGTCCGGAAACGCTCTCCACCACGCTCAATGGGTCCAACGCCACTCTTCTCTCGCTTCCAATTTCCACCCACCCTCTGGTGGTGGGCCAAAACCGGGTCTCAGTCGAAGTCCATCAAAGCTCGACCTCCAGCAGTGACATGGTATTTGGGTTGAGACTTGAGACGCGGGTGACACTCACGCCGGCTATCCCTGGTATGCCGTTCCGAAACTCGCGCAATCAGTGGATTGAAATCGCGAACAAGAGTTTCCATCCGGTCGATATAAGCAGTTGGGAATTCAACCAAGGCATCGACTTCGAGTTTGGAACCAATACCTGGTTGGCCGCAGGTGAACACGCCTGTCTGGCCCGCGATTCCGACGAGTTCTCTGCCGCCTTCCCGTCTGCGCGGTTGCTCGGGGAATTCGATGGATCTCTTTCGCGCAACGGTGAGCGGATTTCCCTCCGCGACGCCCACAAAAATCCGGTTGACCTTGTGCGCTTCTACGACAGCGGGCACTGGCCCGACGCGGCCGATGGCGGAGGATCAAGTCTGGAACTGCGCGACTTGGGTGCCGACAACAATGTGGCAGAGGCGTGGGCAGACAGCGACGAAACAGCGCAAACAGGCTGGAGGACCTATACTTATCGCAGGACTCTAGCCGGCAGCCGTGGGCCTGACACCAAATGGAGTGAGTTCAACATGGGATTGCTCGGGGCCGGTGAAATCCTGATCGATGACATCCGTGTAGTTGAGGATCCGGACGTTACCGCGGTGCAGAAGATAAACAATACGAGCTTCTCGGGAGGAGTGACCGGTTGGCGGTTTCGCGGGAATCACCGACATTCCGAGGTGATCAAGGATCCAGACAACTCTGGCAACAATGTGCTGCGGTTGGTGGCTACTGGAGGGACAGAGCACATGCACAATCAAATTGAAACGACGCTGCTCAGCGTGGCGAACAATGGTCGAGTTTATGAGATCTCATTTCGAGCTCGCTGGGTAAGAAAATCCAATCAGCTTCACACGAGGCTCTACTTTAACCGGATGGCCCTGTCGACGGTCATCGACCGTCCTGAGCACGTCGGTACGCCTTCGGCGCCAAACACGCGCGCCGAATCCAATATCGGGCCGACCATTACAGAATTTCTGCACACACCCGCCGTGCCTGCCGTCAGCGAGCCGGTCATGGTGAAGGTACGGGCATCGGACCCTGATGCCGTGGTTTCCATGGAGTTATTTTACTCAGTTAATGGTGCGGCTTTCCGAAGCGTGGCCATGGGTGCCGGCAGTTCCGGGAACTTCCAAGCCACGATTCCGGGCCAATCCGCTGCCGCCGTGGTGCAATTTTACGTCCGTGCGACCGACAGCCTAGGTGTCCGTTCGGTGTTCCCGGCAACAGGTCCCGAATCGCGCGCCCTTTACAAGGTCAATGACAAACTCGCCGCGAGGAACGGACAGCACAATTTCCGCATTGTAGTCACCAACAACGATCGCGATTTTATTCACCGGACGACTGAAGTCATGAGCAACGACCGCCTTGGGTCGACGATCATCGATCGGGAGGAGCACATCTACTACGATGTGGGACTCCGCCTTAAGGGGAGTCAGCGCGGACGTCTCCCGTCCAACCGAGTTGGCTTCAACCTGCAGTTTGGGGGCGACAACCTCTACCGCGGGGTTCATCCCTCGTTGGCGATCGACCGCGGGGTGGATGGCCAGAAAGAAATCCTCGTTGATATTGCTATTGCCAACTCAGGTGGAGTGATTAGCCGTTACTACGACTTCATTAAGGTGCTGGCCCCGAAGAACGAACACACGCGCTCAGCAGTGCTGCAGATGGCGCGCTACGATGATGTATTCCTTGATTCGCAGTTCGAGGACGGCTCGGACGGGGCTTTGTTCGAATATGAATTGCTCTATACGCCCAACGGAGCGGACAGGAATGGCTACAAGATCCCGACGCCGGATGGGGTGACAGGCACCAGCGTGCGCGATCTCGGCGATGACAAGGAGAGCTACCGCTGGTTCTTCCTCAACAAGATCAACCGCGAGGCTGATGACTTCGACCCGATCATCAAATACGCAAAGCAGTTCAGGAAGTCCGGCACTGCCTTTGAGGACGGCCTTGAGGACGTGCGCGCGTGCGTGCGCAGGGATTGGCGAGG
>DUCD01000247.1:9641-14912 GCA_012959985.1 Verrucomicrobiales bacterium | reverse complement strand
TGACTCGAAGACGTCATTGATGTCGATAGCTGGCTCCGTGGAATGGCTTATGCAGTGATGTCCGGCGCGGGGGATAATGCCGGGGCAGGCTCCCAGCACAACGGCATGTATTACGCCCGTCCGGATGGGCGTGTGATGTTCCTCCCCCATGATATGGACCTCGGCTTAAGTGCGACACGATCGATCTTCGCCAATTCCGAATGCAACAAGATTACCGGCAATGCCGCCCGCCGCCGAGGCTATCTCGGGCATCTCTACGATATCTGTAAGACAACCTATAACAACCGTTACATGTCGATGTGGTCAACCCATATGGCATCCTTCGATTCCTCCCAGCCCTGGAGTAGTCATCTCAGCTTCGTCAACTCCCGATCTGACAACATCCTCAGTCAAATCAACAGCCAGGTGTCCCCGGTCAGTTTTTCTATCACCACGCCCGATCCGCTGTCGGTCAATTCCAGCATCGCGAGCGTAACAGGCAATGGCTGGGTGAATGTCCGGGAAATCCGGATCGCCGGGAGCCCGGGGACGCTTCGTGTGACGTGGTTGGACAACAACAGTTGGCAGGTGAATGTGCCCGTGGTGCCGGGACTCAACACAGTGACCTTCGAGGCACTTGATTTCCAGGGGAGGGGGCTCGGTACCCAAACGATCAATGTATCCAACACAAGCCAGATTGACCCCGCTTCCGCAGTTAACCTGGCCATCAGTGAAATCCACTATCATCCCCTCCCTCCGACCTTGGCTGAAACCAATTTGGGATTCATGGATCAGGATCTTTTCGAGTTCATCGAGCTGCGGAATGTGAGCGGAAACACCATTGATCTCACCGGAGTGCAATTCATTGAGGGTGTTGAATTCGATTTTCCCTCGGGCCGACTTCTGACACCCGGAGAACCGATTCTGACCGTGCGCGACACCCACGCCTTCCGGACCCGCTATGCCGCAGTATCCGTCGGCGCCATCGCAGGCGAATTCGCCAACGACAGGGGATTGAGAGACAGCGGTGAGCGTTTGCACCTGATTGCAGCTGACGGATCGACCATCGCCAATTTCACCTACAGTGATGATTTTCCCTGGCCAGAGGACGCTGACGGAAACGGGCGGAGTCTCATCTACATCACTGATGACCCGGAGCGGGCCGACAATTGGCGAAACAGTACCACTGTGGGAGGTAACCCTGCGGAAAACGACTCAGTTCCATTTGTTGGCAATCCACTGGCGGACGACGACAACGACGGGCTGACCGCGTTGATGGAGCATTTTCTTGGAACAGACGACACCAGCGAGTTGAGCGGACCTGGTACATTCGTATTGACCATCACACCGACGGGGACAGTGCGCGTTTCGTTTCCGCGTGACCTTGCGGCTGACGATGTTGTGTTCACCGTTGATGGTTCGGACGATCTTATGACATGGTCAATAGAAGAAGCGTTCTTCTATTCTGAGACAGCCAATCTTAACGGCACCTCGACTGTGACCTACGAACTTCTTCAGCCGTTATCAGCCGGCATCGGCTTCGCACGTCTCGTGGTGCAGTTGCGTTAATCCAATCGTCGGTCGAAAATTACCGCAGGTCGCCACAACGGCTACCCTGGGAACTACCAAAGAAAGAAGCGTTGCAGATCCGAGACCGTAACGTTGTGGCTGGTCGCCAACATTTATAACGGTATTTCAATTTTAATGTTCTTTCATTAAAATGGTGAACTGCGCTTATCATACATGTTCACTCCGGTAATTTTGCCTTCATGGTTGCCAATTATTCCGACGGTAAGCGTCGATTCGACAGCTGCTCAAAGGAAGTTGACGCTCTAGATGCAGCACGTAGGCTTGCCCGGCAGCTCAGTAAGCGCGATGTAATTACTGCTTCGATGACCCGCGAGCAGACGATTGAGTGCGCTAGTTCGCGACAAGTATTGGAACCTCATACCGTTGTCCCCTAATATTAAACGCAGTCTTCGTTATGCCGTATTTCGTTGGTTACTTTAATAGGGGTTTGCGTTTCGAGCATCTTGATGAGAAGAGTATTCCGAGGTGTTGAGTCAATGAAATAAGCCCTAAAGCCCTTCAGAATCTGCCCCCCGAATCCTTTAGAAAGGTAAGTTTTCTGGTGATTTCAGTTGCATGAACTCAAAGCTCCTGCCTTCAGTTGCCCGTAAACATTTTTCATAATCCGGTTCGGACACCTATGCTCGCTATCCTTCTTTTCTTCAACTACAACGTTCAACCAACTCTTCCGGAGGAGGCGGCGCCCGCGCCGGATCTTCATCCAATAAACCGCAGTGACGGAGAAACTATTCAATGACCTCGGTCTGCCTTGGTTCGATAAAGGCGATCCTCTTCATCTCAGATCCACATTCGGGACAGGGCAGCGAGTCCGTATCGTAAACCTGTCTGATCAGTGCCGCCCATTGTTTGCGGGCCTCGCCGTGCAACAGAATGCAACAGTGAAATTGCGTAATGGTGCACGATTACAACATTTGTAAAGAACTGGAGAATTGCGTTTATCATGCATGTTCACAAGGTATTAGAGTCGTTTTCGCGCAGGGTCGCGCAATGGCTTTAACGGTTTTGTAAACCGTCAGTGAAAACTGATACTCCTTCTGAAGAAAGGCAGAATTGTTGAGATCCCGAAAGTCGAAGAATTGCAACATTTCTACGAACGAAAAGCCGCGTGAAATGGGCGTGTACGAATAAACTGGAACCACAACTTCTATAAAACCAATAACCCACTGGATTGCAATAAAGCCGCTGTATGGCCTTCCCACCAAGTTTCAAATTCTGTGAAGCCCTGCTGCTCAAAATGCTCTGAGAGCCCACCGAATGTCGTTGTAGTTTCATTTGAACCAGACAAACTCGGAAGCATTTCCGCAATCCACTGCCCAAGGTCAGCTTTTACATTGATCACAACTTTCTCTTTCTTAGTAATGAAAGTGAGCGCGAGCATTTCTACTTCCTTGCCGTTTTTCTTTTTGAGGTACGTTTTGTTTGTTGGTTGAGTGCCCAGCCACACTACTTTGTTGTTCGGTTTCGGAGTCGCGTTTTCGGTCGATGCAATTGCTAATTCAATAAAATTCGGGGTGATAGTCGTGCGAGGAACATCAAACTCAAACCACTCGTTTAGAGACCAATCGAGGCACACTCCATGCATGTAGTTGAACAACGATTTACGCAAGCCTTCACTGAATATTTTGTGGTCAGCTCCCCTAGGATCGACGTGCATGATATCGTTATTGGAAAATGTTCCAACTTCGCTTGTTTCGGGTTGCACTTTAAATGCCGTTGGGTCTATTCCGATTGGACTGTGAGCCGTCATGGCAAACTGATGCCAGAAACCTGATTGCACCACATCTTGCTCGAACAACTGTCTTACCATTTCGAGCGAATCGATGGTTTCTTGTGAGGATTGAGTGGGGAATCCGTACATCAAGTAGGTGTGAACCATAATGCCGGCATTGGTGAAATTGTTGCACACTCTTGCTACTTGGGACACCGTCACACCTTTGTTAATAAGCTTTAACAATCGATCCGACGCAACTTCCAAACCTCCCGAAATTGCAATGCAGCCAGAGGCTTTGAGCAAACGGCATAAATCTACGGTGAAGGTCTTATCGAAACGAATATTGGTCCACCATACGATCGTCAGGTTTCGACGTAAGATTTCCAACGCTAATTCGCGCATAAGCACGGGGGGGGCGGCTTCGTCTACAAAGTGGAATCCACTCTGTTCGGTTTGCTTAATTATCTCTTCAATTTTATCGCAGAGCAGTTTTGCTGTGAGTGGTTCGTAGCGATTTATATAATCTAATGAGACATCACAAAAGGTGCACTTTGACCAGTAGCAGCCGTGGGCGAGGGTCAGTTTGTTCCAACGGCCATCACTCCAAAGACGGTGCATTGGGTTTGCAATTTCAATGACCGAAAGGTATTTGTCGAGCACGAGGTCTGAGTAATCAGGCGTACCTACATCTTTTTGTGGGAAGTCGTTGTCTTGCGAGCCATTGAAGTAGTGGACCTGCCCGTCTTTCATTGCAAAAGTCCGCTTTAAATCTTCTTGGCTTCTCTCGCCATTAAGGTGTTGAATGAGATTGAGAATTGGAGTCTCGCCATCATCCAAAGTGATATAGTCAACGTAGTCGAAAACTCGGGTATCAGTAACCGATCTTAGTTCAGTGTTTGGGAATCCCCCCCCCATCGTGACTACGATATTGGGATGGTATTCCTTAAGATATTGAGCACACTTGAAAGCGGCGTACAAATTGCCGGGAAAAGGCACTGAAAGTGCAACTAGAGTCGGCTTTTGAGTTTCGATTTTCTCTTCCAATAAATGTATCAAAAGCTGATCGATAATGCCGTTTTCCAACTGCAATTCTTCGTGCAGGTCATCAAACGAGGAAGCCGAGCGGCCCAAACGCTCAGCGTAGCGACTGAACCCAAAATTAGAATCGACCGCCTCGATGATTAGATCGGAAATATCCTCCAAATAAAGCGTTGCCAAATGGCGTGCTTTTTCAGTTGTTGCCATCGTCCCAAAAGCCCAATCGAGATCGTCCACCTGTGCAAATCTAGAGGCCTCAGGGATGTAGTCTCCACCACAAATCAGGTAGGCTAAATTGGGATTGTTGTTCTGCAGAAAGTCGATAACGTGATCAATCGTTTTCAAGTAGTCCTTTTGCAGATGGACGATGCGTTGAGTGTTCTCTGAAAACTCAAAGTCCTGATCCTCAACAGCCCTGAACAGTGCTGAAAATCCGTGTGACGAAAACAACTCGAGAATAACTTCAATTCCTAAATCGCAATGAAAAGCGGGAATGTTCTGAGTGTTCAAAAAGCCTTTGAGGTAGGCCGTTGCGGGGTAGGGCGTATTGAGTTGCGTAAACGGGGGGGTTATTAATAGAACTTTCTGCATCGGTGGCGAAATTGGTCCATTCACTGCTGTCAGATCTTGGCTTTGATTTATGGATTGTCTTTCAGGGATTGCTCGTCATTGGCATTCCAATCAATTTGTGATTCAAATTTTGTCTTCTCATGCAATAAAGGAGACCATAACGTCTGGACTGATTTTTGAAAACCAAACATGTGGAGCATTGATATTCCCTTGATTATGGCTTCATTTGTGAGTGTTTTCGATGCGAAAGTCGCGATTTCATGAAAAATGGAACCTGACAAACAGGCAACCAGTCACGAATGGTGCTAAGTTAAGGCATTTTGTTCCGTCCTGATGGGTTTTCCATTGTCCGGGGTCGACGCCCCCGGCTTCAGGAACAAAAT
>DUCD01000247.1:0-9547 GCA_012959985.1 Verrucomicrobiales bacterium | reverse complement strand
CCACATCCTTACCTTAGTGCCAGTCCAACCAGTCACAACGTTACGGTCTCGACCATCCCGGGTTACCAGAATTCGCGCAGCTGATGTTTTGGGAAGACTAGGAAAGGCACGTAGATCCCAGGGTCGCATGAAAAGGTCAGATGGGTTTCCTATGGACAAGCGAGTCTGGGGGGCGGTTTAAATGGTTGCTGATTGAGGTGTCAAAATTTGTGTCAGAGCTGCATCTGTCTGCATCTGAACCGTATCTGTAACATGTTGGTGTTTAGGTGGTAATTTGATGGTCAGCAATTTTCGTCAATCTTCATTCGCGGGTTCAACTTTCATCGTCCTAAAACTCATAAATGATACCTATACAACGATTTAATGTGAATGACGATTTTTCACCCATTCGACGACCGGATCAAGCGGAAGTCTTCGAACTCGAAACGATTTTCTCAGCAGCACCTAGCGAAATTGAAACCAGTTCCCAGCCTCGTTGGGGTGAGGGGAGAATCCTTTCTTGTCCACCCGGCCTATTGACTGCCTACAGAGTTTAGAGCTGTGCAAGTGCGAATTCCCTTCTAACTTGCTTCTATACTCATGCAAAAAAATAAGGGTTATCGAGGTCTGTTTGGGTCCTGTTTTTCCTATTGCCGCAAAATCCGGGTGGGTTTTCCGTAATACCCACGTAATCAGACTGTTATCGCAGCGATGGTTTTTGTGCTGAAGTATATGATTTGCTGATTCTCAACTTTCCGACACCTGATCTTCCTCATTTTCCTTGATTTCCAGACTTTTTTCTATTGCCGCGTTCCTTTGAGTGATTAAGTATATGTCTAATGTACACCGCATAACATATACTTTATCACTGAAAGGAAAAACACGATGAGCAGGAGTTCAGAGACCGTTGAGGACAGAGCACTCAGAACATTTCGAAAACGCAGGATCATGACACTCGAAGAGGTCGCCGAACTGATACACTGCAGCATTCACACGGCCAGGAGGCGGTTAAAGACTTGGCGGGCGCACACCAGTTACAATCACAACGGTCGCTACTACACTTTGCCCGATGCAGCGGAGTTTGATGCCGATGGATTGTGGAAATGGCACGGTGTGTTCTTCTCGCAATACGGTACACTGAAGCAGACTGTCGTAGAGCGGGTCCGCGCCTCGGAGGCGGGCCTTGATGGCCGAGAGATGCGTTGCGTTCTGGGGCTTGATCCCCGTTCCTTTCTTTCTGCATTTGCCGACCATCCGCAGATCAGGCGGGAAAAAGCACAGGGACGATTCGTTTACTACTCTTCGGACAAGACGGTTTTCAGCAAACAACGCCACCACCGCTGCGCGTTGAGCGCAAAGGGTAGAGAGCCCACGGCGTTTGAAGCAATTGCGATTCTGGTGGAGAAAATCAAGCACCCGGAATTGAGCAACCAAACGCTGAGTCGGCGACTGAGAAGGCAGAACCTATCTGTCGAACCCGAAACTATCCACAACCTTTTTGTCCGCCATGATCTGCATGTAAAAAAAACGCCGCATTCGCTCTGATCCGCTGTCTGTCGGATTCTCTGAAGGTCCTCTCCAACGGGGTGTCTGCGTCTTGTCTTTTTCACAAGCCGCCGCCGGTGGATTTTAGACCCTCGGGGGAGCATTGCGGCAACTGTGGAGGGGAGTTGAAAGTCCGCAAAACACGAACCCGCACAGTCAGTACGCTGCACATTGGTCGGATTGAGGCGCGGGAAGTGTTCATGGTCTGTAAGCAGTGCGGCCACACGGATCGCTCTGATGAACTGTGCTCCCTGGTCGCTCCCGGGGCCAATTTCGGATACGACGTTATGGTCTATGCGGCAAAAGCCCTCTTCCTGCGCCATCGCAACGAAGCCGAAGTCGTGACCGAACTGGCACAGAAAAATGTTCAGATCAGCCCACGGGAGGTTTCGTTGCTGGGAATGAAATTCATCACATACCTGGCCATTGCCCATCAGCGATGCGCTCCGGCAATCACCGGGGACATGCGGACTCGCGGGGGATATATCTGCCACCTGGACGCCACCTGTGAGGGACGCGACCCATTGTTAATGAGCTCCATTGATTCGCTCTCCGAAATCGTTCTGGGTAATGTGATGTTGCCCGCCGAGGATGAAAAACACATCGCGCCTTTTCTTAAACGCATCAAAAAGACTTACGGCATTCCCCTGGCACTGGTGCACGACATGGGCAAGGGGATACTCAAAGCGGTCGCCACGGTCTTTCCCAAGGTGCCGGACTTCATCTGCCATTTCCATTTCCTGCGCGACATCGGAAAGGATTTCCTCGGTGCCGAATACGACATCATCCGCAAGCAACTCAGCAAGCATGGCATCAGTGGGAAGCTGCACTCCCGGGCCAAACACTTCAAAGCGGATATGGACCGATATCCCGAGTTGATCAGGGCACTGGAAAGCAGTATCAAGAATGCTCCTCTTCCCGCTGAGGCACATCAGTTCCTGCCCTTACTCAATATCTACGCCCTGATCCAGTGGACGCTGAAGGGAAAATCCGATGGCCACGGATATGGCTTCCCATTCGATCACCCGCATCTGGTCTTCGCCAAAAGAATCCGCTGCCTTCATGGTAAAGTCGAAAAACTTCAAACCCTTCAACTGCGCGGTGAGTGGAAGGATAACAAGCCATACTTCAAAATCCACCGGGACTTGAATAAAATCATGAAGGACAAGACTCTTTGGAAAACGGTCGCAGCCATCGAAAAGAAGATCGTCGTCTTTGAAAAACTGCGCAATGCCATGCGTATCGCTCCGAACTCCGGTCGGCAAGGTCTCAATGACGAGGGACAGAAGGGCAACATCCGCACCATCGAGAAACGGGTGAAGAAGTTCCGCGCCTGGCTTGCCAGGGGTAAGGACCATCCACTAAATCCGGCCACCCGGAAAATGATCGAACAGATCGACAAGTATTGGGACAAACTCTTTGCCGATCCCATTATCGTTCAGACCGCTTCCGGTTCGGTCAAGATCCAGCCTCAACGCACTAACAACATTCTCGAACAGTTCTTTCGCCGTCTCAAACGTTCCAACCGCCGTAGAACCGGAAACGCATCCTCAAGCCGCATGCTTCGCACGATACTCGCTGAAACCCCGTTGGTCCAAAACCTTCAGAATCCTCACTATATGAAGATCCTTCTTAATGGGAAGACCACCATCGAAGAAGTATTCGCTGAAATCAAAATCGACACATTGCGCGAGGCATTCAGAAACGCACAGGATACTCCCGAGAAAATTCCCTCCAGACTCAAGCCCATCATCGCCATGGCTGACTTCCCGGATAAACTCCTCAGCATGCTTGAAAAGGCGGTGCAAAACTGAAACCCAACCGGATTTTGCGGTAATAGAGTTCTCTTGACACCATCGAGTGAACATTCCGGCAGCAAGTCGGGTATATTCCAGACCGTAAGCAGTGCTGATCAGACTGGTCTGGTGGCCGCTTTCTGTGAGTTTTCTGACCTCACGCATCCAGAGGGCCTTTTTTCCCGTGCCGACCAGACTGCCCCGTTCGGCCAATTTCATCGTGACCGTCTCACCGTTGGGCATTGTCACCCACTCTTCAGTGAAAGAGGATTGGGGCCAGGCTTTGGAGGGATGTTTGTGATAGGTGATACAACCAATGCGATGATCTGCCCACATGTCCCGGAAAAACTCGGGACTATAGCCTTCCCGATCGAAAACCAGGATGAACCGGCAGAGATGTGGATCGGCATCAAGCTCTTCACTGCCGGGTTGGTGGGGAACTTCCCGCAGCAGTCGTGGCACGATGTCTTCGCGCAGAACCTTCAACAACCCCGGATCGACCACCTTGTCGACGAGGAAGAACGGCCGTCCGGTCTGGTCATTGACCCAGTAATCGCTCATTCCCCGCAAACAGAGTCGCTGTCGGGAAACAAACTTGCGCGGCAGTTTGGTCTGGTGGCCATGATAAACCCGCACGTGACCGTCGACATAAAGCGTGCCGACCGATTCGGGTTCAGCCTCCATCCACAAACGCCCCAGTTCCACGGCCCAGCGTTTAGCCGACTCATTGCGGCTGAGCTCATCCATCTTTCTGCGAAGACAACGCACCTCGGGAATGCGATCCAGCCCCATGAGTTTGCCCAACTCCCCCGGTGCTTTTCCACGCAGACTTTCAACGGTCTTGATCCGGGTCAGAGCCATGAAGCCCAATAAAAGCAACACATGCAGGCCATGATAGTATCCTCCGATCTTTGCCAGACTTTTATCGACACCCGAGAGCAGACCGTTGCTCAGCAGTGCAGCCAGTGCGCATAGGACCCCGCCATAGGGAACATCACGACATGGCTCAAAACGGATTTCCGCGCCCTGGAGCAGTCCAAGTGCCGTCAACAGGCGCTCGCCTGAACGGGTGCATGCCGTGCCCATCCCTTCAGCGGCCTGTGCGTCTATTACGCTGCGATCGGATTTTGAGGACAACACCTCCCCATCGGGTTCATTCAACCGCCCGTCCCGGATCGCTTTGACCAATGTGCCATATGGAATCTCCAGTTCATCGGCAACTGCTCGGCGCGTGGCGCAGGCATCCAGCAATTCTTGAGATTGTTCGATCACTTCGGGCCTCATTACTGTGCCCGAGCGCTGTGAACCTCGAGGTTTAAGGAATGCGTCCATGCCCCCCCTCCCGGTATTTCCGCACGGCCCGATCGATACTGCTTTTGGAAATGCCGAAGGTTCGGATGATGTCACAGGCCCGACAGCTTCCTGCGACAATCATCTGTGCCGCAGTCAAACGGAACATCCGCAGATCGTCATGGGCGTGTGAGTAAACCGGATAGGCTCCCAAGAAGTAGGTCCAGTTCTCTTTGTCACGCCACACGCTGAGAATTTCATTGATGGGTGTTGCCCCCGCGGGCACAAGTGGTAATATCGTCTGGTTGATGGCGCCTTTTTCCTTCCTGATGGGCACAGGCCCGTTGAGTTTTGCGGGAGAAAGGTGTCATTTCTATTTTCCCGATGCAATTACCTTCTCCAATTGCTCAGAAACAGCAGAAACCTCAGTTATCACGAAGAAATCAGCGAAATCTCGACGTCAAAACATTCCGCCGAGGTAAGGAGTTCTGAAATTGTTCGTGAAAAAACAAATTTCAGATTGACCCTGTTATAATAGGTGTATTAGGATCTTTTACTGGTAGGTGGTTAATCTGTTCTGTTTTTAATCCTTTTTTCTTTTGTCGTAAGGTTTTAGTAGTTTTTAAAAGTGCTACCAAATAATTCCAGCTTGGCGTGTTAAAAATGGGAGTGCGGTGAGACAATTATGAGATGGGAAAGGGGGCATTTTGTTTTTGAGGATAGGTCCATTATTTTTAAAACTATTCCATTTTCATTGTTCTGAAAATTTTGAGAAATAGGATTTTGATTGGATGTTTTTTTGAATCACATTTTGTTGATCCGTGTCATTTTTATTCAATACGTGGATTGGTATTATCATTTTTAAATTGACATATTCGTTGCTAATCCTGCCGTATTTGCCTCACACAGGTTTTTAAAGTGTATGGTTTTTTTGTGGGAGTTGAAAAAACGAGCTGGACTCCAGTATGATTGACTCCTCTCCTGTTGTTCCCGTTTTTTGCGTGACAGTTCAAATGAAATTTTTATCAATTTTAAAAATTAGTAGTCGTTCCATAATTGGTCATTTTGTGAAAGTAAATCTAGGGGATTTGCATTTTCTCGTGGCAGTTTTTTTGTTTTCTCAACAAATGAGACGCCTAATAACGTTGGTTCTACCGGTTCTTCTGTATTTCAACGCAGGGACCATGCATGCCGATATTGATACTGGTTTTGCAGGGAACTGGATTACCGATACCTGGACGACAATCGGTCGGCCTCAGGATCCAGATAAAGCCGCTTCTGACGGAAGTTGGAATGCTAACGCGCCTGATATTGTTGGCAGTGCCGATTACCCGTATTTGCAGTATCGATATAATACGGCGAAAACCGCGATTCAACTGAAGGTTAGAATTGAGAAATTGTCTTCAATTGCTGAATTGAAAGTCCAATCAGCAAACACGCTTTTCGATTTTGATGCTGATGGAATACCAGAATTCGTGTTGATCCTTAAAGTTACTCCTGGCACAGGTGCCAATAATTTTGATGAATCTGACTCCAACGACTACACCGCAGCGAGTGGAATTGTAAATGATAACACTTATTCGGTAAGGGTTTATTTTAAACCCCTCAAGGATGATGGCACTGCGAATGCCAATACTAGTCCAAGCACGACTACAATTGCTGTCCAGGAAGAGTTTCTGATTTATGATACATCCAATAATAAGTCTGGAAATGATATTAAATCAGAAATTGTTGGAGATTCATACGCTACTCTCGCGCAAATACGATTCGCACTTGATAGTTACACTAGCCCCGCGAGCGCTACAGATGAGAATGATATAGACGGAGATTTAACTACTGAAAACTATTACACCCTACGCTTTGATCTTGCTGCCTATTCAACTTTTGCAACAAAGATGGCAGCCCTGAGCAATTATAATATTTTCCAAACTTTGGTAACATCCTGGCCCACTACAGGAACTTTGTATGGGGCAACCGTTTCCGCTACGCAGGACAATAGAGTAAATGGTGATATTGGGGGGGGGGGATTTACCGGTTCTGAAACATGGGCATCAATTAATGGTTCTAATGTTGAGATCAACATCAAGGGAAATAATACCGATATCACCGACGGAGACAGCACTCCGGTGACCGGAGATCATACCGATTTCGGTTCGCATGACATCGCCACCGGAACGCAGCCACGGACCTTTACGATAAGCAACAGCGGGAGCGGGGACTTGAGTCTGTCGGGCACGCCGATTGTAGCGATCTCCGGCACGCATGCGTCTGATTTTACAGTGAGCACGCAACCGGATGCGACAACGGTGAGTGCGGGAGGCACGAAGACGTTTGTGGTGACTTTTGATCCCGGTGCAACGGGGTTGCGCAACGCGACAGTCAGTATGGCCAATGATGACAGTGATGAGAACCCGTATACCTTTGCGATAGCAGGGACAGGAACATCGGTGCCAGAGATCGGCCTGAGCGGTAACAGTGTCAACATTGCCGATGGAGACAGCAGTGCGACCACCAGCGATCATACGGATTTCGGCTCACATGACGTTTCAACTGGCTCCCAGACGCGGACCTTCACGATATCCAACACAGGCAACGCAGATTTGAATTTAACGGGTACACCCATTGTCACGATTATCGGATCGAGTGCCTCTGACTTTACAGTGACCACGCAACCTGATGCGACGACGGTAAGTGCGAGCGGATCGAAGACCTTTGTGGTGATCTTTGATCCAACTGCCATCGGCTTGCGCGAGGCAACTATTTCTATCACTAGTAATGATGCAGATGAGGCTACATACACGTTTGCAATACAAGGGAACAGTACTTCAGCGGGTTCACCCCTGGCCTGCGTGGCTAACTTTTTTCAAATCTACGGTAACACTGGAATTATTGCTTACCTTGACGCAACCACCGACCCATACACCTATACCACGATCGGTACGGCTGGCTATAAAGTAAATGCCGTAGGCTACAATATTGAGGATGGGTTCCTGTACGGTCAAGCGCGCACGGGCCCTCATAAAAATAAATTTCTGAAAATCGATTCTGCTGGATCCATCACGATTTTGAATTCGATTACAGATACTTTTTTATCGGTGGTAGCCGATTTCAACACATCTGGTGACTTATATATGTTTCAGCAATCTCCAGGAAAAGTGGGTATACTCGATGTCAGTGCAGGGACTATCACAGAACACGATCTTACAGGTGAAACGTTAACGGCTAAGGATATGGCTTACCGCCATTCTGACGGTATTTTTTATGGGGTTACAAACTTTGAACTATACGCATACAACCCCAATACACATAATGTTACCAAGCAAACAATATCCGGAATACTGAGGGAAGATATCGATAATAGCGTTTCTGGTTCCACGTTTGGCGCAGCATGGACTGCGACTGATGATTACCTCTATGTGGGCAATAATAACAGTGGCAGGATGTATAAAATTAATATTTCGAACCTCAGCAGTGTATATGTAGGGCAAGCCATAGCCAGTGGCCAAAATGATGGAGCATCTTGTTCTAGGGCATCCTCACCACTTCCATCAACAGGTAAAATTGGTAATCAATTATGGGTTGATGTTGATAACGATGGCATTCAGGACATTGGGGAAGGTGGACTCAGTGGTGTAAGTGTGTCCATATATGATGGGGACGATACTTTACTCAATTCTTACACAACAGATAGTAACGGTGCTTATCTTTTTGAAAACCTTGCTCCATCCCAGTATTACTTGAAAATCAATAGCGTGCCGTCTGGATATGCAATCACCAGTAAAGACGCTGGATCCGATGACGATGTTGATAACGATTTTGATCCTGCGACTTCAAGAACTGAGCTGATCGCCATTGGCGTAGGAGTTACGAATAACTCGGTTGACCTTGGACTGCGTCAAGTGCCAGAGATTGCGCTGAGCGGCAACAGTACAAATATTGCCGATGGAGACACGAGTGCGATCAGCAGTGATCACACCGATTTCGGTTCGCATGACATCGCCACAGGTTCACAACCACGGACCTTTACGATATCCAACAGCGGGAGTGGGGATCTGAGTCTGTCGGGGACACCGATTGTGGCGGTCTCAGGGACGAATGCTTCTGAGTTCACAGTGACCACCCAACCGGATGCGACGACGGTGAGCGCGAGTGGATCGAAGACGTTTGTGGTGACCTTTGATCCAGGCGCAACGGGGACACGCAGTGCGACAGTCAGCATTGCCAATGATGACAGCGATGAGAATCCGTATACCTTTGCGATAGCAGGGACGGGGACATTGGCACCAGAGATTGCGCTGAGCGGCAACAGTACAAATATTGCCGATGGAGACACGAGTGCGATCAGCAGTGATCACACCGATTTCGGTTCGCATGACATCGCCACAGGTTCGCAGTGCGACAGTCAGCATTGCCAATGATGACAGCGATGAGAATCCGTATACCTTTGCGATAGCAGGGACGGGGACGAACGTGAATGATCCCCCGAGTTCGACGGACGACGCAGTGACCACGAATGAGGATACCACCGTAACATTGGCATCCACTGATTTTGGCACCTATGCCGATCCGGATAGTGATGCGTTTGCGGGAGTGAAGATCACCACGTTGGAAACAAACGGTAGCCTGGAATACAACGATGGCACCAGCTGGAACGAGGTGACGCTCAATCAGGAGATCAGCAGTACGGATATCGCCGGGAATAACCTGAGATTCGTTCCCGACAACAATGAAAACGGAAGTCCATACACGACGGTAGGATTTGCTGTTTATGATGGCACAGCCTACAGCACGTCCAGTTATACGCTGACCGTTAATGTGACGGCCGTGGACGATAACCCGCTGGCTGCGGACGACTCCTACAGTGTGGATGAGGATAACACGCTGACGGTCGTCGTCGGTAGTGGGGTGCTGGCCAACGACAGTCTTGGAGGAGACGG
>DUCD01000246.1:10682-22557 GCA_012959985.1 Verrucomicrobiales bacterium | reverse complement strand
GGACTTATATTCCAGCCCATCAAGTCCGACAATTTCAGCCTCTGGGATTTTCCGAAAACTTGATGCCGATCAGTATAATTTAGATTTGAACATGAATTATTGGAACACCGTTGGGTATTTTTCAGAACACAAGGGCCGGAGTTATTTGCTGTCGGGTCGGCTGTCCTCAGCCGATGGGGTCGTTGATTATTCTGGAAATGCGCTGGGGACAGCGCACGCTACAACCCAAAGTGCAATTCTTCCCTTTATGTCATACTACTTAAGAAATAGCCTCAGCGGAGGAGAAATGATAATTTAGATTTGAACATGAATTATTGGAACACCGTTGGGTATTTTTTAGAACACAAGGGACCGGAGTTGCGAGGTCGAAATATCGGACTTCTCTGCAACCATGTTTCCTATGACTTTGATGCGGGCTCCTACCTGTTTTCTTCTATCCAGGAACTTGGAAATCTGATTCGAGTATTTACGCCGGAACATGGATTATTCGGTGAGTTGCAGGATCAGATTGCGTTAACGGATGTTTCTCCGTATCGTGATTTGATAGGTGATGTCGAAGCGATCTCCTTGTATGGAGAATCTGAAGTGACGCTGAAGGCATTGCCGGAACAACTTTCCGACTTGGAAATACTAGTCGTTGATCTTCAGGATGTCGGCTCAAGGTATTATACTTTTGCCACCACCCTTTACTATCTTTTCCGCACCCTCGAAGAATCCGGACTGCCGGTGAACATCCTGCTTATTGACCGCCCGAATCCGGCCGGACGACAAGTCGAAGGTTCCCCCCTATGGGGAAAGTATGAATCTTTCGTTGGGGTTCCGGGAATACTGCATCGGCATGGATTGACAATCGGTGAGCTTGCTCAATTTCATCATCACAATCTGAACTGTGAATTTGCTCTGGATATTTTAAGAATCCCGGAAAATGTTCACTGGACGAAAGGAGGATTGGAATCAGGAAACTTGCTGCCCATTTGTCCTTCTCCCAATATCCCCAATGCTATTACCCCGATGCTTTATTCCGGACAATGCCTACTGGAGGGAACCCATTTGAGCGAAGGTCGAGGGACGACAAGACCCTTTGAAATTTTCGGAGCTCCTTTTCTGGATGTGAGTAAACTTGGGGAGTTCCCCTTTCAAGTGGACGGTGCCATTCTGAGGCCTATACAATTCATTCCCGCATTTCATAAACACACAGATGAGGTATGCAGTGGATTTCAAATCCATCTAAATGGCGTGACCCCTTACCACTCTTTGTCACACACATTGCAAATCCTGCGATGCTTGAGGGAAATCTATCCTCAGGAAATGTCCTGGCGCTTGGAGGCCTATGAATTCAGATCCGATATCCCGGCGATTGCCTTGCTGGCCGGTGATGAAGTGGTTCTTGATTATCTGGAAGGCAGGCTTGACTTCGATCAAGTCCAGGAGCATTTCCATCATCAGGAAACCCTGTGGATTCAATCGCTCGAACCGTTTCTTTTATATCAGGGGAAACTCTTCCAGACGGGATCAAAAAAAGACCGGTAAGAAAATCCTTCTTACCGGTCTAACCCAGAAACCAATTTATCAACCTATGCAATACTGTGAACAAAATTCACTCAGATGATTCTCAAGTTTTAAAAGAAGAATTACTCCGGTGGTTTTCCCTTTCTCCCCTGTTGTCGATTCTCATCGGCAACTGCCACCGGAGTAATTCTCAATCACCCACAATGATGAAGAGAAGCAGGTGGTATGCCAGTAGGTGATTTGAGAAATATTAATTCAGTAAAACAGCCTTGCCGGGACCTGAATGGACCGGACAATCTTCACGGTTATTCCGGGTTAAAGAACAATCAACCTTCTTATCCGGTTAATTGTTCCCTCCTGATCCAAAGCGGCGACTCCGTCGCACGCAGGTCAAAACATACTGAAGAATCCGAGTGATTTGGGCAAACGTGTTAGCGGATTCAGGACATTCTCAGAAATAAGAATCTTTCTATTTTTTGAGAACGTTGAGAATCAAATCATTCATGCGATTGAGCATCACCCGTGGATCCCCCATGAGTCCTGCAGAAATCAGACAACTGTCAAGAATCTGCTCGGTTACTTTGGAGGCCAACGCATCATTGGTCACCCGGGTCTGGTTCAACTCTCGGATAATCGGATGAGAAGGATTGATTTCCAAATCGACTTTAGCCTCATCTTCGGCAGCGTCTCCCTCGCCCTTTTTCATCGCCTTCATCATTTTGCGCATAGTTGAAGTCATATGCGCGTCACTGTCGAGGACCACTGCCGGACTGTCGACCAATCGTTTGGATATGCGGACTTTTTGAACTCGGTCGCCAAGGGTCGATTTTATCCATCCGGTCAATTCTTCACCTTCTTTGGTATCCAGACTCTTTTGCTCGGATTCCCGCTCCTGATCATCGAGATCAATGGTCGCTTTCTCAGCGGCGACGAGGGTTTTCCCGTCAAATTCTCTGAGATGTTCCATGACAAACTCGTCCCATGGGTCGTAAAGGAAGAGAACCTCTATCTTTTTAGCCTTGAAGCCCTCAAAATACGGATTTGATTCGGCCGCTTCCCGGTTCGGAGAAGTCAGGTAATATATTTCCTTCTGATCGGACGACATTCTTTCCACATATTCCTGTAGAAAGGTCCGATTCCCTTTATCCAGACCTGATGATTCATAGCGAAGTAATTTGGACAAAGCATCGCGGTGGGCGTAATCGGTGGTGATTCCTTCCTTAATGAATCGACCGTATTCCTCAAAAAACTTATCGAATTTTTCGGGGTCTTTTTTGGCCTGCTCTCCTAGAAACTTGATGAAGCGACTGGTCAGGACTTTGTTGATTTTTGCAATGAGCGTCGAATCCTGCATCGATTCGCGTGAAATATTCAGAGGCAGGTCCTCACTGTCGACAACTCCTTTAAGAAAACGCAACCAATCCGGGAAAAGATGTTCGGCTCTCGATTCGATCAACACTTTACGGCAATAAAGATTCACTTCGGACTCCGACTTGGCCATACCAAGGAGTTCGAAATTCTTGGAAGGAACGTATAATAACGACTGAATTGCCAGAGGAACATCGGAAGAGAAATGCAGATGGTAAAAGGGATCTTCCGAGTCGTGACCGATATATCGGTAGAATTCACCGTATTCTTCTTCTTTGATATCGTTTTTGCTTTTTGCCCAGATGGCTTTGACCGTATTGATCGTTTTACCGTTGGATTCAACAGGAAAAGGAACAAAATTCGAATACCGTTTTATGATCTGTTCGATCGTCCCTTCTTCTGAGAACTCCTTCTGGTCATCTTTCAGATGCACGACAATTTTTGTCCCGCGATCAAGATTCTCAGCTTCGGAAATCTCATAACCTTGCATGCCACTGGATTCCCACAAATACCCCGGAGTGTCTTCTCTGTAAGAACGCGTATAGACGCAGATTTTATCGGCAACCATGAATACCGAGTAAAAACCGACCCCGAATTGACCGATCAGAGAGGCATCTTCCTTTTTTGCTTCCTTAAAACGATCCAGGAAACCCTTTGAATCGGAATGGGCAATCGTTCCCAGATTCTGTTCCAATTCCTCCTGGGTCATGCCGATCCCGGTGTCCCGGATGGTCAGCGTTTTGGCCTTTTCATCTGTTTCAAGAGTGATTTTCAGGTCGACGTCGGCTTGATGAACCGACGTTCCCGATGCCTGGAGGAATCTGAGTTTCTCCAGGGCATCTGATGAGTTGGAAATCAATTCACGGACAAAAATCTCCTTATCGGTGTATAAGGAATGGATGACAATATCCAGGACCTGTTGGATTTCGGCTTGAAAGGCCTGTTTCTTCAGTTTATCGCTCATATTTTCAAATAAAAATAGAAAAGAGGAAATAATGCAAAGTCATTGGCGGGTCAAGACAATGAATTCAGAAAACGGTACTATGAACTCATTCCGGTTTCTAAAGCTTTTAAGTGTCGCGCGAAATGATCAGATAATACTTCTCGGTAGGTATCCGCATGGGTTACGAGAACCGAACGTATCGCTTTGCCGAATTCCTCATGTGTCAGGGTCGATCCAAAGGTGCAATGAAGAATCTGCCTACCCGGTTCGGTGAACCCAAGCCCTTCAGGAACATCTTGCCAGCATTCCAGGTAGATTTGCTCAAGTCGGTGAGGATCGGAAATGTCTGAAGAGGGTGCAACACCCTCTAAAGTGGCCGATACGTGGTAAGTAGCTTTGTCGGTATTATACCGTTCCCGTCCGAAATCAACGATTCGGCGAAACAAATCAGGTTCGTGACGAGCCACCACTCTCAGTGCTTCCAAGTAGCTTGTTCCGGCAGTTTTGACATGAAATCGACCTTTGGTGGCCCTTGCCAGTGCAGGATACATCGATAATTTGTCGGACCCGGAATGCAGGCTCAGCTTATAAGGCCCCAACTGTTCGGCAATGGCGGCATGGTCATTCAAAGAATGTTCCAAAGCGTCAACATCTCCTTTATAGTCGACACCCTTTTCAAGATCTCCAATGAATCGAGGCGCCAGGCTGACTAGTTTCATGCCCCTCTTGAGGCACTGCTCAGCCACGATGTAATGTTCGGCAAGAGTGGTCGGTTGCTCGGTTTCGTCCACACTGAGCTCAATCTCATAATCCCGTCCGACTGCTTCGTTGGCTTTCCGGATGTATTCAGCCAACCCAATGGCTTCATTCAATGCTAATCCGTATTTCACGGCACAACGCATACAGGCTTCCTCACTGAACTGAATCTCAGCCCCTGTTGTCAGTTTGACTGTCTTGTCCTTGTAGTCATCAAACCAGTTGATCCGGTCGCTAACTTGCGAGAATTTCTCTCTGAGAGTTGCTTCATCATAGCCATCGGAATGTTCGTCCACATGGTCTGAAGGATCGATGGTAAAGAATGTAAAGCCCGCAGCAACGGTTCGATCCACATCTTTATGTGTTTTCAAGTGATCAGCATCGGCCCCGATCTGACCCTGCCACCCACAGGAGGCCGCTCCGTTCATCGCATCCGACATGACTTGTTCAGGTTCGCGTCCAGTGCGAACCATTTCCCGGATGGATTGCTGCGGGAAAATTGGAACGATACCTTGTCCGGCGATCTTCATCGCGTCCACATGGCCCGGAGTCGCCAACCCGATTCTGTCCCCGAAGCCGAAACTTGGCGTCAGCCCCAACGGTTCACATTTCAAATTCATTTCACTCATCTGTATTTTTTCTGGTTGGATTATTCCTCAAATTTTGAATTAAGCACTTAGTCCGTAAAATCGGCGAGCGGTGCCCTCGAAAATATCGCTACGTTCTGACTCACTGAGTGAACTGACGGCTTCTTTCAGAGCATGGTAAACATCTTCATAACTACCCGCCAGTTCACAGACCGGCCAGTCAGATCCGAACATGCAGCGTTTAGGACCAAAGCATTCCAAGGCGGCATCTATATAAGGTCTTAAATCGGATGGTTTCCAATGATCCCAATCTGCTTCTGTAATCAATCCCGATAATTTGCAGAAAATGTTATCGTGTTGTGAAGCTGCCTTGAAATCCGGCAACCAATCGTCCAGGGTCTGCAACTTGATTTTCGGTTTGGCTAAATGATCGATTACCATCGGCAATTCCGGAAGCTCACGTCCAAGGCGAGCGGCATGTTTGAGGTGTTGCACGTAAAAGAGCAAATCAAAAGGAACTTTATGTTTTTCCAATACGCGCAGGCCCCGCAGAACATCAGGTTGAATAATAAAATCGTCATCCGGTTCATCGTGGGTCACATGACGAATTCCAAGAAACTTCGGATGATCTATGAACTCCTGCAACTGTGTTTCACATTCATCTGAAGCCAAGTCCACCCAACCTACGATTCCTGCAATGAATTCATTTTCCTCGGCCAACTGCAGGGCCCAACGGTTTTCACTCAGGTTGTGCTGTGTTTGAACAAAGATACTTTTTTCAATGCCACAGTTATTCAGGTTAACTTTCAGGTCTGCCGGTAAGAAGTCTCTCTTGATCGGAGCGAGCCCGGGAGCATCCAGCCAACCGTAGTCGAATGGTTTGTCGAGTTGCCAGAAGTGTTGATGGGAATCAATCACAAACGAATAATGTCCTGCTATTCTTGAAAAATTTCCTGTAGGCAGCGATCGTCTGTTTTGCTGCAGTCAGGGCATCCGGCTTGGGAAAACATTCCGCAGAAACAAAACCGTCATATCCGATTTCCTTCAGCGCCTTGGCGATCCCTGATAGATCCAGGTGCCCCATTCCGGCGGCCATTCGGTTGGAGTCCACAAAATGTACATGACCAATGTATGCTTTCCCTGAAATCATCGCTTCGGCCGGATTGGCTTCCTCAATCCCCATATGAAAAACATCAGCAAGCAACTTGATGTTCCCGGTGTCAAGGGAGTCACAGAGTTGTATTCCCTCAGCCATAGTATTGCAGAGATTCGTTTCGTATCGGTTCAGCGGTTCATAAATCAAGGGCACTTTCTGAGATTCGGCAAAACCACCCAGATCATTCAAGGCAGTGCGCAACCAATCGAACGCTTGATCCCGACTGACATCCCCTCCCCAACGGCCCTGCATGGAACCGATAATCGCCGGCACACCGAATTGAGCTCCGTACAGGATCATATTTTTAATAAAACCCTGGGCTCTGTTACGAACGTCTTCATCCGGATCGGTTAGATTCAATTTTCGGACGACCATTCCTGCGCCCGTCCCTACGGCGGCCAATCCAATACCATGATCAGTCAGGAGTTTTTTCAAGGCATCGACGGGCACCACTTCATGAGAGGGTGCAAACAACTCAATGGCATCGTAGCCAAGTTCTGCTGCGGTTTTACACCCCTGTTCCACTCCATCCCAAAGAACAAAGGGTCCCCCGCGCGCTTCTTCCACCAGACTGACTGTAATTGCTGTTTTTATCATTGTTGGTTCAATTGTTCTCCTTCAAGCCTTCCCGATGTCCGATATTCTTCACGGGCTTAAAAATTTCCAGGACGTCATTCAGCAGCTCCTGATCCATGGGGCTTTCTGCCCACTGAGCCCACTTCCGGATGTTTTCGGGATTGGCACTGCCGGCGATTGTGGTTGTCATGTCGGGATTGGCAATGGAAAACTGCAATGCCAATTGAGCGATATCCACTCCCCTGTTTTTACAAAGTTGTGCTGCCTCCCGAGCGGCGGAAAGGACTTCCACCGGTTCCTTCAACCATGTCGGCAGAGAGGCATGGGTCAATAAGCGGGCACTGAACGGGCCGGCGTTCATCACTCCCACTCCTTTCTCTTTCAGATAAGGGACGGTTTCATCAGCAAAACGAGTGTTCTGCAATGTATATTGATTATAGCTCAATACACAGTCCACGCCGATTTGATCAATGATGAACTTGAAGATCTTCTGAGGATAGCCACTGAACCCGATGTAGCGAACTTTGCCCTGTTCCCGTATTTTCTGAATGGCCGGCAATGTTTCATCTATGATCTGCTGCATCGGGACGAATTCGATGTCGTGGACAAGAATAATGTCCAAATAGTCCGTTCCGAGTCGATGCAGGCTTATGTCAATACTTTCAGCGACCCGCTTTGCGGAAAAATCGAAGTGTTCCAGATCGTAGCGACCGAGTTTGGTGCACAGAGTATAACTCTCACGTCCAATATCCCTAAGAGCAATGCCGAGCATTACCTCACTCATACCGCGTCCATAGAAGGGGGAGGTGTCGATCAGGTTCATCCCCAGATCCAATGCGGTATGAACACTCTGCAGGGCTTCATCCAGTTTAACCTGACGAAACTCCTGTCCCAGGGAAGAAGCTCCGAAGCCCACCACTGGTAATTCCAGATCGGTCTTTCCAAGTTTTCTGTATTTCATAATGTTTGCGCCAAGCGAGCGCTGAGAATGGACGGCAGCTACCGTCTTGTCACTCCTCGATTATGATTCCGCCTGATTTTTCCGGATAATCTCAGCAGTCTTTGGTCAAATCATCTCCCAATACTTTCTGTAGATGCGCCCGTGCCTCTTGCTTAGCGTACTTCCATTGAAAAATCCATATGAGTTGAAACACCTATCGGAATGGTTCATATTACTGATATCAGAAGATTCTTTACACCCTGACACGCAGTCCCCTATGCGAAATCAACCCGCTTTTAAAGCAGCGACCCCATACCAAAACGACGTCATGGCGCTACCGGTCATTGATCTGGACGCTGCCTCTGATTGGTATTCCAGGAGCTTCGGTATGGTTGAGGTTGAGCGGCGCGACCAGCCTGCGCCGACTGTAATCCTTGAGCGGGACGGTACACGTATTGATTTTTCCATCAACGGTGGTGATGCGTCTCAGGAGGGTGCCGCAATACTTGTATCGGGAATCGACGAGCTCAAAGAACAACTTGAATCGAACGGAGCGAAGATCGGCAACTGGCGCGTGGATGAACGGGATGGTCAGAAGTTTCGGGTGTTTTTTGTCATCGCGCCGGATGGCCTGTGTTACTACTTTCACGAACCGGTTGTTATTGCATAACAGCCCTGCGAACAATGAAACTCTTCGACAATCCATGGAACATTATTTTCTTTGCAGGGTTTGTTGTTTTTTACTGGATTCGCCATGTGTTCATTGAGCGCACCAAGCAGGAGAAGAAAACCTTAGGTCGCATGGACATGCTTGAAAAGATACTACTCATAGGAATGGTTCCTGGAACCTTGCTACTGCCCTTACTGTATCTGTTCACGCCGTTACTGGCGTTTGCCGCCATGTATTTTCTTCGAATTCCACGAGAGGAAAGGATGATGTCCGAAAAGTTTGGCGACCAGTACGGATCCTACATGCGCCAGACCGGGAGGCTGTTTCCACGCTGGAAATAGTCGATTGATAGTGAGACTGTCCCGTAAAAACAACGATCTGCCATGGCCCCAAATAATTCCCGCAAACTCAGGCTGAGCTTGCCCCAGTCACAGGAGACCTGATACCAACGGATAATCCCGAGTGATAAGGCGCATTCTGGTTTACTTGCAAGTTTTCTCATTGCTCGGTTATCCTGAGCGTTCGCCATGAAACTCGCAGAATCACCATCGATCCGGAAACCGATTTTCCGAATGGACACGATCACTAAAACCTATCCAATGGGCGAAGTCACTGTCCAGGCTCTGCGGGGTATCAACCTTGAACTGTACCCGGGAGAATTCGTTGTGCTCCTTGGGCCCTCCGGCAGCGGAAAATCGACGCTTCTAAATATTCTCGGTGGTTTGGATGTGCGCACAAGTGGTGAAATCCAATATCGAAATTCATGTTTAACCCACTATTCGGAAGTTCAGTTAACTCAGTATAGGCGATTCCACGTCGGTTTTGTTTTCCAATTCTACAATCTCATTCCAAGTCTGACAGCCAGGGAAAATGTGGCTCTCGTCACAGACATTCTGGAGGATTCAATGACTCCTGAGGCTGCCTTGGAACGAGTTAATCTATCGGACCGAGCCGATCATTTCCCCTCGCAGCTTTCGGGCGGAGAGCAGCAACGCGTAGCCATTGCCCGAGCCATCGCCAAGCGCCCCGAAATCCTTCTATGTGACGAACCTACCGGAGCTCTCGATGTCTCGACCGGAATTACCGTTCTGAAAGCCATCCAAAGAGTCAACCGTGAACTCGGCAGTACAACTGTCATCATAACGCACAATGCAGCCATTGCAGCGATGGCCGATCGTGTCATTCACCTTCACAATGGTGAAATCGCTTCGGTGAAAGTGAATTCCCATAAGGTGGAAGCGGAGGAATTGGAATGGTAGGTTGATGAAGGCTCTCGATCTTAAACTGATCCGCGATTTGCTGGAAATGAAAGGTCAAATGCTGGCCATTTGCCTTGTCATCGGCTGTGGTGTGGCCACCTTCGTTATGTCCTTCAATACGCTCGAATCACTGGAAAAGAGTAAGGCTGATTATTATCGGGATTACCGATTCGCCGATATATTCGCAGGAATAGTGAGGGCTCCCCGGAGTATTCAGAACCGAATCGCGGCTATTTCCGGTGTCAACCAAGTGGAAACCCGGGTTGTTATGCAGGCCAACTTGAGCGTGGAAGGCATGGATGAACCGGCGGTGGGGCGATTGATTTCCATTCCAGATCGCAACGAACCCCTGTTGAATGCGCTTCACATTCGACGAGGCCGAATGATCGAAAACGGCAGAATCCGTGAAGTGGTCGTTAGCGAGGCTTTTGCCGATGCCCATGAATTTGAACCCGGAGATGAGATTGAGGCGATTCTCAACGGTTCGAAGGAAAAACTTAAAATTGTAGGAATTGCCATCTCCCCGGAGTATATCTATCAACTGCAGGGTGGATCTATTCTACCGGACGATCTGCATTTCGGAGTATTCTGGATGGGCTATGAAGAATTGTCATCGGCCTTTGATATGGAGGGAGGATTCAATGATGTTTCTCTGACCCTGACAATGGAGGCTTCCGAACCGGATGTTATCCGTCAACTGGATCAAATTCTGAAAAATTATGGAGGTCTCGGGGCGCACAGCCGTGAAGAACAAGTTTCAAATCGTTTCATCAGCGATGAGATAAAAAACCTGAAAGGGACCGGCCTCGTTGTCCCTTCCATTTTCCTGGCTGTCGCCGGATTTCTGCTCAACGTGGTCATGACCCGCCTGATCAGCACTCAACGGGAACAGATTGCTGCTCTGAAAGCATTCGGCTATAGCAATGTCGAAGTCGGAATTCACTATCTGAAACTGACCTTGCTGATTTCCCTAGTCGGGGCCTTTATCGGAACTTTTGTCGGCATGCAGTTGGGCAAAGGAATGACAGGTATGTATGCTGACTTCTACCGATTTCCGGTCTTCGATTTCGTTGTTAATTGGAAAGTTGTGATGGCAGCCATTCTGGTAGCCATCATCTCGGGTACACTCAGCGTGTTAAGCGCTGTCCTGCATGCAGTAAAACTGCCCGCCGCCGAAGCCATGCGGCCTGAACCTCCGGCTACCTTTCGCCAAACATTGATCGAGCGAATGGGCCTTCAGAGATATCTACCGCAAACGGCACGCATGATCATCCGGCAAATCGCACGAAAGCCACTGAAAACCCTTCTTTCCTGCATGGGCATCGGCATTGCCACTTCGATATTGGTGCTCGGTCAATCGATGTATGATGCCATGGACTTTATGATCGACCACCAGTTTTTCCTGACTCAGCGGCAGGACATGACAATCTCTTATGTGGAACCGAGAAGTAATGCCGTGGGACATGAAGTCGTGCAACTTCCGGGAGTACTGTTTGCTGAACCATTCCGGACCGTCCCGGTGAAGTTGATTCACCGAAACCACTCAAAGCGTATCGCCATCATCGGTTTGAAGAAAGACGGTGAATTGTTTCGACTTCTGGACGATTCCATACAACAGGTTCCTTTACCGGGGGCGGGTTTGCTTTTATCTAAGAAACTGGCAGACCTTCTTTCCATTGAAACGGGAGATTTTCTGACGGCAGAAGTTCTGGAAGGTAAGAAACCTGTCCTGCAAGTTCAGATAGCTGACACCACCGAAGGCTATACCGGTATCGGAGCCTACATGCAGTTGGACGCGCTGAATCGACTGATGAAAGAAGGGCCCGTCAACTCAGGAGCCTACCTGAAGACCGATCCCGAGCTCAGTGCAAACCTTTACAGACAATTGAAGGAAATCCCGATGGTTGCGGGAGTTACTATAAAGCGAACGATGCTTAAAAGCTTTCATGACACCATTCAACAGAATATGACCACCATGAATGTTTTCAATGTCCTGTTTGCCTGTATCATTGCCTGCGGGGTGGTCTATAATATTGCCAGGATATCTTTGATGCCCCGTTTGGAGCTCTTCGGTTGCTCTATTCGAGCTCTAGACCCGCGCAATCGATTCG
>DUCD01000246.1:9010-10672 GCA_012959985.1 Verrucomicrobiales bacterium | reverse complement strand
CTGAGGGTCATCGGTTTTACTCGGTTTGAAATCTCATCCATTCTACTGGGTGAGTTGACTCTCATCACTTTGTTTGCCATTCCTTTTGGGCTGGGGCTGGGTTGTGCTATATCCTGGTTGGTATCGTTGGCATACAATACCGAGCTCTTCCGCATTCCTTTCGCTCTGGAACGTTCGACTTTCGGTTTTGCCACTATGGTTGTTATTCTCGCAACCCTCGTTTCAAGTTTGATCGTTCGAAAAAAGCTGGATAATCTGGATCTGGTTTCGGTTCTGAAATCAAAAGACTGACCTCTCTATGCTGGTACATAAAAAGAAGATTTATCCATTTCTCGCCATAGGCCTCTTGGTTCTTCCCATAGGCTATTCGTTTGTGCCAACACCCATTTCCGTGGAAATTGCTTCCGTTACTTACGGTAAGCTGCAAATTACTGTCAATGATGACGGGGTGACTCGAATAAAGGACCGTTACGTCGTATCCATGCCTCTTGCCGGTCGAGTTTTGAGAATCGAAATGGATCCGGGAGATTCAGTGGTTGCAGGAAAAACGGTTCTGGCCGTCGTGGAGCCCAGCATCCCTCAGCTATTGGATGCTCGTAGTTCCGCTCAGAATCAGGCACGAGTCAAGGCGGCAGAAGCCGCACTGGAACAGACCATCTCTAACTTGGAACGTGCCCGTGAGGCCAACATCTTCGCGAAGAATGAGTACACTAGAGCCGAACAAATGATTCAGAATCGGATCATTTCCAAACACGATCACGAAAACGCTCGGCTCAATTTAAGGACCTCGACAGAAGATTTGAGATCCGCACAATTTGCGATCAAGATTGCGGAATTCGAGCTCGAGCAAACCCGGGCTGCTTTTATCGAAACTCAAGCCATCCCTTCGGGGAAAACTGTTTCATCCCGTTTTGAAATCAAATCTCCGATTAACGGAAAAATCCTTCGACGGCTCCTTGAAAGTGCTGTTGTGGTTCCGGCCGGAACCCAACTGCTGGAATTAGGAGATCCCGAAAACCTGGAAATCATCACCGATGTTCTTTCCAACGATGCAGTGAAGATCAATGCGGGAGCCAGGATGTTGGTGGAACACTGGGGAGGATCAGAACCATTGGAAGCCGTTGTGCGATTGATTGAACCGGCAGCTTTTACAAAAATCTCAGTACTGGGGGTCGAAGAACAAAGAGTTTGGATCGTTTCCGATTTTGTCACCCCTTCGGAAAACCGCCGCAGCTTGGGTGAAGCCTATCGTGTTGAATCCCGCATCATCATCTGGGAAGGTGAGAATGTGCTCAAGGTGCCCTCTTCTGCTTTGTTCCGTATCAAAGGAGATTGGGCCGTCTTCAAGATGCAAGGCAACAGAGCAATTTCCACGATCATCAAACTAGACCACAATAATGGGATCCAAGCCGAAGTAATTGAAGGACTCACCGAAGGAGACGCCGTCATTGTGTATCCAAGCGATAAAGTGATAAACGGAGTCAAAGTGAATAATGCATCCCGGTAGGGCCCGCTGTCCCCAGCGTGCCGCTTGCTTCTTCCAAAATATCAATTTCAATACAGCGGCGCGCTGGGACAGCAGGCACCACTGCCATTAGGTTCTGGATATACTTTTCCAGAAGGCGGGACTCGTCCATCCGGCCGCTCACACTGTAGCGTGCG
>DUCD01000246.1:0-8954 GCA_012959985.1 Verrucomicrobiales bacterium | reverse complement strand
ATTCGGCGGTTTCGGCTGAGGACAGCCGACGCTACAGCACGGGGAGAATGCGTCTGATATTTCACACGAAAATCCCTTGACCGAATGTCAGTGCAGCACGCCCTCCCCCCCTCCACCATTTGGTTGAAGGATCGTTGTTTCCTTTCTCTTTCTCCGACTCTTACTCCTTCTCTACCTGCTCTGGCATCACGCATTTCTTACTCAACTGGTTTTAACTTTAGTTGATTCAATGGGAAATCAAGTTATAATCCAACTCAGAAACCCCATTTGATTCATATGAAGATACCTCGTCGCAAATTTATCCGATCCACTGCCGCCGCATTCGGAGCATTTACTATCATTCCACGACATGTTCTCGGTGGAGCCGGTTTTGTTCCCCCGAGTGAAAAAGTGAATATCGGAATTATTGGTGCAGGGGGACGAGGACGTAATAACGTGCGCGGACTGTTTACTGAAAAGGAAGCACAAATCATCGCCGTTGCCGACCCTGTCGACCACCATGACCTGGAAGCCTTTTATTATAAGGGACTCGGAGGACGAAAACCTGTCATCGCTGAAATTGAGGACAACTACCAGAAGCAATCTCCGAAATACCGGTGCGCTGGATACGAGGATTTCCGTGACATGTTGGAAAAAGAGAAAGACATCGATGCCGTCCTATGTGCTACGCCCGATCACCTGCACGCCTATATTTCGGTCACGGCCATGCGGGCTGGAAAACATGTCTACTGTGAAAAGCCTTTGACCCATAATATCTGGGAAGCCCGAAAAGTGGCACAAGTTGCCAAAGAAACCGGCGTCGCGACCCAACTAGGTAACCAGGGCCACTCCAATGAAGGCATCCGCCAGACCTGCGAATGGATCTGGGATGGAGCCATCGGTCCAGTGCGCGAAGTACACGCCTGGGTGGGTGCCAACCGATGGAATCCGAGTTTGGAGGGGCGACCGACCGATACGCCGGCGATCCCTTCCGGAGTAAACTGGGATCTCTGGTTGGGACCGCGTGAATACCGCCCTTATCACCCGACTTACTCTCCGGTCACCTGGCGGGACTATTGGTCATTCGGTTCAGGGAGTTTGGGGGACTTCGGTTGTCATGATATGGACGCAGCCGTCTGGGCATTGGACTTGAAAGACCCCACCAGTATTGAAGGTCGTGCCGCGGGAAACACCAACGAAGAGATCACGCCTTTCGGTGAAATCATCTATTACCAGTTCCCTGCCCGCGGGAAAAAACCACCCGTTAAGCTCACTTGGTATGACGGCGGTTTGAAACCACCTACCCCGGAAGAACTGCCAAAAGGAAGCTCATTGCCGGGACGGGGACTTCTCTTCGTCGGTGATTCAGGTAAAATGTTGTGCGATGGTGCCGGAGGATCCTGTCGCTTACTTCCCTATGAAAAAACACGGGAATACAAAAAACCGGACAAAACCATAGCCCGTTCTCTTGGCCATCACCGCGATTGGCTCAGGGCCTGTAAAGGTGGCCCGGCTGCCAGTTCCCATTTTGAGTATGGGGCCCGTTTGACCGAGATCGTCCTCCTGGGAGTAGCGACCATGCGCCTTGGAAAAACGATTCACTGGGATGCAGATAACGCGACCGCGTTGCGTCTGCCCGCAGCCGAAGGAATTATCAAGGAACAATACCGTAAAGGATGGGAGATCTAGAATAGGGTCAGAATGGAAATTAACCCACTAATCGAAAAGCAGTGGGGGCATAAGCTCCCCAGCGCCCCATTCTGACCGAATGTATTACTCAAGGGTGTCGGGTAGATCTTTCCTGCATCCATGCTATGTCCGGATTGTTGGGAGAAGGTCGATCATACCCCGTTGTCATGCCTTTCTTGAAGGGAGCCGTTGTGCGGCCATCCTGCCACTTTTTGATCTCTGAATGTCCGTCAGCAAATGAAAACCCACCGGCACCGGCATGATAGCTGGCTGGGATATCTACAATTCGATGTGATCTCCCCTTACCGGGATAACCGCCCATATCCACTACAAACATTCCATCATTTATACTGTCTTCACGTTCGTCAAGAAACACAAAAGTTCGCGCCGGTCCCGGTGCTGTAAAATCATTCAAACGGCGATATATTCTCCAGGGTCCGCTGCTCTGTGACCATCCCATAGCACGACCTTCTCCACGGCCACCCACCCAATTAAGCATCGACATGCTGCGCACCCGTGGTCTGATTTCGCGTCGGCCTGTCACCGTACTTCGATCTGCCGGACACTTGAAAATAGTCAGACTTTTACCGCAATAAGGCCACAGAACACTCTTCTTCAGATTCAGATCCGGATTATAGTTTTCTGCATTGCCTCCATTGAAATCCAACCATCCCCCCACCCATTGGCTTGGGCCATGCTTGACGTAAGGGAGTTCGTTATTGTCATCTGCGTACATCCGCCATGCCAACATCAACTGACGGTGATTGTTCAGACATTGAATACTGTGGGCTTTCTGCTTGGCCGTGGTCAATGCAGGTAAAAGCATTCCGGCCAGAATGGCGATAATTGCAATGACAACCAGCAATTCAATCAAAGTAAATCCCGCACAATTCTTTCGATATCCCGTTTGCATAATCCGTTATTCTGTATATTTCACCCCTAAATCCTGCATGTCCTATGATTCCAGCCCAAACATTTCCGAAAAGATTTGAGATTTCAGAATAACGTGCCGTCACAGTGAAACAAGCAAAAATACAAATACCAAGAAAAGTATGCGGTATCTGAATTAGTAGGGATGGCTGTCCCCTGTTCGCCGTTTGAATTGATTCTTCCAAGGTGCCATGGAGACAAGCTCAGATGTCTACCAAAAAAGTGGACTGAAGCCTTTCTTGCATTCTCTATCGGTTTCTACTGGAGAAAGGGATGGTTAATGAGGTAGATTTTTCTGCGTAATGAACGATAATTCAAACATTTTTCAAGGCTGTATTCCCGCGCTGATGACTCCATGCCGTAAAAACCGGACGCCGGATTTTTCCGCATTGACTGTTAAGGGGAAGGAACTGATCGACAAGGGAATGCATGCTGTGGTCTATTGTGGTTCCATGGGGGATTGGCCGTTGCTGACGGATGAAGAAAGACAGAATGGAGTCCGTCAACTGACTGAAGCAGGCGTTCCGGTTATTGTTGGCACCGGGGCACAGAATCCAGAACTGGCCGCTGCCCATGCTGCCCATGCCCGGGATGTTGGAGCTAGAGGCCTCATGCTGATTCCTAGGGTACTGTCCAGAGGTGGCTCATCTGCTGCTCAGCGTGCACATTTTGCAGGCATTCTTGAAGCTGCCGTAGATTTACCGGCCGTGATCTATAACAGCCCCTACTACGGTTTCGAAACCAAGGCGGATTTGTTCTTCAGTCTAAGAAAAGATTATCCTCACCTTGTAGGATTCAAGGAGTTCGGAGGATCAGCCTCATTAAGCTACGCAGCCGAACATATCACCAACCAGGATGACCCGCTTGCCCTAATGGTCGGCGTCGATACCCAGGTATTCCATGGTTTTGTCCGATGTGGTGCGGTCGGAGCCATTACTGGAGTGGGTAATGTCCTGCCGACAGAGATTCTGCGCTTCGTATCTCTCTGTCAACAAGCCGCCTCAGGCGATGTCGAAGCCCGTCGCTTAGCAGCCGAACTTGACCAAGCCCTGACCGTGCTTTCCACCTTTGACGAAGGTCCCGACCTCGTTCTTTATTACAAATACCTTATGGTTCTGGAAGGCAATCCCGAATACGAGTTGCATTTCAATGAAACCGATGAACTCAGCCCGAGCCAGAAAAACTATGCTGCCGATCAATTGAATTTGTTCAAGAGTTGGTGGAATAACTGGCCGGGAAAACAACCTTAATCCCGCAAAACGTCGGCGGGATCCTGTCTAGCGGCTATCAACGCCGGCAACCAACTTCCGACAAAGGAAATCAGAACGGCGATCAGCAGCGACCAGCTCAGAATAGAAACTGAAAGAGATGGAGACGATGCCTCTCCCACACCTGACATCGTTCCTGTGAACAGATAAGCAGAAAACCATCCGACGAATGCTCCCATGATTCCAATGGCGATTGCTTTTCCAGTGAATAGGAAAAGGATTCGTGGCGCATCAAATCCAAGCGCCCGCATAACACCGATTTCAGACTTCCGTTCCCGGACATTCCCTAAAGATAAAAACCCAATCCATACCGCGCAGGATACCAGCACCAAAGGAATCACAATCGATGCCGTTTTTTCACGTTGTTGATGTAGTTTCAGCCGATTCCCTTTCTCGAGTTCAAGCGCAGCAACCGCGGTATCGCTTGCCGCCTGGCGTGCTTCAGCCCGTGCCAGTGCCGGTGGTCCTCGTTCGATTACTTGAGTCCCAGGCAGAATGGATGCGATCTCCTTGCGAATTTGAGTAATTCGATCACCGACACAGTAACACTCCAGTGCTTGAATCGCATGAATCAGGTTCTCCATTCCCAACAGTTTCTGAGCTTCTCCCAAGTGAATCCAAATCGTGCTGTCATCAATGGTCCCCCGTTGATCGTGAATTTTGAGAATGGAAAACTCTTTTCCCAAAAGCACCACTTCGTCATCGAGCCTGAACTCAAGATCATGGGCAATTTGAAACCCGCCGATCATTTTTCCTTTAGGTACGGCATCCAATAAAGGTTTTTTGGGGTCTCGATGCATGAGAGGCACTTCACCACGCGTGCCATATAGAATGATTTCCCTCTTCTGTTCCGGCCACTTGATTTTCCTCGTCACCGTCGGAAGAAGGTGATTCACCGTTACAATCTTTGATCCAGCCAATGTCTCTACATAAGATTCAGGCATGGATTTGGAAAACCCTCCCTCGAGATGCAACTCATTCAAATCCTGGTCTTCGGGGAGAATCAGCACGTTGAATCCTAGCCCTTTTGTGATCTTACGCATGGAGTCCTCCAGGTCGGCACCCGCCTGCGCAACAGCTTCCTGTCGTGATTGAAGAATCAGGCGAGTCTGCCTTAGGTCTGAATCCATCGACATCATTGTGGCCGCAAAACAGGCAACAGCAAGGGTGACAGCGATCAAGGTTAGACCGCAATTTGTTTTTCGATGGATCGACTCCAGAAAGATCAAGCGTAATAATTTCATGACGTAGCTGGGTTCAATGGGAGCCCAGGGCATTCATTTTCAACACATCAAGGTAACTCAACCCTTCACTCGAAAGACAAAGAATCCCAGTCCGAAAACTCCAATAAGGGAGGCGGCACCAATCAGAAGGATTTTTCTCAAGAAAGGACTGTTCTTCGTCAGGACCTCTTCCATTTCCGGAGAAGTGATCTGCACATTTCCAGGAACAGACTTCACTGGATCTTCTTCTTCTGCTGAGTCAACAGAATTTCCGCCACCTGAGATTGCTTTGCCGGTTTCAGCCAAAGAGGCAGTAAAACCTGTTAATGCGGGTAGTTCACGATCGAGGTCAATGTAAGGCTGGACCAAGTTTACCCAGTCCACATTCATGAACAGGTCGACTCCGGGGTTTTGATCCTTCACTTCACACGAGCAGGATCCCACCAGAAATCCACAGGCATCCAGAATGTTTGCCCGATTGATTCCTTTGCCAACCAATGCGTAGAGTGCTCGCCCCCGCCCAAAAACCGGAAAGGCGATCGGTTCCTCTTTGAGGTCCTTCAAATCTTCTTCTGTCCCCAGAAGCATATTGACCAGAACCGCTTCCTCCGGATTCTCTTTACTGACTCGGAGCAGGGAAAATGAAACCTTAAGCTCATCCGCTTCGATCGACATCAGACCGCTTGATATGTCCTGAGGCGAAATATCAGGCAATACCAGTGATTCTTCCATGTGTTTCAAATTCTCGGTCAGGACGGCTGCCGCCTTGTCATCCTTTTCGCTGTTGCCGGATTCAAGAAGAATCCAGACTCCGGATTCTCCCTGGAGTAATCCTCGTGCCAAAGCTCTCCTGATCGGTGACTCCATCAGTTTTTCGACATTTTCAGCATTCAGTTCACCGGACCACGCAGGGCCGTTAATGCGACTGGTAAAGGGGTAGGCCATGACCATCCATGGAAGAACATCCGTCTCAAGGGACTGCCACATCTTAATGGCTCCCGATTCAGGTTCGTTATCCAAGTCAACCATTTTGATCATAAGACCGACCGTTGAATCACTTGAAGGAGCCAAACTATTAATCAGAGAATCGAGATCTTCGGATGGAGGTCCGCGGTGAAACACCACCATTCCATATGGATCCGGTGCCCACCTTTCCAATGCGTAACGAAAAACGGGAACAGAACAGGCCGAGGCATTTTCGACTGAAAAGAAGAAGAACACCAGGAAACACGCACACAATATCCGTGTAAGTTCCAACCTGAATGAGGCAAAATAATGGTAGCGTATTCGAGAAGTCATGATTCGACTTGTTAGCTTATCATCAATTGTATACGCCTGATTTCAATGAAATCCAAACAATTTTATCTGGTAAGGAATCAATCAGTAACATCATTGGAATCTGAAGATTCCCAATGGGCTTGTTCCACTGCCATTCGGTTAAGCTTAATCTGGCCGGCCAACGGAAAGCGGCAATGCCGTTGAAATCGTCGATGTAGTCCATACCACTGTCGCGTTTACCCATAAAGCTATGAGATTCCAATCACTTTGATCATAGGTGTTTTCATATTCAAGGCCCTTGATTTCAATTCGAATTGACATCTGATTACCCCCAATCATTTAAAATTAATAGAGAGAAAAGCAATTGATTCTTTCGGTTTTGATGTTTTTATATTCCCTGAAATCATTCGATACCTTGAGCAAATAAATAAAGCTGAATCCGTTGCAATGAATTTAAGCCTGTATTTACAATTCCAGTCTATTTCCAACTCCCTTTGTAGGTATTGAATTCAACCTATATGATTTATCGATGAAAGCATCCGAACCCAATCCCAACATTTCCAGAGAACGACTGTACTCTCTGGATTTTTTCCGTGGCCTGACCATGTTCCTGCTGGTTGCCGAGACGACCGAGGTGTTCTCGCTATTAGTAAGCCCTGAATTGGAGGGAACATTTATCCGCACCATTGGAGTACAGTTTCACCATATTCCATGGGATGGACTCCGCTTCTGGGATTTGATTCAGCCCTTCTTCATGTTTATCGTCGGAGTGGCGATGCCTTACTCGCTGGTCAATCGAGCAAAGGCCGGACAAAGCCACAGACAAATGACAGGGCATGCTGTGAAACGGTCGTTCCTGCTGCTCTTTCTTGGCTGGGCGCTCTATTGCATGGGACCCGGTAAAATTGTCTTTCGTTTTCAAAATGTTCTGGCTCAGCTTTCGGTCACTTATTTGATGGCATTTCTGATCATGAATAAACCGATGAAATTCCAACTGATCTTCTCAGTTGCATTACTGGCACTGACCGAAATGATCTATCGCGGGTTTCCCGTAGAGGGTTTCAATCACGCCTTCGTCGCAAACGAAAACTTTGGAACCTGGCTGGATATACAGTATGGCGGTGAAAACCTCAGTGGCCATTGGGTTTCATTCAATGCCATCCCCACCACGGCGCACACCATTTGGGGTGTGTTGGCCGGGCAATTGTTGATAAGCAACCGTGACGCTTCCCAAAAACTGAAAATACTCACCATTGCCGGCCTGATTGGCGTCGTGCTTGGATATGGTCTGAGCCCCATAACTCCGATAATCAAGCGTACCGCAACATCCACCTTTGTGTTCGTCAGTGGTGGATGGACGGTGCTCGCTCTTGCACTTTCCTATTGGTGGATTGATATCAAACAACGGAAAAGGGGCACCTTGTTTTTCGCAGTGGTGGGGATGAACTCACTGTTCATTTATTTGTTCTGCCATATCGGAGGCGCTGATGTCATCGAGCATTCCGTCAAGCCCTTTACCATGGCCCTCTTCGGGTGGATGGGCGAATTACCGGCTGAATTCATCACCCGTCTAATTGTCCTCTTCCTCCTTTGGTATTTGTGTCACTGGCTATTCAAAAAACGGATTTTTATTAAAATCTAACCCCGGTCACTTAATATTGTAGAACCCATCATGATGATTTCGGCACAACACACATGAGCTACCCTCAGGGACAGGGGGGGCAAACTCTTCCGAGGGTTTAGTGACTTACCAACCATGAATTCAGCATCCCTAATCGATCAACGATTTTTTGAAAAAAACACCATTACTGTAGCTCGCAAACTACTCGGTATGCACTTGAGCTATCGAGGGTGCGAAGGTGTTATCGTCGAAACCGAAGCCTACCGGAACGACCCTGCCTCTCATGCGATCACTCGGCCAAAAAAAGGAGTCATGCTCAGGGAGACTTACGGTTGCATTTACATTTACCTAATCTATGGAATGCACCGTTGCTTGAATTTCACGACTGAAAAAGAAGGCGTCGGTGCAGTGCTGATCCGGGCTGTAGAACCCATCGCAGGTATAGACCAAATGATCAAACGCAGATCTCCCGCTACTGGCTGCCGTCTTACGAATGGTCCGGGTAAGCTTTTCTCCGCTTTCAATTTTGACCCCGGCCACCACGGGGAGCAAATCGGCTCCTCTGAAATCCAAATCCGACCGCTTGCCCGCCAAACTAATAAGCTGAAAATCGGCATCAGCTCGCGGATAGGGATATCAAAAGCAAAGGAACTCCAATGGCGTTATTTTGTTAGAGAAAATCCGTATCTCAGCCGAAGATGAGGCCTATACGAATGGCGCTGGGCTTCGGTGAAGTTCTCACGCTTCAGCGTGTTGAGCCTCTATATCAGAAAACACCTCAATCGTGGACTCTTTCTCAATCCCTCTTGAGCATTTCTTCAATTTTCTCTACGAGAATGGTAAAGTCAAAAGGATTTCAAAGCGAACAATGAGCGCCCATTCTTTCAGCAGTCTTTAGATAATCGACGTGTTCGTCTTTTATTGCTCCGGAAATGGCGATGATCTTTGTTTGAGGAAAGTTATTTT
>DUCD01000245.1:19959-22570 GCA_012959985.1 Verrucomicrobiales bacterium | reverse complement strand
TCAAGCGGCGCGCTCGGAGAGCGAGCCCTACCCTGTAATACTTCAATTGGAAGAACACTGGAAGATTCCAGAAACTCTGGATTCATCGACGAGTTGCCTTAACTTAGTGCCATTCGGGACAGTCCGAGAAATACGCGAAAACACGCGAATAGGATCACATCCCGGAGTTGATTGAATAACGGAGAAGATGGGGTGCGATTTAAAAGAAGGGCAGTGGGCAGCGTACGCTACCGACTGCAAAACTGATATTACCTAACCTGTAAGTTTTTCCAGATCCGGAAAGATGCTCTGCCTTCTCTCTTCAGGATTTCAGCAGGATTTCAGGTTCTTGATTTCCGATCGTAGATTTTGGATTAAATCACGGGTTTTCACGTTGTGTTCGGAAATAGTGCCGGCGACCAGAGCGAGGAATCCCAAGAGTACTACCCCATTGATTGCCATGGTGAAATCGATTGAATTTGGGTTGACGACTTGAATCCATTCACCGATATCGGGATTGATTTTGGTGGGGACTTTTATCCAGTTCGTTTTCCATTCACCTAAGGAGTTCTGTGTGATAACGGCAAAAAAAATAGCAAGGAATCCCATCACATAACAGATTCGAGCCAGGAACTTTTCTTTGATTGAGCTTTCTTTGGATACTGATTTCATAACAATAAAAATTCATAAAACCTGAAGCATAGAACATACCAATTACTTAACTTTGATGTTTTTGAATCTAGTTTTAATCTGAGTGAAATGAATTTTGTAGACAATGACGGCTTTTTCCTTTCAGAACTCTCCTTATAAAATTCGGACAGACATTTCATCTGCCTATCGGGAATACTGGCATTGTCTGGCTCAGGCGGGTAGCTGGTGGAGTGGTGCCGAACGCGTGGCCATTGCCCGGGAGGTGCGCAATGCCACCCAGTGTGATTACTGCAGTGAACGGAAGAAGGCACTTTCTCCTTACCAATTTCCTGGCACGCATCAAGAATCCGGGACACTGCCTTCAGCCGCAGTGGATGCGGTGCATCGGGTCATCACTGATCAGAACCGTATCACTCAGACGTACGTTGAAAACTGTGAATTGAGCGAAGAGCAGTATGTAGAACTGGTAGGCGTCGCTGTCACTGTTTTCAGCATTGATGAATCAATGCGCGCTCTGGGGGTGGCTTTGGAACCTCTGCCTGAACCAGTGGAAGGGGAGCCCGATCATTACCGTCCAATCAAGGCAAAGCGGGATGTGGGGTTTGTTGCGATGATTCCGGTTGATGGGGCTGTGGGAGTGGAAAAGGATCTCTGGAAGGCAGGTCAGACGGCCCATGTTCTTCGCGCGCTCAGTCTGGTGCCCAATGCGGTGCGTGAATGGTACCGAGTAGGCGATGCCCAATACCTCAGTGTGTCGCAAATGAAGAATTTGAGTGGTCCTACTGGCCGAGCCCTTGATCGGCGGCAAATCGAATTGGTGGCAGGGAGGATATCCGCCTGCAGCGAGTGCTTTTACTGAACGAGTGCGCACGCTACGATGCTCAGTTTGAGCGCCGATCTCACTGAAACAAAGATTGATCTCCGGATAATCAATGACGGAGGATCTGAAACTTCACCTGAGGGTGTTCTGCACGCCAGAGAGTTGGTGGAATTTGCCGAAGCAGTGGTCTCGCGGGATGAAACCGATCTGAGGCGTGCCGAGAATGAATTGTTGAAAGTGGCCGGTCAGGAAGCCTTGGTGGACACCGCCTGTGTTGCCGGCAATTTTCAACGTATGGTGAGGATCGCGGATGCCACGGGTATCCCGATCGATGCCGTGCGATTGCCACTCATGATGAAGGCGGTTGACGAACTGGGATTGAAGCGATTCGAGTCTGCTAAGAACACTCCCTCCATGGGATGGCTGAACAGATTGACCGCTCCCTTGAGACGGAAGCTTGCCTTAAGCATGATGAAGCGAATGGATCGTAAAGCGAACGGCCGATAGTATCATTTTCAATTCTCCGCCCGTGTCCGGGCAAGAAATGTAGGGTGATTTTCCCTGAGGTTTTCCAAATTTTGATTGCCAAAAACTCAGAAATTTCTTAATCTGCAAGTTAATCCCCAATACATTGCATTAGGAAACTAATCTTTATGAAAAAGCTTATCCCATTCTTACTCATTACAATAGGCATGGTTTTGCCTATGAACGCAGGTCTGCTGGAACAGTTATTCTTCGATGGTATCGAGGGCGTTGATGTTCAGAACTTGAAGGATGCGCCCAATTATCCGAATTCTCCGGACTTTGCCGATATATTGGTGGAAGAGGGGCTGACCACTCCGGTCGATCAAGTGGACAATTACGGAAGTCTTATCCGCGGATACTTTCAGGCGCCGGCTACCGGGGATTTCACCTTCTTCATCAGCAGTGATGCCGCGGGCGAATTCTGGGTCAGCTCGGATCTCGACCCCGCCAATCTTGCGTTGGTGGCCGAGGAAACAGCCAGTGGCGCCCTCCTGTTCAGTGGGGATCGCCTGGGAGAACGCAGCGGCACTCTTTCGCTGGAAAGAGGCGGTATTTATTATTTTGAAGCACTCTATAAAGCGGGAACCGGTGGTGGCTTCGTGACGATCGGTTGGGAAAAACCCGATGGGACCCAGG